>CAITHK010000286.1 GCA_903892175.1 uncultured Burkholderiales bacterium | reverse complement strand
ATGTCGAAACCAGTGCAGCCCCAGGATATCTATTTTAGGCCTTTGTCAGCCATTGCAAGAGGTTCAAAGGCGAATCAATGTGTAAATCTGCACCCCAGCTGGCAATATTTGTTTTTTCGCCTAAATACCCATAGCTCGCTGCCATAGTGCGCATGCCTGCCGCGCGTCCCGCCACAATGTCGCGCTCGTCGTCGCCGACATACAAACACACCTCGGGCGACAACCCCAAACGTCTTGCAGCTTCAAACATCGGTGCAGGGTGCGGTTTGGCATGCGCCGTGGTGTCCCCACTCACAATGGCCGAGGCCGATGAAAACAAAGGCATGGCCTGCGTCAGCGGGTCTGTGAAACGCGCCATCTTATTGGTCACCACGCCCCATGGCATGTCACGCTGACGCAAGGCGTCAATCACATCAATCACGCCATCAAAGATATAGGTACGCACCGTCATCGCACGCTCATAGTTCACAAAAAACTCTTCGCGAAACGCTTCGTAGCTTGGGTGCTCAGGGGTGATATCGAATGCCACCTTGAGCATGCCGCGCGCGCCCGCCCCCGCCATCGGGCGGTACAAGGCTTCAGGCAATGAGGGCAGTCCACGATCGGTTCGCATTTTGTCTGCGGCGTCCCCCAGATCGGGTGCGCTGTCAATCAAGGTGCCATCCAAATCAAACAGCACGGCACGAATGTCGCTCAACATCAGGCCGCCCTCTGGGTTGCCACCAGGTAGTTCACGCTGGTGTCTGCGCTCAACCAGTACCGTCGGGTCAAGGGGTTGTATTCCATGCCACGCGTTTGTAGCCATTCCAGATCGGCACTTCGGCACGCACTGGCCAACTCACTGGGGCGAATGAACTTTGCGTACTCATGGGTGCCACGTGGCAGCATGTTCAACACATATTCGGCGCCCACGATGGCAAACAAAAAAGACTTGGGGTTGCGGTTCAAGGTCGAAAAAAAGACCCAGCCCCCCGGTTTGACCAATTGAGAACATGCCCGCACGATCGAAGCAGGGTCAGGCACATGTTCCAACATTTCCATGCAGGTGACCACATCAAAGCTGGCAGGCAGCTCGGCAGCCAAGGCTTCGACGCTCACCTCGCGATAGCTCACTCGGGGCGTTTGAGCTTCCAAGGCGTGCAGTTGGGCGACTTTGAGCGACTTGGTGGCCAAATCAATCCCCAGCACTTGCGCGCCCGAACGCGCCATCGCGTCGCTCAAAATGCCGCCACCGCAGCCCACGTCGAGCACGTGTTTGCCTTGCAACGCAGCGAGTTCATCGATCCACGCCAAGCGCAAGGGGTTGATCTGATGGAGTGGGCGGAATTCACTCTCAGGATCCCACCAGCGGTGGGCCAAATCGGAAAACTTGGCCAACTCGGCCGGGTCAAAGTTGGCGTGTGGAGATGTGTGCATGGGAGAATTGTCGTTGATCCAATAAAAAACCCCGCCGTGGCGGGGTTCTTGAAAAGATCTTGAAGGATCAGTTGGCACGGGTGCCGACGACTTCGATCTCTACGCGACGGTTTTTGGCGCGACCTTCTTTGGTCTTGTTGTCAGCCACGGGCTGTTTCTCGCCTTTGCCTTCGGTGTAAATGCGGTTTTTCTCGATCCCTTTGGATACCAAGTAAGCCTTCACGGATTCAGCGCGACGCACCGACAATTTTTGGTTGTAAGCATCGCTGCCGACAGAGTCGGTGTGACCCACAGCAATGATCACTTCCAAGTTGATGCCTTTGACTTTGCCAACCAAGTCATCCAGCTTGGCTTTGCCAGCGGGCTTGAGCACGGACTTGTCGAAGTCAAAGAAAGCGTCAGCGGCATAAGTCACTTTGGAAGCAGCAGGCGCTTGGGGAGCAGGTGCAGCGGGCTTAGGGGCAGGTGCTTCAGCCTTTGGAGCCACCACAGCTGGTGCAGGAGCGGGAGCAACGATGGCTCCGTCGCAACCTTTGGCAGCGGTGGCAGGTGTCCAGTTGGCATCGCGCCAGCACAGGCCTGTGGAGTTGGTCCAAGCATCGCCTGACGAATTGCGCCAGTTGTCAACGTTTTGAGCAACAGCGGCAGTTGCCAATGCAGCGGTAGCAACAAAAGCTGCCAAGTTCTTCAAGTTTTTCATGATTCACCTCTGAGGGATTTATAAGCCGCAGACCTTGCTGCGATTCCGTGCATTCAAGGTGCAAACACCGTAACGCTGTAAATATTGTGCCATATCTCATTTGGTGCCCCCTCAATTTTGAGAAGACAGGCTTGGGGCTCGTGTGCGTCTGTTGCCAGTCAGCCACAACTGAGCACCCAGAGTTATCAGCCTAAAATGTCCGGTTTCCCGCTTTACGGCCGCTTTCATGACTCAGTTTGCCAAAGAAACATTGCCCATCAGCCTAGAAGAGGAGATGCGCCGCAGCTACCTCGATTACGCCATGAGCGTGATCGTTGGCCGCGCACTCCCAGACGCGCGGGACGGCTTGAAGCCGGTGCACCGCCGTGTGTTGTTTGCCATGCACGAGCTCAACAACGACTGGAACCGCCCCTACAAAAAGTCGGCACGTATCGTCGGCGACGTGATCGGTAAATACCACCCACACGGCGACAGTGCGGTGTATGACACCATCGTGCGCATGGCGCAAGACTTCTCCTTGCGCCACATGCTGGTGGATGGTCAAGGCAACTTCGGCTCGGTCGACGGCGACAACGCGGCTGCCATGCGTTACACGGAAATCCGTTTGTCCAAGATCGCCCATGAAATGTTGGCCGATATCGACAAAGAGACCGTGGACTTTGGCCCCAACTACGACGGCTCCGAAAAAGAACCTTTGGTATTACCCAGCCGCATTCCCAACCTACTGGTCAATGGCTCCTCAGGCATTGCAGTGGGCATGGCCACCAACATTCCGCCGCACAACTTGAACGAAGTGGTTGACGCGTGTTTGCACATGCTGCGCCACCCAGAAGCCAGCATCGACGAATTGATGGAAATCATCCCCGCACCTGACTTCCCCACCGCCGGCATCATCTACGGCATGAGTGGTGTCAGAGACGGCTACCGCACCGGTCGAGGCCGGGTGGTCATGCGCGCCAAGTGCCACTTTGAAGACATCGACCGCGGTCAACGCCAATCGATCATCGTGGATGAGCTGCCCTACCAAGTGAACAAAAAGACCTTGCAAGAGCGCATGGCCGAGTTGGTGCACGAAAAGAAAATCGAAGACATCAGCCACATCCAAGACGAGTCCGACAAATCGGGCATGCGCTTGGTGATCGAACTCAAGCGCGGTGCCGTGCCTGAGGTGGTGCTCAACAACTTGTACAAACAAACCCAGCTGCAAGACACCTTTGGCATCAACATGGTGGCCTTGATCGACGGCCAGCCCAAGCTGTGCAACCTGAAAGACCTGATCAGCGTCTTCTTGCAGCACCGCCGTGAAGTGGTCACACGCCGCACCATCTTCACCCTGCGCAAAGCCCGCGAGCGCGGCCATGTGCTGGAAGGCTTGGCCGTGGCCTTGGCCAACATCGATGAGTTCATTGCCATCATCCGAAACGCCCCCACCCCGCCTGTGGCCAAAGCCGAGCTGATGACCCGCGCGTGGGACAGCAAACTGGTACGCGAAATGCTCACCCGCAGCCGAACGGATGGCGGCGTGATCAACGCCGACGATTACCGTCCGGATGGTTTGGAAAAGGAATTCGGCATGGGCAGCGACGGCTTGTACCGCCTGAGCGACACCCAAGCGCAAGAAATCTTGCAGATGCGCCTGCAACGCTTGACCGGCTTGGAACAAGACAAAATCGTCAACGAATACAAAGACGTCATGGCCGAGATCGACGACTTGCTCGACATCTTGGCCAAGCCAGAGCGCGTGTCCACCATCATCGGCGACGAGCTGAATGTGGTGAAACAAGAGTTCGGCCAAACCAAACTCGGCGCACGCCGCAGCGTGATTGAGCACAACGCCCAAGACCTCGGCACCGAAGACCTGATCACGCCCACCGACATGGTGGTCACACTCAGCCACAGCGGCTACATCAAGAGTCAGCCCTTGAGCGAGTACCGCGCCCAAAAGCGTGGGGGCCGGGGCAAGCAAGCCACAGCCACCAAAGAAGACGACTGGATCGACCAACTCTTCATCGCCAACACGCACGACTACATCTTGTGCTTCTCCAACCGTGGCCGTTTGTACTGGCTCAAGGTCTGGGAGGTGCCCGCAGGCTCGCGTGGATCGCGCGGCAGGCCGATCGTCAACATGTTCCCGCTGCAAGAAGGCGAAAAAATCAACGTCGTCTTGGCACTCACGGGTGAAGCGCGGACCTTCCCTGAAGACCAATTTGTGTTCATGGCCACCTCCATGGGCACCGTCAAAAAGACCTCACTCGACGAGTTCAACAACCCCCGCAAAGGCGGCATCATTGCGGTCAACTTGGACGACGGTGACTTCTTGGTAGGCGCAGCCCTGACCGATGGCAAACACGATGTCATGTTGTTCAGCGACGGCGGCAAAGCCGTGCGCTTTGACGAAAACGATGTGCGGCCCTTGGGTCGCAGTGCACGCGGTGTGCGCGGCATGATGATCGAAGACGGCCAAAGCGTGATCGCCATGCTGGTGTCTGAACAAGAAGACCCCAACGCCCCTGCCGACGCCGTGCGCGCCAGCGTGCTGACCGCCACCGAAAACGGCTACGGCAAACGAACCAGCATCACCGAATACACCCGCCATGGACGCGGCACCAAAGGCATGATTGCCATTCAGCAATCCGAGCGCAATGGCAAAGTCGTGGCCGCCACCTTGGTGCAGGCCGACGACGAGATCATGCTCATCACCGACACCGGCGTGCTGGTGCGTACCCGCGTGTCTGAGATCCGTGAACTCGGGCGTGCCACCCAGGGCGTGACCTTGATCGGACTGGACGCAGGTGCCAAGCTCAGCGGCTTGCAACGCATCGTCGAAAACGATGCCAATGCAAACGACAGCGAAGGCGCTTTAGACGGCCCAGCCGGTGACACCGACGCACCCAGCGAAGTTTGAGGCGCATCGCATGAGCACGCGCCCCTATAACTTTTCTGCTGGCCCAGCGGCCATGCCGCTGGAGGTGCTGCAACAAGCCGCCGCAGAAATGACCGACTGGCACGATGCACAAGGTCGTTCCTCGGGCATGGGCGTGATGGAAATGAGCCATCGCGGCAAAGAATTCATCGCCATCTACGAGCAAGCCGAAGCCGACCTGCGCGAGCTGCTGGCCATCCCCGCGCACTTCAAGGTTTTGTTCATGCAAGGCGGCGGCATTGCTGAAAACGCCATCGTGCCGCTCAACCTGTCACGTGGTGAACACATCGATGTTGTGGTCACTGGCAGCTGGAGTGAAAAATCTTTCAAAGAAGCCGCCAAGTTCTGCACGCCACATTTGGCAGCATCGGGTGCAGACAGCCACTTCACCACACTGCCTGATCCAGCCCACTGGAAGCTCAGTCACGAAGCGCGTTACGTCCATGTGTGCACCAACGAAACCATCCACGGGGTGGAGTTCCACCACTTGCCCGACTTGCAAGCCTTGGGCTCCAACGCCCCCTTGGTGATTGACTTCTCGTCCCATGTGCTGTCGCGCGCAGTGGACTGGTCCAAGGTGGGTTTGGCTTTTGGGGGCGCCCAAAAGAACATTGGCCCCGCAGGCGTGACGCTGGTGGTGGTGCGTGAAGACTTGTTGGGCCATGCGCTCAAGGTGTGCCCCAGTGCGTTCAACTACAAAACCGTGGCCGACAACGGCTCGATGTACAACACCCCGCCAACCTACAGCATCTACGTTGCCGGCTTGACCTTCCAATGGCTCAAACGCCAAGGCGGCGTCGCTGCGATGGAGCAACGCAACATCGCCAAAGCTCAGCTGCTGTATGACTTCTTAGACAGCTCCAGCTTCTACAGCAACCACGTGGCGGCTGACTGCCGCTCACGCATGAACGTGCCCTTCTTCTTGGCCGACGCGTCGCGCAACGACGCTTTCTTGTCAGGTGCAAAGGCTGCGGGCCTGCTGCAGCTCAAAGGCCACAAGTCGGTGGGCGGCATGCGCGCGAGCATTTACAACGCCATGCCCATCGAAGGTATCCAAGCCTTGGTGGACTACCTGCGTGCGTTTGAACAAACACAGGCTTGACGCCTTTTGAGCACATGAGCCAAACACCTATTCAGTCTGACGCCTTGGGCGAACTGCGCGTACAAATCGACGCGCTGGACAAACAACTGCTGAGCCTGCTCAACCAACGCGCCCATGTGGCCGAACAAGTGGGTGACATCAAACGCGCCGAAGGCTCGCCGTTTTTTCGTCCCGACCGCGTGGCCCAAGTGATCGACAAGATCACCCAAGCAAATCCCGGCCCACTCAAGAACCCCCATGTTGCGGCCATCTGGCGCGAAATCATGTCGGCTTGTTTGGCCCTTGAAGCCCCGCAACGCGTGGCCATCTTGGGGCCTCAAGGCACCTTTTGCGAACAAGCCGCCATCGAGTTCTTTGGCAGCGCCGCCAACCTGATTTACTGCGCCAACTTTGACGAGGTGTTCCACGCCACCGCCGCGGGTACCGCCCAATACGGGGTGGTCGGCATGGAAAACTCCACCGAAGGCGTGGTGGCCCGATCGCTCGATTTGTTCTTGCGCTCGCCCGTGTATGTGGTGGGCGAGGTCAGCCTGTTGGTGCGCCACAACTTGTTGCGTCAAACCAATTCCCTCGAAGGCATTGAGGTCGTGATGGCCCACCCCCAAGCGCTGGCCCAGTGCCAGGTCTGGCTGAGTCAGCACCTGCCCAATGCCGAGCGACGCGCCGTCTCCAGCAATGCCGAAGGCGCACGGCTGGCTTCGACCAACCCTGCTTGGGCAGGCTTGGCCAGTGAGCGCGCGGCGAGCCAGTTTGGCTTGCACATCGTGCACCACGCCATCCAAGACGAGGCTTACAACCGCACCCGCTTTGCCATCATCACCTTGCCGCAAACTTTGGCCACGCCTCCCGCATCAGGCAAAGACTGCACCAGCCTCGTGGTGTCGGTGCCCAACCGCCCGGGTGCCGTGCACGACTTGTTGGTTCCACTCAAAAACAACGGTGTGTCCATGACCCGCTTTGAGTCGCGTCCAGCCAAATCCGGCCAGTGGGAGTACTACTTCTACATCGACATCCAAGGCCATGTCTCTCAGCCCCATGTGGCAGCCGCCCTGCAAGAGTTGCAAGGCCTGTGCGCCTTCTACAAAGTCTTGGGCTCCTACCCGGTCAGCGAATGACTTCACCCAGCTTTGAACGCCTGGCGCTCATCGGCTGCGGCTTGATGGGCGGCTCTTTCGCCTTGGCCTTGCGCCAGGCTGGCTTGGTCCACACCATCGCAGGCTTCAGCGCCTCCGACGCTACCCGCCAACGCGCGGTGCAACTCCAGGTCATCGACCAAGCCTGCACCAGCGTGGCCCAAGCTGTGCAAGGTGCCGACCTGGTGCTGCTGGCCGTGCCCGTCGGGGCCATGCAGGCCAGCTTTGAAGCCATGCGTGATGTGCTGGCCCCCAACGCCTTGCTGATGGACGTGGGCTCCACCAAATGCGACGTGATTGCCGCTGCGCGTGCAAGCTTGGGCGAGCGCCTGGCCTGCTTTGTACCCGCCCACCCCATTGCAGGCAAAGAGGTGGCGGGCATTGAACATGCCGAAGCGGGCCTGTACCAAAACCGCCGCACCGTCCTCACCCCGCTGCCCAAGACAGGCATTGCCCGATTACAAGCCGCGCACGATGTCTGGGCCGCCATTGGCAGCCATGTCAGCACCATGACGCCTGAGGCCCACGACGCCACCTTTGCCGCCGTCAGCCACCTGCCCCACATGCTGGCCTTTGCCGCGGTCAACGCCCTCGCCTCACAACCCCAGGGCAGCGCGTTTTTGGACATGGCGGGCCCGGGCTTTCGAGACTTCTCACGCATCGCGGCGAGCGACGCTGCCGTGTGGCGCGACATCTTAAGCGCCAACAGCGCTGAAGTGCTGCGACAAGTGGCGCACTTTCGCGCCGCGCTGGGCCAGTTCGAGACCGCACTGACAAGCGGTGACACACACGCCTTGCAACACCTCATCCAACAAGCCAGCGACGTGCGCGCTGGCTGGCAACTGCAAGCCCACACTTCGTGCAACTCGACCTCTGACGATTAAGCCGCAGGTCTCACCTTCTTCGCCATGTTCTCCACGGCCTTTCTCGATTTGCCGCCCCTGCAAGGTGCCTCTGGCACCGTGAACTTGCCGGGCTCCAAAAGTATTTCCAACCGCGTGTTGTTGCTCTCGGCCCTGTGCCAAGGCACCACCGTGGTCCACGATTTGTTGGACTCGGACGACACGCGCGTCATGCTCAACGCCCTGCGTCAGCTCCAATGCGGGGTCGACGTGCAAGGCAGCACCGTCACCATCACCGGCTTGGGCGGACAGCTCGCACACCACGCACCCATTGCGTTCTTCATGGGCAATGCAGGCACCGCCATGCGTCCGCTCACCGCAGCCTTGTCCGTGCTGGGGGGCGACTTTTCGCTCTCCGGGGTGGCACGCATGCACGAGCGCCCGATTGGCGACTTGGTCAACGCGCTGCGCTTGCTCGGCTGCCAGATTGACTACCTGGACCAAGAAGGTTTCCCCCCCCTGCACATTGGCCAGCCCGCACTTCAACTTGATGCGCCGATCCAAGTGCGCGGCGATGTGTCCAGCCAATTCCTCACCGCTTTGTTGATGGCACTGCCCTTGGCTGCCAAAACACAAGACATCGTGATTGAGGTGGTGGGCGAGCTGATCAGCAAGCCCTACATCGACATCACACTCAACCTGCTCGCACGCTACGGCATTGCGGTGCAGCGCGAGGGTTGGCAACGCTTCACCATTCCAGCGGGCAGCCACTACCAGTCCCCAGGCAGCATCCACGTCGAGGCCGACGCGTCGTCGGCCAGCTACTTCATTGCACTCGGTGCCATTGCCAAGGGGGAAGGCATACGCATTCAGGGCGTGGGCGCCGACTCGATCCAGGGCGACATCCGCTTCATCGACGCCGCCACCCAGATGGGCGCGCACATCACCAGCGGACCCAACTGGCTGCAGGTGCAGCGCGGGGCTTGGCCGCTGCACGGCATTGAACTCGACTGCAACCACATCCCTGATGCCGCCATGACCCTGGCTGTGATGGCGCTCTACGCCGACAGCCCCACCACGCTGCGCAACATTGCCAGCTGGCGCGTCAAAGAAACCGACCGCATCGCCGCCATGGCTACCGAATGCCGCAAGCTGGGCGCCAGCGTGCAAGAAGGCAACGACTGGCTGCGCATCCACCCGCTGCCTGACGGCCCCTACATCAACGCATCAGCGCAGGGCCACTGGCAGCGCGCCAGCATCCACACTTACGACGACCACCGCGTGGCCATGTGCTTTTCATTGGCCGCATTCAATGCCGCCCAGCAGCCTGTGCGCATTGAAGACCCCCAGTGCGTCGCCAAAACTTTTCCCGACTACTTTGAAACCCTGTTCTCGGTGGCCCACACCGACGCCGCGCACATTCCGGTCATTTGCATTGACGGACCCACCGCCTCTGGCAAAGGCACCCTGGCCAGCCGTTTGGCGCTGGCCTTGGGCTACCACTACCTCGACTCGGGCGCGCTCTACCGCGTCACCGCCTACGCGGCGCTGCAAGCAGGCTTGGTGCTCGACAGCGCCCACGAGGCCACCATTGCCCAGTTGGCGCGCAGCCTGCCCGTGCGCTTTGAAGGCGATACCGTGTGGCTGGGCGACCAGGACGTGAGCGACGCCATTCGCACCGAAGAGGCGGGTATGAATGCCTCCAAAGTTTCGGTGTTACCGGCCGTGCGCACCGCCTTGGTGGCCTTGCAACACAGCTTTCAGCGCCTGCCCGGACTGCTCGCCGACGGGCGCGACATGGGCACGGTGATCTTCCCGCAAGCCCCATTGAAGGTGTTTTTGACCGCCAGCGCCGCCCAGCGTGCCGAGCGCCGTCATAAGCAATTGATTTCAAAGGGTTTTTCGACTACACTTGACAGTCTTCGTGCCGATTTGGAGGCCCGTGATGCCCGCGATTCATCGCGCAGCGTGGCGCCCTTGAAACCAGCACAAGATGCTTTGCAACTCGACAACTCCGCGTTGTCCATCGAGGCTTCGGTGGATCAGGTGTTGGCGTGGTGGAAAGCCAAGCAGCCTTTTTAGGCTGCGCCCCTGGCCCACTCGGCTCCTCTCGCGCTGCACTAGCGCACTGGCCGAAGTGGATCGACAACTTAACCCGTGGCACACGCCACAACCCACCGCTAACCGCAGGCCCATGTGGCGCAGCAATGGTGCTGCCCTCTTCCCAATGGTTAGACACAAGGAACTACATGTCTGAATCTTTTGCCGCCCTGTTTGAAGAATCCCTGAAGCGCTCCGAAATGCGCACAGGTGAAGTGATCACTGCTGAAGTGGTCCGCATCGAACACAACCACGTCGTTGTGAACGCTGGCCTCAAGTCTGAAGCCTACGTGCCAATCGAAGAATTCAAAAACGACAAGGGCGAACTCGAAGTCCAAGCTGGCGACTTCGTGTCTGTGGCCATCGGCAGCGTTGAAAACGGCTACGGCGACACCATCCTGAGCCGCGACACTGCCAAGCGTTTGGCCTCGTGGATGAGCTTGGAAAAAGCGCTGGAATCTGGCGAATTTGTCACTGGCACCACCAGCGGCAAAGTCAAGGGTGGCCTGACCGTGTTGGTCAACGGCATCCGCGCCTTCTTGCCAGGCTCACTGATCGACACACGTCCGATCAAAGACTTGTCTCCTTACGAGAACAAGACCATGGAATTCAAGGTCATCAAGCTCGACCGCAAGCGCAACAACGTCGTGCTGTCACGCCGCGCTGTGGTGGAAGCTTCGATGGGCGAAGAGCGCGCCAAGCTGATGGAAACCCTCAAAGAAGGTTCCATCGTGCACGGCGTGGTCAAGAACATCACCGAATACGGTGCGTTTGTGGACTTGGGCGGCATCGACGGCCTGTTGCACATCACCGACATGGCATGGCGTCGTGTCCGTCACCCCTCTGAAGTGGTCACGGCCGGTCAAGAAATCACCGCCAAGATCCTCAAGTTCGACACCGAGAAAAACCGCGTGTCCTTGGGCTTGAAGCAAATGGGCGACGATCCTTGGATGGGTGTCAACCGCCGCTACCCACAAAGCACCCGCTTGTTCGGCAAGATCACCAACATCGCCGACTACGGCGCGTTTGTGGAACTCGAACCCGGCATCGAAGGCTTGGTCCACGTGTCCGAAATGGACTGGACGAACAAAAACGTCGCACCTTCCAAGATCGTGTCTTTGGGTGACGAAGTCGAAGTCATGGTCCTCGAGATCGACGAAGACAAGCGCCGTATCAGCCTGGGCATGAAGCAGTGCAAAGCCAACCCTTGGCAAGAGTTCGCGCTCAACACCAAGCGTGGCGACCGCGTCAAAGGCCCGATCAAGTCGATCACCGACTTCGGCGTGTTTGTGGGCTTGGCTGCCGGCATCGACGGCTTGGTGCACTTGTCTGACCTGTCTTGGAACGAAACCGGCGAAAACGCTGTGCGTGAATTCAAGAAGGGTCAAGAAGTCGAGGCCTTGGTCTTGGCTGTGGACGTGGACCGCGAGCGCATCAGCCTGGGTATCAAACAACTCGACTCAGACCCCTTCACCACCTTCGTGTCAGTCAATGACAAAGGCCAAACCGTCACTGGCAAGGTCAAGACGGTGGATGCCAAGGGCGCTGAAATCGACCTGGGCGAAGACATCATCGGCTACTTGCGCGTCAGCGAAATTTCGCGCGACCGCGTGGAAGATGCACGCAGCGTGCTCAAAGAGGGCGACGAAGTCACAGCCGTGGTGGTGAACGTGGATCGCAAGACCCGCAACATCCAGTTGTCGATCAAAGCCAAAGACGCTGTGGACCAACAAGAAGCCATGGCTTCCTTGTCGCAACAGTCGGCTCGTGAGAACGCGGGTACCACCAGCTTGGGCGCTTTGTTGCGTGCCAAGCTTGACAACAACAACTGATGACCCGTTCCGACTTGGTCGAAGAACTGGCCGCTCGGTTTGGTCAGCTCACGCACCGCGACGCCGAATTCGCAGTCAAGACTTTGCTTGACGCGATGGGCGACGCGCTGGTGCGCGGGCACCGCATCGAGCTGCGCGGCTTTGGCAGCTTTTCCATCAACCGCCGCCCTCCCCGCATGGGACGCAACCCGCGTTCCGGCGAGAGCGTGGCGATTCCTGAAAAGCGCGTTCCCCACTTCAAGCCGGGCAAAGCCCTGCGCGAAGCGGTGGATGCTCGCACGCAAGAACTGCTGGCCAAGTCAGAACTCAAAAGTTAAACCGAGGCGGGGCTAAAATTCTCCTTGTCACGGAGGAGTCGCCTTGAAAAACCTCATGTGGCTGCTTCAGAACACTCTGAAAGCAGCCATTTTTTTTACCCTGTTCGCTTTTGCACTCAACAACCAGCATGACGCCGTGGTCCATTTCTTTTTTGGCACGACGTGGCAAGCACCCTTGGTGCTGGTGGTCCTGAGTGCTTTTGTCGTGGGCGTGGCCGTAGGCGTGCTCGGCATGGTGCCCCGCTGGTGGCGTCATCGTCGCTCGGCCAAAACCACCGTGCCCAGCGCCCCCCCCACCACCCCAGACGCCACCCATGGAATTTGATTTCTCTTGGATCTTCATTGGCCTACCCCTGGCCTTTGGTTTGGGCTGGCTCGCGTCGCGCATGGACTTGCGCCAGCTGCGGCTAGAAAACCGACAAACGCCCAAGGCCTATTTCAAGGGCCTGAACCACTTGCTCAACGAGCAACAAGACCAGGCCATCGACGCCTTCATCGAAGCCGTCCAACACGACCCCGACACCTCGGAGCTGCACTTTGCACTGGGCAACTTGTTTCGCCGCCGTGGCGAATACGAACGTGCGGTGCGGGTGCACCAACACTTGCTGTCGCGCGGCGACCTGAGCCAAAACGACCGGGACCGGGCCCAACACGCACTTGCCCTTGACTACCTCAAGGCGGGCTTGTTAGACCGTGCCGAAGACGCGCTGCACAAACTCGAAGGCACAGTACACGCGCCGCAAGCCCACCTGGCGCTGCTGAGCATTTACGAACGTTCACGCGATTGGGCCAAGGCCTCGGTCATCGCCCAAAAACTCAGCGACAGCGGCCAGGGCAGTTTTCATGGGCGCTTGGCCCATTACTTGTGCGAGCAAGCAGCCAGCCTGGACCTGACCCAGCACGGCAACGACGTGCTGGCCTTGTTGGAGCGTGCCATCGCTGTGGCCCCCCAGTCGGCCCGTCCACGCATGGCAATGGCCCAAGCCTTGGCCGACAGCCAACGCCCGCAAGACGCCTTTGACACCCTGGGCGCACTGGCCGAGCACGTACCCTCGGCTTGGCCGTTGCTGGCACCCAAGCTGGCCACCTTGGCGCTCTCCCTGGGTTGCAGCGACCGCGCCTTGACCCTACTGGAGGACAGCTACACCCAAGCGGCCTCTTTGGATGTGCTCAACGCCATCGTGAGCCTGCGCACCGCCCAAGGCGACACCAACACCAACGCGCGGTATGCCCAGCACCTGCAGCGCGAGCCCTCGTTGGTGGCGGCCACCCAATGGATTGCCCACGAAAAGTTTGAGCACGAACAATTTCACCCACAGGTCCAACGCGCCTTGGAGCGTGCCGCCAAACCGCTGCAACGCTACCGCTGCGCCGCCTGTGGCTTTGAAGCCAGCCAACATTTTTGGCAATGCCCAGGCTGCCAAGCCTGGGACAGCTACCCCGCCAGGCGGGTGGAGGAACTATGACCGTCAGCCGTGAACAACTCGCCCAAGCCCAGGTGCTGGTGGTGGGCGACGTGATGCTAGACCGCTATTGGTACGGCGCCGTCGAGCGCATCAGCCCTGAAGCGCCCGTGCCAGTGGTGCGCGTGACTCGGGAAGAAAACCGCTTGGGCGGTTGCGCCAACGTGGCCTACAACGTGGTCAGCCTGGGCGCGCATGCCAGTTTGTTGTCGGTCGTGGGCGACGATGAAGCCAGCCACTTGCTGGAAGACTTGGTGGCCCAAACCGGCATTGCCCCCCATTTAGGGCGCGACGCGCAACTCAAAACCACCGTCAAGCTGCGCGTCATTGGACGCCAGCAACAGCTGTTGCGCATTGACTTTGAAAACACACCACAAACCGAGGTACTGGCCTCACAGTCGGCTCTGTTTACCAAGCTGCTACCCACACATGCCGTGGTGTTGTTCTCTGATTACGGCAAAGGGGGCTTGGCCCATGTCAGCCAGATGATTGCGGCCGCCCGCGCAGCAGGCAAAACCGTGTTGATCGACCCCAAGGGCAGCGACTATTCGCGCTACGCCGGGGCCAGCTGCATCACGCCCAACCGCGCCGAACTGCAACAAGTCATTGGCGAGTGGGCCAACGAAGAAGAGCTGCGCCACAAAGCCCATGCACTGCGAGCGCAATTGCAACTCGACGCCTTGCTGTTGACCCGCAGCGAAGAAGGCATGACCCTGTTTGATGCCCAAGGCGAGCTGCATGTCTCAGCCCAAGCCCGCGAAGTGTTTGACGTCACCGGCGCCGGCGACACCGTGATTGCCACCCTCGCTGCCTTGGTCGCCAGCGGCCTGAGCTTGCGCGAGGCGATGCCCCTGGCCAACCGTGCCGGTGGCATTGTGGTGGGCAAATTTGGCACCGCCACCGTCAGCTTTGAGGAGTTGTTCGCGTGAGATTTTCGACCACACACACTGGCGCGATGCGCACAAAGGACGCCTTATGAAAATCGTTGTGACCGGAGCCGCAGGTTTTATTGGCAGCAACATCATCCGAGGTTTGAATGCGCGTGGCATTGACCACATCATCGCGGTGGACGACCTGACCGAGGGCGACAAATTCCGCAACTTGGCGGACTTGAAGATTGCCGACTACCTCGACAAAGATGTGTTTTATGAACTGTTTGCACAAGGTGCGTTTGGCAAAGTCGAAGCCGTGTTTCACGAAGGCGCTTGCAGCGACACCATGGAGAGCGACGGCAAGTACATGATGGACAACAACTACACCCTGTCGTGTGGCTTGTTCAATAGCTGCCAACAAGCGGGCACCCGCCTGATTTACGCCTCGTCCGCCGCCACCTATGGCGGCAGCGACACCTTCCGCGAAACGCCTGAGTTCGAGCACCCGCTCAACGTCTATGGCTACTCCAAGCTGCTGTTTGACCAGCGCATGCGCCGCGAGTGCGGGGGCAACTTCAAAAAGTTCAAGCGCCAAGTGGTGGGTTTTCGTTA
Organism: uncultured Burkholderiales bacterium; assembly: GCA_903892175.1. Lineage (GTDB taxonomy): Bacteria > Pseudomonadota > Gammaproteobacteria > Burkholderiales > Burkholderiaceae_C > Limnohabitans. The sequence goes on along the minus strand of CAITHK010000286.1, from coordinate 21,446 downwards.
CTTCAACGTCTATGGACCGCGCGAGCAACACAAGGGCCGCATGGCCAGTGTGGCGTTTCACCAATTCAACCAGTTCAAGGCCCAAGGTCGGGTCAAGTTGTTTGGTGAGTACGGTGGCTACGCTGCTGGCGGGCAAATGCGCGACTTTGTGTTCATCGACGACGTGGTGGCCGTGAACCTGTGGTTCCTCGACCACCCCGATCAGTCCGGCATCTTCAACCTCGGCACTGGCCGTGCACAACCCTTCAACGACGTCGCCCTGTCCGTGGTCAACGCTTTGCGCGGCACCCAAGGCGACAGCGCGCTTGACTTGGCAGGCGCAGCCCAAGCGGGCTTGATCGAGTACGTGCCCTTCCCCGATGCACTGCGTGGCAAATACCAGTGCTACACCCAAGCTGACCTGACCGCCTTGCGCGCCAGCGGCTGTGACCACGCCTTTGCCGACGTGCAAAGCGGCGTGACGCAGTACATGGCCACGCTCAGTCAGGCGAGCTGAACACACCGCCCAGGCCGCATGCGCCCCCTGCCTCAGGTTGACAGCATGGCACACGTCCTTGGCGCATCGCCTCGGCTGTGTGCACCTTGTTGCTGTGCGCCAGCAGCTAAGCGCTGGAGATCAACCAGGCCAACGTCGCCGAACTCGACAGCCTGCGTGGCATGGGCCCAGCACTCAGCGCCAAGGTGTTGCAAGCGCGTGAGCACGAACTGTTTGCATCGTGGCGCGATGTGATGAAGCGGGTCTCAGGTTTTGGCCCGGCCAAAGCCCAACAGTTCTCAGACCAAGGGCCGACCGTCAACGGTCAAGCCTTCAAGCCCTGATTCAAGCTGGATCGCAGCTTGGGCAAAAATGCTCAGACTCGGCATGAAATTGATTAAACATTGAAATTTTAATTCGTCACGTTAAAATTTCAATGATGATAGAACGCCACACCCTCTCAACCCTGTCTGAACGCCTGCACGAAAGCCCGGCGGTGGTGTTGCTAGGTCCTCGTCAAGTGGGCAAAACCACCTTGGCGCTGACGCTGGCTGACACCTGGCCTGCGGGTGCAACTTACCTGGATCTGGAGCGTCCAGCGGACCGCTTGCGGCTGGAAGATGCCGATGCTTTCTTGCGTGCCCAAGGTGGCAAGCTGGTGATCCTGGATGAGATCCACCGCATGCCCGGCCTGTTTGAGGTCTTGCGCGGCATCATCGACGAACGCCGACGAGGCGGGCAGCGTTTTGGACACTTCTTGCTGCTGGGTTCTGCCTCGTTGGATTTGATGCAACAAAGCAGCGAAACCTTGGCGGGACGTGTTGCTTATTTGGAGATCGGCCCGATTCACGCGCTGGAGTGGTCGGCCTCGGATCTGGATGCGCTGTGGCTGCGGGGCGGTTTTCCTGACAGCCTGCTGGCGGCCAACGATGCAACCAGCCTGCGCTGGCGAGAAGATTTTGTGCGCAGCTACCTGCAACGCGATGTCCCACTCTTTGCCCCGCGCCTGCCCGCCGAAACAGTGGGCCGCTTGTGGACCATGTTGGCCCACCAGCAAGGCGCGCTGTTGCAGCAAAGCCGTTTGGCCAGTGGGCTGGGCGTGAGCAGCCCAACGGTTGACCGCTACATCGATTTGCTGGTGGACCTGCAACTGCTGCGACGTCTGCGCCCCTGGAGCGGCAACGTCGGCAAACGCTTGGTCAAAGCGCCCAAAATTTATGTGCGTGACAGCGGCTTGGTGCATGCACTGCTGGGCTTGGGCAGTTTGCACGACCTGAGCGGGCACCCCGTGTGCGGCCTGAGCTTTGAGGGCTTTTGCATCGACAACCTGATGGCTGCTGCCAGCCCCAACTGCACCCCCTACACCTACCGCACCCACGCGGGCGCTGAAATCGATTTGTTGATTGAACGCGGTGGTCAACCCTGGATGGCCATTGAAATCAAGCGCTCCACCGCCCCCACCCTGAGCAAGGGCTTTGACATCGCCTGCGCCGACTTGCGCATCGACCAGCGTTACGTGGTCTACCCCGGCACAGAGCGCTTTGCCATGCGACATGGTGCGCAAGCCATTGGGTTGGTGGCGTTGATGCAAATTTTGCACAACGGCTAAGTTGTTGCGCTGCGGCCCTACACGCCATAGCCCCCACCGCCTGGCGTGTGAATTTCAAACACATCGCCCACCCCCATCTCGGCTTGGGCAATGTGGCCCAAGTCCTCAACGCGTCCATCCGCGCGCACCACGCGGTTGATGCCCACGTCACCGGCGTGCCCGCCTGCTGCGCCAAACGCGGGATGGATGCGACCGTTCGACAACACGCTGGCTGTCATGGGTTCTAAGAACGCGATGCGGCGCACGCCGCCGTCGCCCCCACGCCAGCGCCCCGCGCCGCCCGAGCCTGCCCGAATCGCGTAGCTCAGCAAGCGCACCGGAAAACGAAACTCCAAAATTTCAGGATCGGTCAAACGCGAATTGGTCATGTGGGTTTGCACCAGGCTCGTGCCGTCAAAACCGCCTGTGGCGTGGCCAGAGGCGTCGGTCAACACACCCGCACCGCTGCCCCCTGAGATGGTTTCGTAGTACTGGTACTGCGCGTTGCCAAAGGTGAAATTGTTCATGGTGGGCTGACTGCCCGCCATCACCCCGAGCGCGCCCAACAAGGCATTGGTGATGCAGGTGGATGTTTCCACATTGCCCGCCACCACCGAAGCCGGTGGGTTGGGGTTGAGCATGGAACCCGCAGGAATGGTCACGCGCAGCGGTTTCAAGCAACCGGCATTGAGCGGAATGTCGTCGTCCACCAAACTGCGAAATACATACAACACCGCCGCCATGCAGACGGCCTTGGGTGCGTTGAAGTTGTTGGTCAGTTGGGGGGAGGTGCCGGTGAAGTCAATCTCTGCCGTGCGCTCGGGCGCGTTGACGCGTATCGCCACCTGAATTTGCGCACCGTTGTCCAGCGGCAGCGTGAACTGTCCGTCTTTCAAACGCGTGATCACCCGGCGCACCGCCTCTTCTGCGTTGTCTTGCACATGGCCCATGTAGGCTTGCACCACGTCCAGGCCAAACTGCGCCACCATCTTGCGCAGCTCTTGCACGCCTTTTTCATTGGCGGCAATTTGGGCCTTCAGGTCAGCCATGTTTTGCGCCGGGTTGCGGCTGGGGTGGTCGCCGCTTTGCAGCAGGCGCAGCATTTCGGCTTCGCGCAGCACACCGCGCTCGACCAACAACACGTTGTTGATCTGCACACCCTCTTCTTCAATGCGGGTGGAGAACGGTGGCATGGAGCCAGGCGTGGTGCCCCCAATGTCTGCATGGTGGCCCCGAGAGCCCACATAAAAACTCGGCTGCGTCGCGTCATCCAGATAGACCGGTGTGATGACGGTGATGTCGGGCAAGTGCGTGCCGCCATGGTAGGGGTCGTTGAGCACGTACACATGGCCTGGCTGCATGGTGGCCGCGTTCTCCCGGATCACGGTTTGGATGCTCTCGCCCATCGAGCCCAAATGCACCGGCATGTGCGGCGCATTGGCAATCAGATGGCCTTGGGCATTGAACAAGGCGCACGAAAAGTCCAGCCGCTCTTTGATGTTCACCGAGTGCGCGGTGTTTTGCAGCTGCAAGCCCATTTGTTCGGCAATGTTCATGAACAGGTTGTTGAACACCTCCAGCAGCACCGGGTCGACCTGGGTGCCTGCCGCGTAGCGCACGCTGCGCGCCACGCGCCGCGTCAACACCAAGTGGTCCAACGCGCTCAAGTGGGCTTGCCAACCCGGCTCCACCACGGTGGTGGCATTTTTCTCGGCCACGATGGCCGGGCCCACCACCACATCGCCCGCTTGCAAGTCCTCGCGCACCACCAGCGCGGCGTCGTGCCATGCCCCGTCGGCATACATGCGCACCGTGTCGCGACGCGGCACCTCACGCGCTGGGTGCACCACATGGCGCTGCTCGCTCGGGGCGTCACCCGCCAGCAGCACCTCCACCGACACGGCTTCTACCACCAAGGCTTTGCCTTGCATCAAAAACGCAAAGCGTTGGCGGTAAGCGGCCTCAAACGCGGCCACGATGTCGGGCAACTCGCCCATGGGCACACGCAAAGCAGAGTCACTTCCTTGGTAGCGCACATGCACGCTGCGTCGCACCGACACCGCGCCTGGGACACTTTGCTGTTGCAGCAGCTCCGCTTGCGCGGCTTGCTCCAGCGTGGCCAAGGTCTGTGTGAGGTGGGCCATGTTGGCCTCCACCAAGGGCAGCTCAATGGCTTGCTCGCGGATCACGTTTTGATCCGCCAGCCCCATGCCATAGGCCGACAGCACACCCGCCAAGGGGTGCACCAACACCCGGGTCATGCCCAAGGCGTCGGCCACCAAGCACGCGTGTTGCCCACCCGCGCCACCAAAGCACTGCAAGGTGTAGCGCGTCACGTCATAGCCGCGTGCCACCGATATTTTCTTGATGGCATTGGCCATTTGCTGCACCGCGATCTGCACAAAACCCTCGGCCAAGGCTTCGGGCGTGCGCTGCATGTTGCGCGCCATGGCGTCAAACTGTTGCGCCACCACGGCGTGGTGGAGCGGCTCGTTGGCCTGGGGGCCAAAGACTTTCGGAAAGTGCGACGGTTGCACCTTGCCCAGCATCACGTTGGCGTCGGTCACAGTGAGCGGGCCACCGCGTCGGTAGCTGGCAGGCCCGGGGTTGGCACCTGCACTTTGCGGCCCCACACGCAGGCGCGCACCATCAAAACTCAAGATCGACCCGCCGCCTGCGGCCACGGTGTGGATGCTCATCATGGGCGCGCGCATGCGCACACCCGCCACCTGGGTTTCAAACTCGCGTTCAAACTCCCCGGCGTAGTGGGACACATCGGTCGAGGTGCCGCCCATGTCAAAGCCAATCACCTTCACGCTTTCGCCCGGCGCTTCTTCGGCCTGGGCCAACTCGGCCGTGCGTGCCATGCCCACAATGCCGCCCGCTGGGCCCGACAAGATGGCGTCCTTGCCCTGGAACACATGGGCGTCGGTCAAGCCCCCCGAGGACTGCATGAAAAACAGTTTCACACCAGGCATCTCGGCGGCTACTTGGTCCACATAGCGGCGCAAGATGGGCGACAAATACGCATCCACCACTGTGGTGTCACCCCGGCTAACAAACTTCATCATCGGGCTGGTGCCGTGCGAGGTGCTCACTTGGGTGAAGCCCACCTCACGCGCCAATTGGGCGGCCGCTTGTTCGTGTGCGGTGTAGCGGTAACCGTGCATGAAGACCACCGCCACGCTGCGCAGGCCCCGCGCAAATGCAGCCTGCAACTCGGCGCGCAAATGGGCAAGATCCAAAGCCTGCACCACCTCACCGTGGGCGCCCATGCGTTCATGCGCTTCGATGACCTCTTGGTACAGCAACTCGGGCAACACAATGTGGCGGTCAAACAAACGCGGGCGGTTTTGGTAGGCAATGCGCAAGGCATCGCGAAAGCCCTGTGTGGTGACCAACAGGGTGGGCTCGCCTTTGCGCTCCAACAACGCATTGGTGGCCACCGTCGTGCCCATCTTCACGCAGGCCACTTGGTCGGCCGAAATGACCTGACCGGGCTGCAAGCCCAGCAAGTGGCGAATGCCCGCCACGGCCGCGTCTTTGTAGTGCTCGGGGTTGTCAGACAGCAGCTTGTGGGTCACCAAGCGGGCGTCGGGGCGCTTGGCCACGATGTCCGTGAAAGTGCCGCCACGGTCAATCCAGAATTGCCATTTGTCAGGGGTAGGTGTCGCTTGCATGCAAGGATTTTGACATCCGCTGCGCTGTGTCATGGCACGCACTGCGTTCGTTATAGTCAAGGCTTACATCTTTCACACATTCCGCCCAGGAGTTTTCATGCAACGTCGCAGCTTCCCACTCTTCGCGCTCTCATTGGCTTTGTCCGCAGGCTCTGCTTTCGCACAAACCAAGTGGGACTTGCCTGCGGCTTATGCCGCGACCAACTTCCATTCCGAGAACTTGATTCAGTTCGCCAAAGACGTGGATGCCGCCACCGCAGGCAAACTCAAAATCACCGTGCACGCTAACGCGTCGCTGTTCAAAGCCAACGAAATCAAACGTGCCGTGCAAGGTGGGCAAGCGCAAATTGGTGAAGTGCTGTTGGTGAACTTTGAAAACGAAAACCCCATCTACGGCACCGACGGCATTCCGTTTTTGGCCTCCAGCTACGCCGACTCCAAGCGTTTGTACGACGCGCAAAAGCCCGTGCTCGACAAGCTACTGGGCGCGCAAGGCATGAAGCTCTTGTTTGCCGTGGCCTGGCCGTCGCAAGGCATCTACACCAAGAAAGAAATCAACTCGGTGGCCGACCTGCGGGGCATCAAGTGGCGCGCCTACAGCCCAGCCACGGCCAAGATTGCCGAGCTGATTGGTGCTCAACCCGTCACCATCCAAGCGGCCGAGTTGTCCCAAGCCCTGGCCACGGGTGTGGTGGAGAGCTACATGAGCTCAGGCTCTACAGGCTACGACACCAAAACCTATGAGAGCTTGAAGTACTTCTACGACACCCAAGCTTGGCTGCCCAAGAACGCGGTGATCGTGAACAAAAAATCCTTCGACGCGCTCGACCCCGCCACCCAAGCGGCCTTGACCACAACGGCTGCCCAAGCCGAAGCACGCGGCTGGAAAGTCAGTGCCGAGAAAGACGGTTTTTACAAAAAAGCCTTGGTTGAAAAAGGCATGAAAGTGGTCACCCCCAGCGCCAAGTTGATGGAGGACATGCGCCAAGTCGGCAGCATCATGCTGGCCGATTGGCAAAAGAAGGCGGGTCCAGACGGTGAAGCCATCATTGCGGCCTACGCCAAGTCGGCACCCGCTGCCCCCAAAGCTGGCAAGAAGTGATGCGTCGATTCCTCGACCGGCTCTACTTAGCGGCAGGGGCCCTGGGAGCCATTTTCATTGCCTTGATTTGCGTCTTGATGGTGGCGCAAAGCATTTTGCGTGAGTTCAGTGTGCGCACCGGCGCGGTCAACGATGTGGTGTCTTGGTTTTGTGCAGCAGCGGCATTTTTTGCCATGGCCCACGCCTTCAAGCATGGCGACTTTGTGCGTGTGACCTTGTTGCTCGAAGCCGTGTCGGCGCCCTGGCGCAAGCGCCTGGAACTGGCCGCTTTGTGTGTGGGCTCGGTGGCCGTGTCGTATCTGGCCTGGTGGGCCTGCAAGTTCACCTACGAGAGCTGGGAGTTCAACGACATGGCCCAAGGCCTGTTGCCCATCCCGATGTGGATTCCCCAACTGAGCTTTGCCATCGGCTCGGTGCTGCTGCTCATCGCTGTGCTCGATGAGCTGGTCTTGGTGCTGCGCGGCCAAACCCCCACCTATGTGCGCGAGGTCCAAGAGCGACATGCGCGCGGTGACTTTTCTTCCGACGTCTAAGCCCCAAGGTTCTATGGAAATTCTTCTCGTTGGCGGCTTGTTGCTGCTCATCATGTTCTTGCTGCTCTCGGGTGGCGTGTGGATTGCCATGACCTTGGCCATCTGCGGCTGGGTGGGGCAGGCGTTTTTCACCGACACGCAGCCGGGCAAAAACCTCTTCAGCGCGTTTTGGGAAAGCAACGCCAGTTGGGAGTTGGCCGCGCTGCCATTGTTCATTTGGATGGGCGAGATTTTGTTTCGCACCAAGCTGAGTGAAGAGATGTTTGAAGGCCTGCGGCCTTGGCTCAACCGGGTGCCCGGTCGCCTGATGCACACCACCATCTTGGGCTGCGGCATTTTTGGCTCGGTGTCGGGCTCCTCGGCAGCGACCTGCGCCACCATCAGCAAAGTGGCTTTGCCTGAATTGATGAAGCGTGGCTACAGCGAAAAACTCGCCTTGGGCTCGTTGGCCACGGCAGGCACCTTGGGCATTTTGATTCCGCCCTCCATCACCATGGTGGTGTATGCGGTGGCGGCTGACGCGTCGATCATTCGCATTTTCTTGGCGGGCTTTTTGCCGGGACTGCTGCTGATGGCGCTGTTCAGTGGCTACATCATGTGGTGGAGCTTGCGCCACCCCGACCAGGTGCCCCCACCCGATGCCCCCACCACCTTCTGGGAAAAAATCAAACTCTCGCGCAGCCTCATTCCGTGCGGTGCCTTGATTGTGTTTGTCTGCTGGGTGCTGATTGCGGGTTACGCCACGGCGACCGAATGCGCCGCCTATGGTGTGGTGGGCTCGCTGGGGTTGGCCGCTTGGAGCCGCAGCCTGACCTGGAGCAACTTCTGCGAAGGTCTGATGGGCACCACCCGCTCCAGCTGCATGATCATGTTCATCTTGGCCGGTGCAGCGTTTCTCACCAAGACCATGGCCTTCACCGGCATTCCGCGTGAACTGGCCGAATGGGTCAACGGCATGCACTTGTCACCCCTGGCCTTGATCGCGGTGCTGACGGTGGTGTACTTGATATTGGGCACAGCACTGGACGGCATCAGCATGATCGTGCTCACCAGCGCGGTGGTGTTGCCCATGATTCAAAAAGCAGGCTTTGACTTGGTGTGGTTTGGCATTTTCATTGTGCTGTTGGTCGAGATTGCCGAAGTCACCCCGCCCGTGGGTTTCAACCTGTTTGTGTTGCAAAACATGACCGGCAAAGACAGCAACACGATTGCCAAAGCGGCCATTCCATTCTTTGGCTGCTTGGTGGTCTGCATTGTGTTGATCACGGTGTTCCCGCAAATCGTTACCATCCTGCCCGACATGGTCATGGGCGTGGACAAGTAAGCAAGTCGTCGCGCCAAAACTCGGCAGCATTCAAGAACCCGTCCCACACACAGCCGTTGCAGCCTCGCCCGCAGCACGTGGTCGGCTCGGGTGGTGGGGGGCGCATGTCCAGCTGGTGCTGCGCCACCAACACAAGACCCACGGCAAACATGGCACGGGCCTCGGTGGCGTCACGCAAGGGCATGTATTTCAAACGCTCAAAAGGCATGCTCAGATCTTAGCCGCCACCGCGCTGCATATACAGGTCAAAGCGGCGCATGAAGGTGTAGCGCTCAGAGGCGTCGCACGCGCTGAAGTCAAACTGCACCAGCAAGCGTGGAACGCGTGCCAATGCAATCACACGCGGCGCCCCGACTGACCAACACACCTGCAAATGGGCGGCCCCCGACTCGCTGGGCCCCAAGTCGATGCGCACGCTTTGCCCCTCACGATGCCATGCGTGTGTGCCGATGGCGGCAGGCAACCAACCCAGCCATTCGGCTTCGGTGCAGCCCATCTCTCGGGCAAACGATGCGTCGTAATGCGATTGCACAGAGGGAGGTCGCCGCGCGGGTGCGAAGGCTCTGGCTCAACCGCCTGCGATGGGCGGCCAAATGGCCAGCACATCGCCGTCGACCAAGGTGGTCGTCAAGCGTTTCTCGGGGTCGATGTAGCGGCCATTCACCAGCACCAGGTGCACCAGCTTGGGCGGCATGCCAAAGGGCTCGATGATTTGGGCAATGGTGGCGTCAGGCGCCACCTCCAGCTGCATCAGGTTGTCACGCCGCACAGCGGGCGGCAGGTAGTCGGTGAGCGTGGCAAAAAGTTTGAAGGTGATCTGCATGCCGCAAGACTCTACACGCTCGCCTCAACGGCGGCGGTGATCCGCAGCACCCGACCATTGGCCTTGGCCCTGGGCACAAGCCAAGTAAGCGTCCATCAGGCGCGTGGGGTCTTGCTGGAGCTTGTCTTTCCAGGCGCCCAATCGCACCTGGCCCTCGACCAAGCCACGCATCACGCCCACATGCTCGGTCCAGCCAACGCTGTTGCAGCCCACCAGCACATCGTCTTTGAACTGCAAGCTCAGGTGACGACCGTCGGCGGTGAGTTCGGCGTGTTCGCCCCCTGGCACGCCTTGCCAGTTGCCAAAGCTGGCAGAGATCAGGCCCAGCGTGTCGAGCACGTTGATTTGCGTCACGCCTTTGAGGCTTGCGTGTTGGCCCACCATGTTCAGGGCGGCCACGCGCGCTTGCTCGGCCGCGTTGGGCTGGATGGCGCTGACGATGGTGGTGCCGCTGACCTTGTCAAACGCCTCGGCACAGTCGCCCGCCGCGTAGATGCCCGGCACATTGGTTTGCAAATGCTCGTCGGTCAGCACCCCTTGCAAGCAGGTGATGCCACTGTTGTGAAGAAAGTCGATGCAGGGCTTCACACCGGTGGCGCTGATCACCAAATCGGCCGGAATTTTGTCGCCCGTGGACAAGCGCACTTGCAAGTGCGCATCGGTGGTGTCGTGCGCGCCGCCAGTCGGCACAATCGCCTCGACCTTGGCCCCCGTGAACACGTGCACACCCTTGGCCTCGCACCAATCGCGGATCATGCCGCCGGCCACCGGACCCATCATGCGAGGCACCATGCGGTCGCCCATCTCCACCACACTCAAATTGACACCGCGTGCCGCCAAGGCTTCCATGATGATGCAGCCAATGAAGCCCGCGCCCATTTGCAACACCCGTGCCCCCGGTTGTGCCAAGGCCATGATGGCCCGGGCATCCTCCAGCGTCCAGCACGGGTGCACGCCCGCGCTGTCGATGCCTGGAATGGGTGGGCGCACCGGACGCGATCCGGTGGCAATCAGCAAGGTGTCAAACCCCAAACGGCTGCCAATGTCGAGCACCACTTGGCGTGCGGACACATCCACCGATTCCGCGCGAGCCGTGACTTGCGTCACGTTCAAGTGCTTGAAATGGTCGGCTGTTTTGCGAAGATACGTTCCGTGTTCGTCGATGTTGCCAATCAACAAATACGGAATAGCCATGCGCGAGTACGGTGGCTCGGCCTCATCGCCCACCAGGGTGATGCGGTCGTGGGGCGCGTGCTTGCGGATGGTTTCTGCGGCAATCACGCCTGCTGGGCCGGCACCAAGAATGACGTGATGGGTCATGCGTACCTGCCTCAAAGACCGAGGCGTTGCTTGGTGGCAGCGGTCGGGCGACCGTCAGCGTCCCAGCCACGCACGTCGTAGTACTTGGGCAGCATCTGCGCCAGCATGCTGACCTTGCCTTTGGCCGGACCGGTTTTGGCGGCCTCGGTCAACAAGCGCTTGGGCAGGCTGTCGTCTTTGGAGGTGAAGCCTGCGGCGTTGTTGAACTCGCGCTCCATGTTCCAGATGCGCTCGCCAATTTTCTCCAGCTCTTCGGTGGTGTAGTCCTCGTTGCAGGCGGCTTGCATTTGCGGTGCCAAGTCGGCCAGCCCCCACGCAAAGGTGGTGAAGATGCACAAGCCCGACGAGTCAAACGCAGCGGTCGCGTCTTGGAAGGCTTTGACCAACTCAGGTTTGCCTTCGTGCTCCAGCGGATCGGTCTTGACCGGAATGCCCAGCACTTCTGACGCGATGGTGTAACCCCGCAAATGGCAGGCACCCCGGTTGGAGGTGGCATAGGCCAAACCAATGCCCTGGATGGCGCGGCCGTCGTAGGCCGGGAACTCTTGGCCTTTGACGCTCATGCTGAGGTCGGGGTGGCCGTATTTTTCGGTCAGGCGTTTGGAGCCCTGGCCAATCTCTTTGCCAAAGCCTCGGCCATTGACAGTCTCCTCGGCAAAGAACGCCAGCGCTTGGGCCGAGCCAAACTTGGCGTCGATGCCCAACTGCTCTTGGGTCAGCACGCCCATTTCGTACAACTCCATCACCGCTCCCACGGTGGCACCAAAGCTGATGGGGTCAATGCCTTCTTCGTTGCACAACAGGTTGGCGTACTGCAAGGCTTCCAAGTCGTTCACGCCGTTGGCAGCCCCCAAAGCCCAGGCGGCTTCGTATTCCAAGCCACCGGAGGCGCCCCAGTACTGCGGTTTGTTTTGCACGGTGAAGTGGGTCTCGTCCATCTTGCTGATGCGCCCGCAGGCGATGGTGCAGCCAAAGCAGGCCTGGTTGGTGACCAGGTGTTTTTTGCCGTCGCTCTCGCGCGGGGTGGCCATGGCTTCGGCCGAAATGTCTTTGGCGCCTTCAAACTGCACATCGCGGTGGTTGCGCGTGGGCAAGGCCCCCACTTCGTTGATGACGTTCATCAACACCTGGGTGCCATAAGCTGGCAGGCCTTGGCCTGTGACCGCGTTGTCGGCCAAGATTTTTTTCTTCTCGGCGGTGACCTTCATGAAGGCCTTGGGGTCGCGCACATTGCCCACGCCCAGGGTGCCACGCACGGCCAGCGCCTTGAGGTTTTTGCTGCCCATCACAGCGCCCACACCGGAGCGGCCCGCCGCGCGGTGCAAGTCATTCACCACCGAGGCATACAGCACATGGTTCTCGCCGGCTTTGCCGATGGACGACACACGCACCAGCGGGTCTTGCAAGGTCTTTTTGAGGTGGGCTTCGGTCTCCCACACGCTCTTGCCCCAGATGTCGGAGGCGTCACGCAACTCGGCCACGCCATCGTTGATGTAGAGGTACACGGGCTTGGGGGACTTGCCTTCGCAAATCACCATGTCCCAGCCCGCCATCTTGAGTTCGGCGCCAAAGTAGCCGCCCGAGTTCGAGCAAGCAATAGCGCCTGTCAACGGCCCCTTGGTGATGACGGTGTAGCGCCCACCGGTGGAGGCCATGGTGCCCGTCAACGGGCCGGTGGCCCAAATGAGTTTGTTGTCGGGCGACAGCGGGTCCACCTTGGGGTCGATTTCGCTGATCAGGTATTTGGAGCCCAAGCCGCGTGAGCCCACGTATTCGCGCGCCCATTGCATGTTCAGGGGTTCGCTCTTGACGGTGCCTGCGGTGAGGTTGATTCGGAGGATTTTTCCAGCCCAAGTCATGATGTGTTCTCCTGGTGTTGGCTCAAGCGGCAGACGCTTGGTTGCCCAATTTGTTGGCCCACTGCTTCATCTTGTCAAGACCCGTCCAGTTGGCGTCGACAAAGGTGATGGCACCGGTGGGGCAAGCCGACGCGCAAGCGGGGTCACCGCCGCACAAGTCGCACTTTTGCACTTTGCCGGTTTCTTGCACGTAGTTGATCGTCCCAAATGGGCAGGCAATGGTGCAGACTTTGCAACCCACACAGGTGGTCTCATTGACCTCCATCGCACCCGTGGTTTTGTTTTGCGTGATGGCCTCTACAGGGCAGGCGTGCAAGCACCAAGCCTCGTCGCACTGGGTGCAGGTGTAGGGCACTTTTTTGCCGGTCTCATGGAAATCAAACACCTTGATGCGTGACTTGGCAGTGGCAAAGGTGCCGTAGTTCTCGAACGAACAAGCCATCTCGCATTGCAAGCAGCCGGTGCATTTGTCGGGGTTGATGTGCAAAATTTTTTGCATCTGTGTCTCCTGTGGCGGGGATGAGGTAACACCCCTTCTCTGTGAATGGGTATACACAGCATTTTGGGAAGCCTAGGAAGCGCGCCTCCTAAGTGTTAACCCTCGAAACATACGGCTTCACCAAAGAAAAAGCCTCCCGCGTCACCGCTGGAGGCCTAGAAGCACCGCAGACCTGAGGTCTGCGAGGGTGTGTTTTAAGCGGTGACTTTGTCGGCCGCTTCTTTGTACTCGGCGATCTGGTCAAAGTTGAGGTACTTGTAAATCTTGCTGCCATCGGCGTTGATCACGCCCATGTCGGCCAAGTACTCCGCCTTGGTTGGGATGCGACCGATCTTCGAGGCCACGGCAGACAACTCGGCCGAGCCCAAATACACCAAGGTGTTTTTGCCCAAGCGGTTGGGGAAGTTGCGGGTGCTGGTGGACATCACGGTCGCGCCCTCTTTCACCTGTGCTTGGTTGCCCATGCACAGCGAGCAGCCTGGCATTTCCATGCGGGCCCCGGCGTTGCCAAAGATGCCGTAGTGGCCCTCTTCGCTCAACTGCTGAGCGTCCATCTTGGTGGGCGGCGCCATCCACAGTTTGACGGGGATATCACGCTTGCCTTCGAGCAACTTAGAGGCAGCACGGAAGTGGCCGATGTTGGTCATGCAAGAACCGATGAACACCTCATCGATCTTGGCACCTGCCACGTCGGACAAGGTTTTCGCATCATCGGGGTCATTGGGGCAGCACACGATGGGCTCGACGATGTCGGCCAAGTCGATCTCAATCACAGCCGCGTATTCGGCACCTGCGTCAGGTTGCAACAGTTGGGGGTTGGCCAACCAAGCTTCCATGGCCTGGATGCGGCGGGTGATGGTGCGTGCGTCGGCATAGCCTTGGGCAATCATGTTCTTCAACAGCACGATGTTGCTGTTGAGGTACTCGATCACAGGCTCTTTGTTCAGGTGCACGGTGCAACCGGCGGCAGAGCGCTCGGCCGAGGCGTCGGACAACTCAAATGCTTGCTCAACCTTCATGTCGGGCAGGCCTTCGATTTCCAAAATACGGCCCGAGAAAATGTTCTTCTTGCCTTTCTTTTCCACTGTCAACAAGCCTTGCTTGATGGCGTACAGCGGAATGGCGTGCACCAAGTCGCGCAGGGTCACACCGGGCTGCATCTTGCCTTTGAAGCGCACCAACACCGACTCCGGCATGTCCAGGGGCATCACGCCCGTGGCAGCGGCAAACGCCACCAAACCAGAACCGGCTGGGAAGCTGATGCCGATAGGGAAACGCGTGTGGCTGTCGCCACCGGTACCCACGGTGTCGGGCAACAACATGCGGTTGAGCCAGCTGTGGATGATGCCGTCACCGGGCTTCAAGCTGATGCCGCCGCGGTTGCTGATGAACTCAGGCAACTCGTGGTGCATCTTCACGTCCACGGGCTTGGGGTAGGCCGCGGTGTGGCAAAACGACTGCATCACCAAGTCAGAGCTAAAGCCCAAGCAGGCCAGGTCTTTCAACTCGTCACGGGTCATCGGACCGGTGGTGTCTTGTGAGCCCACAGAGGTCATCTTAGGTTCGCAATAAGTACCGGGCAACACGCCCTGGCCTTCTGGCAAACCGCAGGCGCGGCCCACCATTTTTTGCGCCAAGGTGAAGCCCTTGACTTTGTTGGTCGGCACTTGGGGCAGGCGAAACAGGGTGGAAGCAGGCAAGCCCAGCGCTTCGCGGGCTTTGGTGGTCAAGCCACGGCCAACGATCAAGGGAATGCGGCCACCGGCACGCACTTCGTCAAACAACACATCGCTCTTGACGGTGAAGCTGGCAATCTCTTTGCCGTCTTTGAAAGCCTTGCCTTCGTAGGGGCGCAACTCAATCACGTCACCCATGTTCATTTGCGACACATCGAGTTCGATAGGCAACGCGCCCGCGTCTTCCATGGTGTTGTAAAAGATCGGTGCAATCTTGTTGCCCAAACACACACCACCGAAACGCTTGTTGGGCACAAATGGGATGTCTTCACCAGTGAACCACAGCACGCTGTTGGTGGCCGACTTGCGGCTCGAACCCGTGCCCACCACGTCGCCGACATAGGCCACCAGGTTGCCCTTGGCTCGCAGGTCTTCGATGAACTTGACGGGACCGCGCTTGCCATCCTCTTCAGGGGTGATGCCATCGCGCTTGTTTTTCAACATCGCCAAAGCGTGCAACGGAATGTCAGGGCGGCTCCAGGCATCGGGCGCGGGCGACAAGTCGTCGGTGTTGGTTTCGCCCGTGACTTTGAGCACCGTCAAGGTGATGCTTTGGGGCACTTCGGGGCGACTCGTGAACCACTCGGCGTCGGCCCAGCTTTGCAGCACGGCTTTGGCGTTGGCGTTGCCTTGGTCGGCTTTGTCTTTGACGTCATGGAACTGGTCAAACATCAACAAGGTTTTCTTCAGCGCTTCGGCGGCCACACCACCCACGGCCGCGTCGTCGAGCAAGTCGATCAAGGGCGTCAGGTTGTAGCCACCCAGCATGGTGCCCAACAACTCGGTCGCTTTGTCGCGGCTGATCAGCGCACTCTTTTCCGTGCCGTGGGCCACAGCGGCCAAGTAGCTGGCTTTGACCTTGGCCGCATCGTCCACACCTGCGGGCACACGGTGGGTGATCAAGTCCACCAAGGTGGCCTCTTCGCCCTGGGGCGGGTTTTTCAGCAGCTCAATGAGCTCGCCGGTTTGCTTTGCCGTCAAAGGCAGCGGGGGAATGCCCAGCGCTTTGCGCTCGGCCACATGGTCACGGTAGGCTTTCAACATGGTTTTCTCTCCGGTCTATCAAATCAAAAAAGGAAGGGTTATTTCTTGGCCAAATTCGCGCCCGTGTTCAAGCCTTCCAGCAAGCTCACGGGTGGGGACAATTTCATGGCTTGGGCCACGGCCATTTGGTCGGGGCTTTGGCATTCGTCGGCCATGCGCTGGCCGAGTTTGCTGTTCATCAGCATCGACTTGTTGGACAACTGCAGCCACATCGCACCGGCTTGGGCGTCTTCCAAACGGATGGCGCCTGTGGCCGACACCACTGGGCGCATGTGGAACACAAGCTTGTTCATCTGCACATGGAAGAGGTCGGCGTTTTGTGTGTCTGGCGTCACATGCACCGCGTTGCCCAGCTCACACACCATGCGTCCGGTGTGCACTTGCTCGGCCACCGCTGTGCGGTCGGGGTCCAAGGGCTGCTCGCTGGCAAGCATGGGGGCGGGGGCGCTGGGGCGCTTGTAAGCGGCAACCGGCTGGGGCGCTGTTTTGGCCTTGGCTTGCGCCTTGACTTTGTGCGGGTGCTCAGCCTTGGCCTTGGCCACAGGTTTGGGCTTTGCAGCGTCGTCGCTTGGTGCCGCCTGCAAGATGGCAGGCACGAGTGCCAGCGACAGGGTGCTGGCAATGATCCAGTTACGCATGACCGTCTCCTTGTGAATCAGCGAAAAATAGCCGCACGTCGTGTGGCAGGGTACGGCCTGTTGCATGGGCACGCTCGATCAGATGCCAAAAGAAACGGTAGCTGGCACGGTCGTGCAAATGGCCCCGGTGGCTGATGGGCGCCCAGTCGGCCTTCAGGGCAGCCAACACAATCTCACAGGCTTGGTCAATCTCAGCCGCATCAGGGGCCATCGCCTCCAAGATGGGGCGAATTTGCGCCGGGTGAATGCTCCACATGCGGGTGAACCCAAGTTGGTGGGCCGCACGCTGGGCGGCGCTTCGCATGGCCTGGACGTCACTGAACTCGGTGACCACACAGTGCGAGGGCACTTTGCCATGGGCATGGCAAGCGCTGGCAATCTCTAACTTGGCACGCAGCACCAGAGGATGGCTGAACTGCCCCTCAGAGCTCATGCCTGCCGCAGGAATCGCCCCGCCGTGAGACGACACAAAATCCATCAAACCAAAACTCAGCGACTGCACCCGGGGGTGCGCCGCGATCTCAAAAGCACGGTGCACCGCAGCGGGCGACTCGATCAGCACCTGCAAAGGCAAGTGTGCGGCGCCGGCATTCAGCAAAGCGCGCTCGGCACGCTCGAGGTCGGCCACCGACTCGACTTTGGGCAGCATGATGTGGCACAAGCGGTGACCCGCTTTGCCCGCAATGTGGGCGATGTCGGCCTCAAAGCAAGCATGGTCGACCGGATGCACCCGCACCGCCACACGTGCTTGGGGTGAGGCCGCCAAGGCCAGCTCGGTCACCAAGGCGGCGTGTTCGGCTTCGCCGCCCACGGGGGCGCCGTCTTCGCAATCCAGGGTGGCATCAAACACACAGGTGCCAAACTCTTGCGTCATCTCCGCTTGCAGCTGCAAGCTTTTGCGCATGCGCACCTCGACACCGCTGTAGTGGTCGCACACGGGCAAGGCCACGCCAGACGCTTGCGCACCCAGCAGCACGTCGCGCGGGTGCGCGCCCCCGCCAACCTTGTGGGCGGTGGGGGCAGCAAGGCTCATGGGGATGGCGTCCTGGGGTGGCTTACTTGATCAGGTGGGCCACGCCGGCTTGCTCGTCGGTCAGCTCTTTGAGCGTCTTGTCGATGCAGCTTTGGCTGAAAGCGTCGATGGCCAAGCCCTCAACCACTTTGTATTCGCCGTTTTCGCAGGTCACGGGGAAACCGAACATGACATCCTTGGGAATGCCATACCAGCCCTGTGAAGGAATACCCATGGTCACCCACTTGCCGTTGGTGCCCAAGGCCCAATCACGCATGTGGTCGATGGCAGCGTTGGCGGCCGATGCAGCCGACGACAAGCCACGCGCTTCGATGATGGCGGCACCGCGCTTGCCCACGGTGGGCAAGAACACGTTGGCGTTCCACTCTTGGTCGTTGATCATGTCTTTGACCGACTCGCCCTGGATGGTGGCAAAACGGTAGTCGGCGTACATCGTGGGCGAGTGGTTGCCCCACACGGTGAGTTTTTCGATGTCAGCCACGGCTTTGCCGGTCTTGGCGGCAATTTGGCTGGCTGCGCGGTTGTGGTCCAAACGCAGCATGGCGGTGAAGTTGCCGGGCTTCAAGTCAGGGGCCGCCTTCATGGCGATGTAGGCGTTGGTGTTGGCAGGGTTACCCACCACCAGCACTTTGACGTCACGCGAGGCCACAGCATTCAAGGCCTTGCCTTGGGTTGTGAAGATGGCGCCGTTGATGGCCAACAACTCGGCGCGCTCCATGCCTGGGCCGCGAGGACGCGAACCCACCAACAAAGCGTAGTCGGTGTCTTTGAACGCCGTCATCGGGTCAGCATGCGCTTCCATGCCCACCAGCAAGGGGAACGCACAGTCTTCGAGCTCCATCATCACGCCTTTGAGCGCTTTTTGGGCTTTCTCATCAGGAATTTCCAACAGTTGCAAGATCACGGGTTGGTCTTTGCCCAGCATTTCGCCCGAAGCGATGCGAAACAACAGGGCATAACCGATTTGGCCAGCTGCGCCGGTAACGGCAACGCGAACAGGCTTTTTGCTCATGGTGAAAACTCCAGTTAAGTGAGGGATGAAAAAAAGATGTCGACAAGTTTACCCTCGAAAACCCTCAAGGCACCTGTCTTATGTCTTATAGAAGATATGATCTGAGGTTGACAAAGACCTGACACCCTTCTTTTTGCACCCACCCATGGCCACCCTCGCCCCCACTGCTTACGCCCCCTCGGTCAGCGCGGACGCCCAGGGCTTGGCCGCCTTGCAAGCCGGGCTCACCCCGGCCTTCAGCCCGCTGTACCAGCAAATCAAAGGGCTCATCTTGCAAAGCTTGCAATCGGGCGAATGGAAGCCCGGCGAAGCCATCCCCAGCGAGATGGACTTGGCCGCCCGCTTTCGGGTCAGCCAGGGCACGGTACGCAAAGCCATCGACGAGCTCTCAGCCGAAAACCTGGTGGTGCGCCGCCAAGGCAAAGGCACCTTTGTGGCCACCCACGCCGAACACCAGGTGCAGTACCGCTTCTTAAAGCTGCAACCCGACAACGGCGACACCCACAGCGAAGGCCCTGCGGCGCGCACCATCATCGACTGCAAACGCTTGCGCGCCAGTGCCGAAGTGGCCCGTGCCTTGAATTTACGCACCGGCGACTCGGTGCTGCAAGTGCGCCGCGTGCTGTCGTTTGCGGGCGTGCCCACGATCTTGGAAGACCTGTGGCTGCCAGGCACGCCCTTCAAAGGCTTGACGGCCGAGCGCCTGAGCAGTCACCAAGGTGCCATGTACGCCATGTTTGAAACCGAATTTGGCGTGCGCATGGTGCGTGCCGATGAGCGCATCCGCGCCGTCAACCCCGACGCAGAGCAGGCCGCCCTGTTGGCCGTCAACCTCCACACGCCCTTGCTCAGCGTAGAACGTGTGGCTTACACCTACAACGACACGGCCATGGAGTTGCGCCGTGGCTTGTACCGAACAGACACTCATCATTACCGTAACGTTCTGAGCTGATGCATGAAACCCTCATGTCAGTTACTTGCGGTGCAATAGAATGAAAAGTTGTTTTCATATGCAGACAAACCCGAAGAAAGACCTTTACCCATGACCGAGCTTGCCAAAAAGCGGCCTGAGTTCCGCAACATCAACGCACTGACGGACTTGCCCACCTACCGCCTCCCAGCGGCGGGCATTGTGTCCATCTTGCACCGCATCAGCGGCGCCATCATGTTCTTGCTGTTGCCTTTCATCATTTGGATGTTCGACACCTCGGTTTCCTCCGAAATTTCGTTTGCCAAGTTCAGCGCAGCCTTCAACATCGGTTTGGGCTTTGTGCCTGGCTGGTTCATCAAACTGGTGGCCTTGGCCATCATCTGGTCTTACTTGCACCACATCATTGCCGGCATTCGCCACCTGTACATGGACATGTGCCATGCGGTGACCAAAGAATTTGGCAAGTCCTCTGCCCTCGTCACCTTGGCTTTGAGCCTGGGACTGACCGCGGTCTTGGGTGCCAAGCTGTTTGGCCTTTATTGATTTCCTAGGAGCAACACAATGTCCGTGAATTACGGTTCCAAGCGCGTCGTCGTGGGCGCGCACTATGGCCTGCGCGATTGGCTGGCTCAACGCGTCACTGCCGCCCTGATGGTGATCTTCACCGCTGTGGTGTTGGCCCAAGTGCTGCTGACGACTGGCAGCATCGGTTACGACAAATGGGCTGGCATCTTCAGCACCCAATGGATGAAGGCCCTGACCTTCACGATCTTCATTGCCTTGGCCTACCACGTGTGGGTGGGCATGCGCGACATTTGGATGGACTACATCAAGCCCGTGGGCCTGCGTTTGGTTCTGCAAGTTTTCACTTTGGTTTGGCTGGTGTCGTGTCTCGGCTGGGCCATTCAGGTTCTCTGGAGGCTCTGATTCATGACTGTTAAAAGCTCTATCCCACGTCGCAAATTTGACGTGGTCATCGTCGGTGCCGGTGGTTCTGGCATGCGCGCCTCGTTGCAACTGGCACGCGCTGGTTTGAACGTCGCCGTCTTGTCCAAAGTGTTTCCCACCCGCTCGCACACCGTGGCAGCGCAAGGCGGCATTGGTGCCTCTTTGGGCAACATGAACGAAGACAACTGGCACTACCACTTCTACGACACCGTCAAAGGCTCCGACTGGCTCGGCGATCAAGACGCCATCGAATACATGTGCCGCGAAGCGCCCAAAGTGGTGTACGAGTTGGAGCACATGGGCATGCCGTTTGACCGCAACCCCGACGGCACCATTTACCAACGCCCCTTTGGCGGCCACACCGCCAACTACGGCGAAAAAGCCGTCGAGCGCGCCTGCGCTGCGGCTGACCGCACCGGTCACGCCATGCTGCACACGCTGTACCAGCAAAACGTAGCCGCCAAAACCACCTTCTTTGTCGAGTGGATGGCGCTGGACCTGATCCGCGACGACGCGGGCGACGTGGTCGGCGTGACCGCGCTGGAGATGGAAACCGGCGAGCTCTACATCCTCGAAGCCAAGACCACCATGCTGGCCACCGGCGGCGCAGGCCGCATCTTTGCCGCTTCGACCAATGCCTTCATCAACACCGGCGACGGTTTGGGCATGGCCGCACGTGCCGGCATTCCGCTGGAAGACATGGAGTTCTGGCAATTCCACCCCACGGGCGTGGCCGGTGCGGGCGTGTTGTTGACCGAAGGCTGCCGTGGCGAAGGCGCCATTCTGCTCAACAGCAATGGTGAGCGCTTCATGGAGCGCTATGCACCTACGCTGAAGGATCTGGCGCCGCGCGACTTCGTGTCCCGCTCCATGGACCAGGAAATCAAGGAAGGCCGTGGCT
>CAITHK010000285.1 GCA_903892175.1 uncultured Burkholderiales bacterium | reverse complement strand
GGGACAGCACCTCTGGCAACTCGCCAACGTGTATTTCTAGGCAGCCACCCTGGGCCCGCAAGGCTTGATCGAGGGCTTGCAGCGATTCGCGGACGAACTCAAAGTGTTGCAGGGCGGCGTCGGGTTGTAACCACAGCTCGGGCTCTACGACGTAAATGCAACGCACCGGCCCACGCAGGCTGGCTTGGGCCAGTGCGGCATGGTCTTGCCAGCGCAAGTCACGCTTGAACCAAACCAGTTCATAGCTCATGGGGCTCAGTCGGTCGCTGAAGAGGGGGTGTCAGGGCTGACCTTGGGAAGGCCTGGGAATCACGGTGTAGCTGCGCATCTTTCCGTGTGCATCCACTTGGGCCAAGACCATGTCGCCCGAGGCGATGTTTTCGCCGATGTAGGCATGGATGTTGACGTGGTGCGTCACCAAAATCAGCGCTTGCTTGCCTTTGGTTTTGACCTTCTCGGCAATAAATTGCTCAAGCGCTTGCGTGCTGATTTGGGATTTGTGCATCTCATCAAAAAACGAGGCCAAGGCCGGCGCCACCTTGAAGCCGTTGAAGTTCAGCAACTCCGCAGTGTCCTTGCATCGGCACCAAACGCTGCTGTGAACTTGCGCGGTGGTGACACCTTGCTTTTTGAGCCATTGGCCCACCACCACCGCCTGTTGCCGGCCTTCGGCGCTGAGGTTGCGTTGCCCTTTGCAATCAGTCAGGGTGTAGCCCGCGGGGTCACCCACGCCGGGCGCCAAGGTGTGGCGCATCAACAAGACGTAGTCTGTGGACTGAAGTTTTTCGGACAAGTCGCTGGCTTGCGCGCACACCGACAACAACAAACCCAGAGCGGTCAGGATGATTTTTTTCAATTGCATGTGAGATATTGTCATCGCCCAAGTCTTTCAACGGCTTGCCAATGCCAATTCCAGCGCCAGTTGGTTATGCCGCTCAATCAGCGGCCCCATGTCTACTGTGGCAATCTGGCCTTGGCGCACCACCACGCGGCCATTCACGAGGGTGTAGTCCGCATTGCCACTGGCGCACAGCAGCAGCGCGCCCACCGGGTCGTGCACCGCAGCACCGGCCATGCTGAGGGTGTCGGTGCGAAACATGGCAATGTCCGCGCAGTAGCCGGGGCTGAGTTGCCCCAGCTCGTGTGCGCGGCCCAGGACCTGTGCGCCTCCGCGTGTTGCCAGACGCAGCGCGTCACGCGGTGTCATGTCAGACGGACCCACATCACAGCCAAAGACAGTGCGCCCGTCCACCACGCGCGGTGCTTCCAAGGCACGCCCCACGCGGGCCAGCAACATGGCTTGGCGCGCTTCGTTGAGCAGGTGTGCCCCGTCGTTGCTGGCACAGCCGTCCACCCCCAAGCCCACGGGCTCGCCTGCGTTGAGCATCTGGCGCAGGGGCAAAATGCCGCTGGACAAGCGCATGTTGCTGCCCGGGCAGTGGGCTAGGCCGGTGCGGGTTTTGGCACACAGGTAGGTGCCCGCGTCGTCCAGCGTGACCCCGTGGGCGTGCCACACGTC
>CAITHK010000284.1 GCA_903892175.1 uncultured Burkholderiales bacterium | reverse complement strand
TGCCGGGACTCTAGATTCAGGCCTCATTTATAGCCACAGGGAATACCCCAAAAACCTCAAATAAATCGCCCTGTTTGTGAAATTTACGATTTAAAGCCAGGCTGCGATCTCAGGGTGCGAATGAACAGCTGCGGGTTCGAAAGAAACTGACCCAGTGGTGCCTGCGCCAGCCTTGCTTAGATCTCAAAGTTGAAGGAAAACCGAGTTCCCAACCTGCACCGAACCTTGACCCGCCACCACTGCATACACACCCGCACACGGGAAATTGCCCATGCCTGGCAGTTGAATGCGATTGTGAGCAACCAAGGTTCGAAGCACGTCCATGTCCCGGGGTAATCCGCCTTGCTCCAAGGTGGTCATAACGCACCTTGGGTCAGGCATGGTCACTGAAAGGTGAACGCTTTCATGGATAGCCAGACCGTGACCGACCCATGAGTTCTCGAAAAATTCCTCGTCAGCGGTGTGCACCACAACGTTCATACGAAACCTTTGCTCGTCGAACGCGCTGTTTGGCGAAAGTTTTTGTAGCTTGCGCAGCGTCGACGTGGTGATAACCGAAACAGGAAATACGTCTAGAAAAGACCCTGTTGGTACAGGTGAATCTAAACCCGCTGCTTGGAACAGCGCAGCACCAAGTTTTTGCGTGACCACGGCATTGCGATTCCCTCCGGGATCAGCACCTTCTATATCCGGATGATATTGGTCGATCGTGAAATCAGGGGGGGCAGTTTGAATCAGATTCACTCGCCGCCCGAAAAACTTTGACAATTCATCGTTGATCGCGGGTGCGTCACTTCGCACTGAAACTCCATTGGGTAAAAAGACGGTGATGGCTGGAATCTCATTGAACTTTTTGGGCGGCGACACAAATTCAGCGCGGCATAGAAGAACCTCTGGGAAAAGTTTTGTGTTCTTTGCGCTCACGACCTTGCCAGTGGCAACGTCCAATAAAGCATACGCCCGATCCCCAACGATGCCATGGCTTGCTATCTCAAGTTCTTGGACTTTTTCCCCTCCCATGGATTTGACAGGGAATCGCCATAGCGAACAGATTTGACCGACAATTTTTTTATCGTCCATAATTTTTGCGGAGGGCTAAGCTGCAACTGTTGAGGGTATTTTGAGAGGCGATTATGCGTTCCGAGATTGCGGAACACGCCGGCCATCCAAATTAAGAGTCCGGCTTGTTAATATCCGCGAACTTGGTAATCGCCAGAGAGAATTGAATAAAAAACTCTTGTCCAAGCAGATTAATTTCACGTTCAATTAAATTTATATATTTTGCAAGGATTACTATGACACACCATGATTTCAAGGCACTTCACTCGGCAATGAGAACCCAGGTGGACGCGCAGTTTTTGCCTAACGTTTCAACCGCACTGCTTCGTGGCAGAGAAGTCGTCGATACCTTTTGCTATGGATTCGCTGACAAAGAAGCGGGCATTCCTTTAAACGAGGAGCACATTTTTAGGATGTTCTCCAGTACCAAACTGGTGACATCCTGCGCAGTGTTGATGTTGTTTGAAGAGGGGCGAATCAAGTGGGACGACCCTATCGAGGCCTACATACCAGAGCTTGGCGCTAGGCAGGTATTGCGCCCGGGCGCAACGCACATCGATGACGTTGAACCGGCAAAGTCATTGATCACCATCCGGCACCTCATGACCCATACGTCTGGGTTGTCTTATGGACTGTTCGATCCCGGCACCGTCATGTTTAACGCGTACAACGCTGCCGTCGTGACGCATCCCGGGAAATCGCTGAGTGAGATGATGTCGGTGCTGGCAACACTACCCCTTTCATTTCATCCGGGAACGCAGTGGGAATATTCCGTCGCAACGGATGTATTGGGACGTCTCGTGGAAGTCGTGTCCGGCCAGTCATTCAGCAAGTTTTTGTCGACTCGCATTTTTGAACCATTGGACATGATTGATACTGATTTCTGGGTTCCAGAAACCAAACTAAAGCGCCTTTGTGCACTGTATGTTGGCGTCGATCTCTTAGACCCGACCAAGCCAGGGCTGCTGAGAGCCGACGACAAACCGTTTCCTGGCGCGTACAAAAGCAAGTTGCCACGTGAGTCTGGTGGAGGAGGACTGGTGTCAACCATAGGAGATACCGTCAGGTTCATTCAAAGCTTGCTGCCAGGCGGTCCAACCCTGCTGAAGGCCGACACGATCGATTTGATGTACCGAAACCAATTGGCTGCGGACCTGTGCGTTCGGTTTCCGAACATGCCTCCTTTCAGACATCGAGCGTTTGGGATGGGCTCATCCGTCACTATTGGAACCAATCCATTGGAGCCCAAAGAGGTCGTTGGCGAGGTTGGATGGGGTGGACTGGCGGGGACCATTTGGTGGATCAACCCACGCATTGGAATTGCGGGCATATTGATGACCCAGCGCTACTTCGGGTTTGGCAATCCATACTCTTTTATATTCAAAGAGCAGGCCTACAAATCCCTTGGTTTCAATTAGACCGCAACATGGCACCTGTGCCTTTTCAGAGCCCTGTACTGTGGACTGCAAACCGGACTTACCAGCCCGGTTTGCCGGGGCCCGTTTTTATTTGAGGGC
>CAITHK010000283.1 GCA_903892175.1 uncultured Burkholderiales bacterium | reverse complement strand
TGTGTCGGCCAGCCAGGCCATCCTGCTGGGTGACTGCGACATTGCGATTGGCGGTGGTGCAGAGAACATGAGCCGTGGTCCCTACGCCTCGCTGAGCGCGCGTTGGGGTGCTCGCATGGGCGACACCAAGATGGTCGACATGGTGGTCGGTGCCTTGCACGACCCCTTCCACACCATCCACATGGGCGTGACGGCTGAGAACATTGCAACCCAATTTGGCATCACCCGCGACATGCAAGATGCCTTGGCCGTGGAAAGCCACAACCGCGCACAACGCGCCACCGAAGCGGGTTACTTCAAAGACCAGATCCTGCCCGTGATTCTGAAGAGCAAAAAAGGCGATGTGGCTTACACCACCGACGAGCACTTCCGCCCCAACTGCAAGCCCGAAGACATGGCCAAGTTGAAACCCGTGTTCGTCAAAGAAAACGGCACCGTGACCGCAGGCAACGCCTCGGGCATCAACGACGCCGCCGCCGCTGTGGTGCTGATGGAAGCCAAGACCGCACAAGCCCGTGGTGCCAAGCCGCTGGGTCGTCTGGTGGCTTACGCGCACACGGGCCTGGAGCCCAAGATCATGGGCATGGGCCCGGTGTCGGCCTCACGCTTGGCGCTGCAAAAAGCCGGCTTGACGGTCCACGACATGGATGTGATTGAGGCCAACGAAGCCTTCGCCGCCCAAGCCTGCGCCGTGAGCCAAGAACTCGGTTTTGACCCGGCCAAGGTCAACCCCAATGGCTCGGGCATTTCGCTGGGCCACCCCATTGGCGCCACCGGCGCGTTGATCACCGTGAAGGCCTTGTACGAATTGCAACGCATCAACGGCAAATACGCTCTGGTGACCATGTGCATTGGCGGTGGCCAAGGTATTGCCGCCATCTTCGAGCGCATGTAAGCACCATGGGCCCCGTCGACGCTGCCCCCACAGACGCAACACACCAGTTTGCGTTGTTGGGTCAACGTCGGTTTGGGCCTTTTTTCTGGACTTTGTTTTGCGGGGCCGCGAACGACAATCTGTTCAAGTTCGCCCTCACCGTGTTGGTGACCTACCAACTCAGCATCGACTGGCTGCCGCCCAGCTTGGCGGGGCTGGTGATTGGGGCGGTTTTCATCCTGCCCTTTTTGCTGTTCTCGGCCACCAGCGGCCAATTGGCCGACAAATACGACCCCGTGGCGCTGATGCGCTGGGTCAAAAACTTTGAAATCGCCATCATGGCCTTGGCTGCGTGGGGCTTTGCCAACCATCAAGTCGCCACCTTGCTGGTCTGTATTTTTTTGATGGGCGTGCACTCCACCTTGTTTGGTCCCGTCAAATTTGCCTACCTGCCACGCGTGTTAAGTGCGCAAGAGCTCACGGGTGGCAACGGCATGGTGGAGATGGGGACATTTGTGGCCATCTTGCTGGGCAATGTGGCCGGTGGCTTGTTGGTGGCCTTGCCTGAGGTGGGTACCTCCAGCGTGTCGCTGGCCTGCTTGGCACTCGCTGCACTGGGGCGTTTTGCCAGTGCGTTGATTCCGCCGGGGCGGGCCTTGGCACCGCTCTTGCGTATCAACTGGAACCCGTTCACCGAGACTTGGCGCAACCTGCGTTTGGCACGCCGCAACCCCAGCGTGTTTCACACCCTGCTGGGCATCAGCTGGATGTGGTTTTTTGGTGCCACCTTTTTGAGCCAATTCCCCAGCTTTGCCAAAGAGGTGTTGCACGGCGACGCCCATGTGGCCTCGCTGCTGCTGGTGTTGTTCTCGGTCGGCGTTGGCACAGGGGCTTTGTTGTGCGAGCGGCTGAGTCGACATGACGTTGAACTGGGCTTGGTGCCGCTGGGTGCCATCGGCATGAGCGTGTTTTGCATCGACTTGTTCTTTGCAGTGCGGCACCTGCCAGCGGCTTTGCCCATGGACATCTCGGCCTTTGTGGGCCACGCTGTGCATTGGCGGGTGATGGCCGACTTGGCTCTGCTGAGCCTGTTCACGGGCCTGTACAGCGTGCCCATGTACGCCTGGGTTCAGCTCACCAGCCACCAAGACCACTGCGCAAGGCTGATTGCGGCGACCAACATCCTCAACGCCTTGTTCATGATTGCCAGCGCCTTGATTGCCGGGGCATTGCTCGGTGCAGGCCTGACCATTCCTGAGGTGATGCTGTGCACGGGCGTGGCCAATGCGGTGGTGACCGGCGCCATTTTTTGGCTGGAGCCCAACTACCCACGTCGCTTTGTGGCGTGGCTGCGCGCTCGGTTTTGACCGCCTCGCGTGGCTTGGGACGCGACCCAACCACGACCCGTCTCGCGCTTGACTTAGCGCAACTCTGGCGACGGGTTTTCAATTTATGCTCGGAACATTCAAGATTTGGAGACCCCTGCCATGACCACCGAGACCCTGGACTTCACCACTGCGCGCGCGCCGACCTTGGCGTGGAGCGATGCCTTGGGCCTAGAGCTTGACTTCATGGACGACACCCACCGCGAGTTTGTGGACCTGCTGGGGGCCACCGAGATGGCCCAAGACAATGAGTTGCTGGAGCGCTTTGTGGCCTTGATTGAGCACACCGAAGAACACTTTGGCAGCGAAGACCGTTGGATGGCAGACACCCACTTCTCATCGAGCAATTGCCACAGCATGCAGCACAACGTGATCTTGCAGGTGATGCGCGAAGGCCTCAAACGTGGCAAAGAACAAGGCGATTTGGCGTTGGTGCGTCAAATGGCGCACGAGTTGGGTCTGTGGTTCCCACAGCACGCCCAAACAATGGATGCGGCCTTGGCGCTGCACCTGCGCGGTGTGGGCTATGACGAAGCCACGGGGGTGGTATCCAAACCTGAGGGCTTGCCTCAAGGTGAGATTCAGGGCTGCGGTGGTAGCAGCTGCTCTTAGTTCGCACGGACCAGGTTTTTATTCGCACGGACCCGACGATGTGAGGGCCCTGTGCCCGTCCTGTCCCCCGAGTCTTGCATGCTGCAAGACCCTCCTCCTTCACTTCGCTTCACAAGACACCCACGCCGTCTGATCCTGGGGGTTTAACGTGGCTGTGGCTGTGCCTGCGACTTAGGCGTAACGCTGACGCGCCAAAGCCGCACCAGCCGCCAAGGCTTGGAGCTTCTTGGTCGCCACCTCACGGCTCATCGGCGCCAAGCCGCAATTGGTGCAAGCGATCAAGCGGTGCTTGGGCACAAACTGCAAGGCGCGTCCAATAGTGTCAGCCACTTCTTCGGGCGTTTCAATCACGTCGCTGGCCACATCAATCACCCCAACCATCACGTCTTTGCCTTCCAGCAAGGCCATCATCTCGGGCGGCACGTGCGAGTGGTAGCACTCTAAGCTCACTTGTTGGATGCTGCTCTTGGCCAAGGCTGGAAACACCTTTTCGTACTGACGCCATTCGTCACCCAAGGTTTTTTTCCAGTTGTTGTTGGCTTCGATGCCATAGCCGTAGCAAATGTGAACGGCGGTGGTGCAGGTCAGGCCTTGCGCGGCGCGCTCCAAGGCTTTGACGCCCCAGTCTGCGGCTTGGTCCAGGTAGACGTTGAAGGCAGGCTCGTCAAACTGGATGATGTCCACGCCATCGGCTTGCAAAGCCAAGGCCTCTTGGTTGAGCAGCTCGGCAAAGGCGAACGCCATCTTGATGCGGCCCTCTTCGCCCTCGCCGTAAAAACGGTCGGCCACGGTGTCCACAATGGTCATGGGCCCGGGCAAGGTGAACTTGAGTTTTTTCTGAGTGTGGGCACGGGCCAGCTGCGCTTCAAACGCATGCACACGGCCTTTGAGGCGCAAGGGCGCGATGACCTGAGGCACTTGCGCGTCGTAGCGGTTGTTGCGAATGCCCATGGTGACTTTGTTTTCAAAGT
>CAITHK010000282.1 GCA_903892175.1 uncultured Burkholderiales bacterium | reverse complement strand
GCCTATGTGTTGCCCGTGTTGCAACTGCTCATGACCACGGCCGCCTCGCGTGATGAAGCGCCCCAAAAACGCATCACCCGAGTGCTGGTGCTGGTGCCCACACGCGAGCTGGCCACACAAGTCAGCGAGGTGCTGCGCGACATGGCCCGGCCTTTGACGCAGTCCATCAAAGTGGGCACGGTGTTTGGTGGCGTCTCGATCAACCCGCAAATGATGAGCCTGCGCAGCGGCGCCGAGGTGGTGGTGGCCACGCCCGGGCGTTTGCTCGACCTGGTCGACCACAACGCGTTGAACCTGGGCCAAGTGAAGCACTTGGTGTTGGACGAGGCCGACCGATTGCTTGATCTGGGCTTTGCAGACGAACTCAACCGCGTGTTGGCACTGCTACCTTCCCAGCGACAAAACCTGTTGTTCTCGGCCACCTTTGCCCCCGAGGTGCAAAGCTTGGCGGACGCTTTGTTGCAACAGCCTGCGCGCATCACCATCGCCACCACCGAAGAACACGCGCCCGACATTGCGCAACGCGCCATCGCGGTAGACGATAAAAAGCGCACGCCTTTGCTGCGCCACCTCATCAAGCAGCACAGTTGGAAGCGTGTGCTGGTGTTTGTGGCCACACGCTATGCCTGTGAGCACGTGGCCAACAAGCTTTACCAGTCGGGTGTGTTTGCCACTGCTTTGCACGGCGAGATGAGCCAAGGTGCGCGTCAAGAGGTGTTGGCCGAATTCAAAGAAGAACGTTGGGAGGTGCTGGTTACCACCGACCTTGCATCACGCGGCATCGACATTGCCAACATGCCCGTGGTGTTGAACTACGACTTGCCGCGCTCGGCCACCGACTACACCCACCGCATTGGCCGCACCGGCCGCGCCGGGGCCAGCGGGGTAGCGGTGAGTTTTGTCACCGCGTCCTCGTTGGCCCACTGGCAGCTGATTCAAAAACGTGAGCGCATTCAACTGCCGCTCGAACACATCGAAGGTTTTGAGCCCACCGATACGCCGGTGGCTGTGCCTGTGTTGATCGATGGCAACGGGGGCATCAAAGGCAAACGCCCAAGCAAGAAAGACAAGCTCAGGGCGGCCGCGGCCAAGCAGGCGGGGCCTTCTGATGTGTAAGCGCAACAGTTGAGCTGCTGCCCACGGCCCCAAGCTTCACAGCAGGGCTGCGTGCCAAGCCCCAAGGCCCGCAATCAAGCGTCAGTCGTTGTCTTCTTCGTGGTGGGGGTGGGTTGCAGCGTCATCGCCCGCAGCACGTGGTTTGCGCACCCCGTGTTTGGCCAAAATTTCCACATAGCACTGCGTGCCTTGGGCAAGGGCCACTTCGTCCATGCGCACCGTGATGTCGTTCACGTGCACCACTTCAGCGGTTTCTAGGGCGGTGCCAAATTTGCAATCGAAGTCCCAAAAATC
Source organism: uncultured Burkholderiales bacterium (assembly GCA_903892175.1). Lineage (GTDB taxonomy): Bacteria > Pseudomonadota > Gammaproteobacteria > Burkholderiales > Burkholderiaceae_C > Limnohabitans. The sequence continues at coordinate 30,497 of CAITHK010000282.1, read as the reverse complement.
CACGCCATCAGGCAAGTCACGGCGACGCTCGCGTTTGATGTATTTGCGAATTTCGTGCTTGATGGCTTCCAGCAAGCGCTCAGGGTGCTTGCCTTCCACATGGAGTTGGAATGTTTTTTTCATGGGGACTTCTTGATAGACCGCACCTGGCACGCAAGGCGTGCTGCTCGCGTGGGTGCTCGCCAGTCACAGCCGGTTGGCTGTGTGTGGGTCCCCCCATTCTAGTTGGCGCTACTCACCGGCCTGACTCTTGAGCCCGACCGGTGACGCACCTGCCGCTTCACAACCGTTTCAAGTCCGCTTGAGCAAGCGCTCGGCGTTGAGGTGTTGAATCTCTTGCAGCACCTTGGGCTCCAGCCCCAGTTGTGTCAGCGCTGTGGCCTGGGTGTCCATCGGCACATAGGGGTAGTCGCTGCCGTACACCACCTGCGACGAGGGCACCAGCTTGAGCAAACTCGCCATCGATGAGGGGTGTGTGGCGTTGGCGGTGTCGTAGTAGAGGCGTTTGAGTTCGGCCTCGATGCCGTTGGGTGCCACATCGGCAATGTTCTTTGCATTGCGGTGGAAGAAGTTGATGCGACCCGCCAACATCGGGATGGTGCCGCCCCCGTGTGAGAACAACCACTGAATGTCGCGGAACTTCACAAAGCTGCCGCTCAAGAGCAGGTTGACCACGGCGCGCGTGGTGTCGTGCGGCACCTCAATCACCGCAGGGTAGGTGCCGGTGTTCAAGCGCGCGCAGCAGTTGGCGGCCAAGGGGTGGAAATACACCAAGGCTTTGCGGCGGTTGAGTTCTTGGAAGATGGGGGCAAAGTCGGGGTGGCCTGGCCATTTGTCGCCGTAGTTGGTTTGAATGCCCACGCCATCGGCTTTGAGCACGTCAAACACATAGGCAATTTCTTTGAGCGTGCTCTCCACGTCCACCATGGTGAGGGCGGCAAACAAACCGAAGCGACCTGGGAAATCTTTTACCATTTGTGCGCCGTAGTCGTTGACGGTGCGCACCATTTGGTTGATTTCAGGCACCGGCAAGTCAAACCACACGCCGGGGGTAGAGGCCATGGAGAGCATGGCTTTTTTCACACCCGCTTTATCCATGTCGGCCACAGCACCTTCGCGGGTCCACTTCTCTTGCTGCGAAAAGTGTGGGATGTTGCGTTTGTCTTCCCAGTCAAACCACGCCTTTTGATAGGCTGGTGGATAGAAATGGTGGTGGGTGTCGATCAATCCCACGCCACTTTGCGCTGCCACCGGTGCTCCGGCCAAGCCCAAGGAGCCAAACAGCCCCAAGCCTCCCAGGCCTTTGAGCAGTTGGCGACGGTCAGCCGCGTGCGCTTGTGCGCCGCTCGGCTGGCAGCTCAGGCACGACCAAGCGGCGTGCGTGCAAGAAGTCTGTGGCTTGAACATGGGCAATCCTTTTTGTGGGGGAATCCAAAAAACTCAGGGAATCGCGTGGGTGATGAAGGCGTGTGGCACGGCTTCGCCCCATTGCGAGTTCAAGCCATCCTCGGCGGCATGAATTTGGGTGGGGTGGCTGTTATTGAGCACATCGCTGTCGGTCCAGTGCTCGTGGACTCGGCCCCAAGGGTCTTTCCAGTAGTCGTACACCTGGCTGCCCAGCACGTGGCGGCCAATGCCCCAGACGTGTTCGTATTTGTCGGCTTTCACCAGGTGCTGGTGGCCCAGCATGATGTCGTCGATGTCTTGCGCTTCAAACGACAGATGGTTGAGGCCGGTGGTGGGGCCATCGATCAACAAAAAGATGTGGTGGTCGACATAGGTTTCGCCTTTGTCAATGCGGTTGAATGAGGCAATGATGTTGTCTTTGCTGCCTGCATACACCTCGTCGGAGCAGACCAAACCCAAGACGTCGCGGTACCACTGGATTTTTGAATTTGCATTGGGCGTCATCAGCACCGCGTGGGCGGCACGTTTGACATGCGAGGGGCCAGCGGGCAAGCGCATCAGTTGGCCAGCCCGGTTGTATTTGTTGTCGCCCGTGTTGAGGATGGCTTTGCGTACCGGCAACGCATCGAGTTGCTGCATGCCGCAAATCAGCTCGATCTGATAGCCCAAGGGGTCGCTCAGACGTACACGCTGGCCACCACCGGGTTCGTCCACGTGCTCAATGCCGGTGGCACCCTCAATCTTGGTGAACCGTTTTAACTCGTCGAGGTTGTCGACCAAAAACGACAAGCCAATGAATTTGGAGGGCCCCAAGTGCGTCACATGCAGGTGGTGGTTGGTGTCGGTGCCCCGCATGTACAACGCATCTTTGGTGCGCTCGGCGCGATGCATGCCAAAGCGGGTCAAAAATTCTTCAGCCTCATCCAGGCTGGGGGACTGCAATCGGCCAAAGGCCAGATCACTCACTTTGCCGTACGACATTGAACTCTCCTTCGTGGTTTAAGCGCTCTCACCCAAATAAGCTTGACGAATATGAGGCTGGGTCATCAGTACCTTGGGGTCGCCGGTGCTGACAATGCGACCGCCTTCGAGCACATAGGCCCGTTGCGCAACATTCAAGGCCAGCACCGCGTTTTGTTCGATCAACAAAATCGACACACCGCTGCGGTGAATTTCTGCAATCGCTGCAAATACCTGTTGCACCACCAGCGGCGACAAGCCCAGCGAGGGCTCATCGATCAGCAGCAACTTGGGGTGAGCCATCAGCGCACGGCCAAAGGCCACCATCTGTTGTTGGCCACCTGACAAGGTGCCAGCCAGTTGGGTGCGGCGCTCTTTGAGGATGGGAAACATGTCGTAGACCCGCGCCAAGGTGTCAGTCCGCAAAGGACGGGCAAATGCGCGGTAGCAGCCCATGTCGAGGTTTTCTTCGACCGTCATGCCACCAAACAACAAGCGGCCCTCGGGCACGATGGACACATCGCGATTGCACATTTGGCTGGCCGTCAAACCAGTAACGTCTTCGCCGCGAAACACCAGCTTGCCCGAGCGCACGGGTTGCAGCCGCATGACGGTGTTCATCAGCGTGGTTTTACCCGCACCGTTGGGGCCGACGATGGAGACCAGCTCGCCTTCGTTGACATGGAAATCGACGCCCCACAGAGCGGGTGCATCGCCATACGACACATGCAGTGCCTCGGCTTGGAGTATGGGTTGTGTCTCAAGCATGGGCAGTTCCCAAGTAAGCGTTCACGACGGCAGGCTGCTCCATCACCTCACGGGGCAGGCCGCTGCCAATCACTTGGCCTTGGTTGAGCACGATCAGCCGATCGCACAGCTCGACCACCGCACGCATATTGTGTTCAATGAAGATGATGGTGGAGCCGCGCTCGCGAATTTCTCGCACCAAGCTGATGGCGTGGTTGATTTCAGAGGGCGTCAAGCCCGCCAACACCTCATCGAGCAACACCAAGCGTGGCGACGAAGACAAAGCACGTGCCAACTCCAAAAATTTGCGCTGGTGCAAATTGAGCGCAGACGGCAAAGCATTGGCACGGTCAGCCAAGCCGACAAACTCCAACCAATACATGGCTTGCGAGGCGGCAGCTTTGCGAGGCAGCTGCGGTCCACCAAACATGCCAGCCAAGGTCGCGTTCTCTAGCACCGTGAGGTTGGCGAAGGGACGTGGGATTTGGTAGGTGCGCGCAATGCCGGCGTGGGCGGCGCGGTAAGAGGGCAGAGGGATCAGGTCCTCGCCTTGGAACACCACGCGGCCCGCTTCGGGTTTGAACAGGCCACTGATCACGTTGACCATGGTCGATTTGCCGGAACCATTGGGGCCCACCAAGCCCAAAATTTCACCACGCTTGACGGTCAAGCTCACGTCGGACAGGGCGTGCACACCGCTGAACGATTTGCACACGCCTTCGATGCGCAACAAGTCGTCGCCAGCCGCGCCGCGCACCTCAATCACGCAGGGGGCCACGGGCACAGGCAAAGCTTCAGGTTTGCGGTCACGTTTGAAACGCTTCAAGATTTGGCCCAAGATGCCATCTGGCATGAACAAAATCACCGCGATCAAAATCACACCAATGGCACCACGCCCCAAGATGGCGTAGTCGCCCGCCGTGAAGGCATACAGCAGCGCCGTGATCACGGTAGCGCCTACGGCTGGGCCAAACCAGTGGCGAGAGCCCCCCAACACACTCATCAGCACCACGTTGAGGGGCACCAAGATGTTGAACACTTCACCCGCTGTCACGTAAGACAAGAAGATGGCGTGGATACCCCCAGCCACACCCGCCAACGAGCACGATAGACCCAGGGCCAACAACTTGTAGCGCAGGGTGGGAATGCCTTGCACTTCCGCCACGTCTTCGTCGTCGTGGATGGCAAACAAGCCCGAGCCCAAACGGGCGTAGTACACATAGCAAGCGATCCACAGCGTCGCCATCATCAAGGTCAAAGCCAGCAAGTAAAAGGTGGCGGACGGCGAAGGGCCAATCTCTGGCACTGGAACGGCCGACAAATACACACCCGGCCCACCGTCGATGGGGGTGTTCAAGATGATGGTCGCCAAGACAAAGGTCACGGCCAAAGTGAGCAAGCCAAACAGCTCGCCGCGCAAGCGCCGCAAACGGAACACCACCGCGCCCAAGCCCACACCAAACAGTGCAGGCACCAGTGCCGCAAACGGCAGGGTGTAAAGGAACGGCCAGTCAAATTTGCCGCTCAACACCGCCGTGGTGTAGATGCCCAAGCCAAAGAAGGCGCCGTGGCCAAACGAAAAATAGCCCGAGTAGCCCGACAAAATATTCCACGAGGTGGCCAAGATCACCCAGTGAAAAATCAGGTACAAAAACGATTCATAAAAAGCCGGCAGTTTGAGCAACGGCAAGGCCGCCAAACCCAAGCCCACCAGCACAAAAGTCCAGATCAGCCGCTTGTTCATTCAAATCTTTCCGGGACGCAACAAGAGCACCAAGATCAACAAAGAGAAGGACACCAAAGGCGCCCATGCGGGCGCGGTGATGGCCATGGTGGCCGCCTCGGACATGCCAATCACAATGCCAGCCACCAAGGGCCCCAAGGGATTGCCCAAGCCGCCAATCATCACGGCAGAAAACACCACGCCAATCCAGGCATAAATCTGCGAGGGAGCCAAGGTGAAACTCAGTGCCAAGCAAGCGCCCGCCACGCCCGCGAAGGCCGAGGCCGCGCCAGACAGCAACAGGGCCAGCATGGGTTCATTGACACCAAATGCCGCAGCCATTTTGGGGTTCTCCGACATGGCGCGCATGGCTTTGCCCACCGAGGTGTAGCGCAGCACGGCCCAGGTAGCCAGCGCCAGTGCGACCGAAATCAACAAGGTCAACAACTCGGGCAAAGGGATGTATAGCAAGCCAACCTTGAACTTGATGTCCGCGTAATGCGACTCCAGCTTGCGGTAGTCGGCGGTCCACAGCCACTGAATCACGCTTTCAATCACCACCGTGATGCCAAAGGTCACCAACAGCGAGTTGAAGGGCGTGACCTTGAAGCGGGCGAACACCCAATGCATGGCCATACCCACCACAAAGAAGCCCGGTGCAATGATGACCAAAGTCACCAAGGGGTCGATGCCAAAACTCACCGACAACTGGTAGGTCAGGTAAGCGCCAAAGAACGACAGGGCAAAGTGAGCCAGATTGATTTGTTTGAGCATGCCCCAGGACAAGCTCAAACCCAAACCCAACAAACCGTACAAGCCACCAATGAACAGGCCGGACAGCAAGGACTGTCCGAGTAACTCTAAACTAGGGAATTGCATTCAGTGCTCTGGCCTCAAGGAAGCTGCATCTTCACGCCTGGCTTGGCATAGGCCTTGGGCCACACCACGACCCATTCGCCGTTTTGCACTTGTTTGATCTTGCTCACGTCATCGCCGTAATTGTTCACGCCATCAAAGCGCATCGGGCCTTCAATGGTGTTGACGGTGTTCTTCTTGAGCCAAATGGCCAAGGTGCGGTCGTCCAAACTCTTGGTGGCGGTGACCGCTGCTTCCAGCACTTGCCAGGCGGCAAACGAGGCGGCGGCTTGGGTGTCGACAAAGGTGTCGGGCAACCCGGCTTTGGCAGCGCGCTCGTTGAAGATCTTGGCGAACTCGGCAGCCCCAGTGTTGCTGGTCATGGGTGCATGCTGTTCAAAGATGGTCATGGCCAAGGCATTTTTGGCGTCGGGTGACTTCAACATCGGGCCGGGAGAGGGCAAGAAGTGGAACATTTGCGGTGCGGGGTAATCGATTTTCTTCATCGCATCCAGTAACAAAATGCCTTCCAAGGCAATCACGCCACTCCAAATGAAGTCGGGCTTGGCTTCTTTCAAACGGCTGGCAATGGCGCCGAAGTCGCGGTTGCCAAATTCCCATTCGAGGTAGAGCACTTCGGTCAAGCCACGCTTCTTGGCAATCTCACGCGCACCCACCGACATGAAATGAACCGAGGGGAATTTAGACGTCACGATGGCGATGGTCTTGGGTGGCTTGGGGCCAGCAGCCAGTGCATCGAACACCAGGTTCGGGCCCGTGGTGGCGGGGTCTACACCGGTGGCCCAGGTGGGGAACTGCATGTCGTACTTGGCCAGGCTAGGGATGCCAAAGGTGTGATGAATCAGCACTTTGTTGTAGCGTTGGGCCACGCCCATGGCCGACAAAATGTTGGCGGTGGCATAAGGGCCAATCAACAAATCGGCTTTGTCTACGGTGACAATTTGCTCGTACAAGGTGCGGGCCAGGTCTGGCTTGGATTGGTCGTCTTTCAACACCCACTCCACCGGACGTCCCAGCAAGCCATTTTTTTTGTTGAGTTGCTCGATGTAGATTTCTCCCACCAACTTGTGCACCATGGCGGTGGCTGACAGAGGTCCTGTCATGGCCAAGGTGCCACCAACTTTGATGGGCGCACCCGATGGGGCTGCTTGGGCCGGTGTGCTGAGCAACTGCAGGCCCAGCAGCAGGCTCAAGGTGGCGCCCAGCAATGAGGTGATTGGTTTGAAAGAAGCAGTTGTCATCGGTACTCCATGGCTGTAATTGCATTGCAATGTATGCCATGAAGTGGCTGCTGACCATCCTCGTAAACCTTAGCTGCCCTTGTCTCCTAGGCGCCAGGGCAAGAGCTTGCTTTAGTGAGGCATCTCAGTCAGCGAATCGGTATTTCAATTGAAATGTGACAGCGCCGTGCAATTTGTCACCCACCGTAGGCACGAAGCTGACGTTGAGTCCCAGTTGCCGACCTTCCATGCTGACCACGGGAATCACCGCTGGGAACCAGCCGCCATCAAAAGCTTTGGGGTAACCGTTGAAGGCACCCATCACCACCCCGGCCTTGAAGGGCCCCAAGCGGTAGGGCATGGCATACAGGCCCACATAGTGAGAGGTGGCGCGGTCGCTGTTGTCAAACACACCTGCTGTCACTGAGTAGGTGTCGGTGAGTGGCAACTCAACCCCCAAACCGGTGTTGACGTTGTTGAGGTCTTTGTCACGCTGCAGGTGGTACGAGTAAAAGCCCGGGTTGATCCACGCTTGGCGCAAGTCCAAACCCAGCGCTGGCGCACAGGTGCTGGCGCACAGCGCCACCAGCGCGAAGCCCCATGCGTTTGCACGGGTGGTGGTCATAGTTGTTTGAAGACAGCGGCGGCGGCGGCGACCGTCTCGGCAATGTCTGTCTCGCTGTGCGCTGCGCTGACAAAGCCTGCTTCGTACAGTGCGGGGGCGATGTAGACGCCTTGGTCCAGCAGCCCATGAAACAGTCGGTTAAACCGTGGGCTGTCGCTGGTCATCACCTTGGCGTAGTTGTGTGGCAACTCAGGTAACAAGAAAAAGCCAAACATGCCGCCTTGGCAGTCGGCACTGAAGGGCACACCGGCATGTGCTGCCGCTGCACTCAAGCCGTCGACCAAGCTGCGTGTGCGCGCGCTCAGGGCATCCCAAAAACCAGGTTTGGAAATTTCTTTCAGCGTGGCCAGACCGCAAGCCGTGGCCACAGGGTTGCCGCTCAAGGTACCGGCCTGATAGACCGGGCCGGTGGGGGCGAGTTGTTCCATGATGGCGCGCGGGCCACCAAATGCTGCCAGCGGCATGCCCCCGCCAATGACCTTGCCCAACACGGTGATGTCAGGCTTGAAGCCTGGAATGCTTTTGGCGTATACGCTTTGTGCGCTGCCCAAGGCGACCCGAAAACCAGTCATCACTTCGTCAAACACCAGCAGCGCGCCGTATTGCGTGCACAGCTCACGGCATCGTTGCATGAAGGGCACCGAAGCCCGCACAAAGTTCATGTTGCCTGCGATGGGTTCAATCATCAAACACGCCAGCTCTTTGCCGTGCAAAGCAAACGCTTCTTCGAGTTGAGGGATGTTGTTGTATTCGAGCACCAGCGTGTGTTGCACCACCTCGGGCGGCACACCGGCGCTGGTGGGGTTGCCAAAAGTGGCCAAGCCAGAACCGGCTTTGACCAACAAGGCATCGGCGTGGCCGTGGTAGCAGCCTTCGAACTTGATGATCTTGCTGCGCCCGGTCGCGCCGCGCGCCAAGCGCAAAGCACTCATGCCCGCTTCGGTGCCAGAGCTGACCAAACGCACCATCTCCATCGACGGGACGTGCGTGAGGATGGCTTCGGCCAGTTCAATTTCACGCTCGGTCGGAGCACCAAAAGAAAACCCATCCAAGGCAGCTTTTTGCACGGCCTCGAGCACCGCGGCATTGCCGTGGCCCAAGATCATCGGGCCCCAAGAGCCGATGTAGTCGATGTATTTTTTTCCGTTCGCATCCCAAAAATATGCGCCTTGTGCCCGTTGCACAAAACGGGGGGTGCCACCCACGGCGCGAAAGGCGCGCACCGGCGAGTTCACGCCGCCAGGAATCACACGGGCAGCACGTTCAAACAGTTCTTGGTTGCGGTCGGTCATGGTCAGTTTCAGTGTTTGGTTTCAAAACGGGGCAATGAAAAGTCTTCTGCCGTGGGCGGACTTTCATCGCCATCATCGGTGTCTTCGTCCTCGGACTCGGCCCAAAACAAGCGGTCTGGCAGCAGGTGGCCCATGCCAGGGCGAAAGCCGCTGTTGAGGCTTTGGTCGAGAAAATTCAGCGCTTCGTGGGTGGCGGCTTCAAGGTCAGTGCCCGAGGCCAGCAAGGCAGCCAAGGTGATGCTCAAAGTGTCTCCCGCCCCCGAGAATACCGCGTCAAAACGCTCAAAGCGTTCACTGACCATCACGGTGTGTGCGGTGGCCAAGGCGTTTTCCACCTGTTGATCAGGGTGGTTGATGCCTGTGACCAGTACATAGGGCACGCCCACGTCGGCTGCGGCGCGTGCCAAGTCACGCGGGCCTGGGCTGCGTGTTTGGTTCCACTCGGGCAACAGCCAACGCCACAAGGTGTTGTGGTTGCCCACCAGCACGGTGGTCTGGGGCAAGATCAGTTCGCGAAAGGCATCCAAATAGGCGTCGATGTGTTCGTCTTCCCACCATGACAAATTGGGCATGTAGGCCACCACCGGAACTTCGGCGTAGTCGGTGGTGATTTCGGCAATGGCGCTGAGGTTTTCGGGGTTGCCGCAAAAGCCCACCTTGATCACTTGCACGCTTACGTCTTCCAGCACGCTGCGCGCTTGCTCGGCCACGGCCTCTTCGTCAAAAGCCACATGGTCAAAAATTTCTGCGGTGTCGCGCATGTAGGCGCCTGTGACCACGGGCAGGGCATGTGCACCCACAGAGGCACTGGCCAGCACATCGGCGCTCAAGCCCCCTGCGCCACATGGGTCACTGGCGTTGAAGACCAGCACACAAGGTGGAGCGGTTGCAATTTCGTCGGAGAGCGTGACGTCGTGTGCGGCGGGGGTGTTTTCTGGCGTCATGGGGCGTCTATACAATGCATTTCATTCTATGCGTTGACGAAAGAAATGCTGTGTCGAAAACTTGGATGTGTCTGATTTGTGGCTGGATTTACGACGAAGAGGCCGGCGCGCCTGACCACGGCATTGCCCCTGGCACGCCCTGGGAGCAAGTGCCCATGAATTGGACTTGCCCTGAGTGCGCAGCCCGCAAAGAAGACTTTGAAATGGTTCAGTTTTAAGTCTCTCGTCAGCACACGTGCCCGGTTGTGACGCGCCAAGCAAGGCGTGCTTGCTCGGGCAACTTCAAAGCTCGCTTTGGTAACGCCGAACCATGGCCTCTTGGGTTTCCGCCGGCTCGGCTAACCCCGCTTGGTCTTTGATCATCTGCCCCATGCTGGGCAGCGCTGAGCGCTCCACCTGGCTGCTGGCCTGCCACAGCTTGGCACGCATCATGGCTTTGGCACAGTGCAAATAGGCTTCGCGCACCGTTACTTCAATCACAGCTTTCGGCGCACGTGCTTCGTGTGAAAACTTGGCCAGCAACGCGGGGGATGTGCTGACCGTGGCGTGGCCATTGACGCGCAAGGTTTCGTCCACACCCGGAATCAAAAACAGCAAACCTATTTGCCCCGTGGCGATGATGTTCTCCAGCGTGTCGAGTCGGTTGTTGCCTGAAGCATCGGGCAGCCACAGCGTGGTGTCGTTGCCCACCTTCACAAAACCCGGCGCGCCACCGCGTGGCGACGCATCCATTTGCTGCGTGGCACTGCTGCTGGAGACCACCACAAAAGGTGACAGGGCAATGAAGCGCTGGATGTGTGCGTCCAGGTGCGCAAGTTGTTTTTTCACAGCCCGTTCACCGGGCTGGGCATACACGCGACGCAAGTCGTCGACAGATTGGATCTTCATTTTTCTTTTTTCACCACGGCATAACGTTGCAGGGTCAAGGCGCGTGCCTCGGCATGGTCAACGATGGGGGCGGGGTAGTCTTTGCCCAATTGAAAGCCGGCCTCTTGCAACTCCATGGGTTTGGCCAGCCATGGGGCGTGGATCGCAGCATTGGAGAGTTTGGCCAAGGCGGGCACATAGCGGCGAATGAACTTACCCTCGGGGTCAAACTTCTCGCTTTGGCTGATGGGGTTGAAGATGCGAAAGTAAGGCTGCGCGTCGCAGCCGCTGGAGCTGGCCCATTGCCAGCCGCCATTGTTGGCGGCCAAGTCAAAGTCGTTCAAGTGCTGGGCAAAGTAGCGCTCGCCCCAGCGCCAGTCAATCCCCAAATCCTTCACCAAAAAGCTTGCCACCACCATGCGCAAGCGGTTGTGCATGTAGCCGGTTTGGTTGATCTGTGCCATGGCTGCATCGACCAAGGGGTAGCCCGTGCGGCCTTCGCACCAGGCGGCAAACTGTTCCTTGGCGTGTTTGTTGTGCTCCCACTTGATGGCGTCGTACTCGGGCTTGAATGCGGCGTTCACCACCCGTGGGTGGTGGTGCAAGATCTGGTGGTAGAAATCGCGCCAAATCAACTCGGATAACCACACCTCGGCCCCCTTGGAGCCCGCCAACATGCGCTGGTAGCCGGTGGATGCCAGTTGGCGAATGGACACGGTGCCAAAGCGCAGGTGCACACCCAGGTAGCTAGGCCCTTTGACGGCCGGAAAGTTGCGCGTCTCGTCGTAGCGGTCCATGCGGTCAAAGAAATCTTCAAACAAAGCCAAGCCCCCCGGGCTGCCAGTGGGCACATGCAAGCTGCTCAAGTTGGTGGGCTCAAAGCCCAACTCAGCCAAGGTCGGAACCGGTGATTGATAGGCCGGTGGTCTGGGCGCCAAAGCTTTGACATATTTGCCCACCGAATAGGAGCGCAGGTAGTAGTCGTTGACTTTTTGCAGCCATGCATTTTTGTATGGCGTGAACACGCCATAAGGCTTGCCCATTTGGGTCAGCACCTCACTGCGCTCGAAAATCACATGGTCTTTGTAGGTCTGAAAACCAATGCCTGCATTCGCCAAGGCGCCGCGCACTTTGGCATCACGCGCCAAGGCCTCGGGCTCGTCGTCGTGGTTGGCAAACACCTCTTGCACGCCCAAGGCTTTGGCCAATTGCGGGACCTCGTCCACAGCCAGGGCATGGCGTACGATCAAACCCGCTTTGGCGTCCCCCCCGACAGCACGCAGTTCTGCGTCCAAAGACAACAGCGACTCGTGGATGAACTCCACCCGCCGGTCTTGGCGGGGCAAGCTGTCCAAAATGGCGCGGTCAAAGACAAACACGCAGTGCACGTGTTGGCAGGTTTTGAGCGCGTGGTAGAGCGCTGCGTTGTCAAAGGCGCGCAGGTCACGACGAAACCACATCAGCCCCGCAGGGACATGGGTGGTGTGGCGAGAGGAGCTTGGCATGTTCACCCTTAAAATTGGTCCATGACTGCCGATTCTGCCCCCACCAACCTCACGCATCACTTTTTGATTGCCATGCCGGGGCTGGAGGACGCCACATTCGCCAAAACCGTGGTCTATCTGTGCGAGCACAGTGAGCGGGGCGCATTGGGACTGGTGATCAACAAAGCCAGTGACTTGAGCATGAAAGGTTTGTTCGAAAAAGTCGATCTGCCTTTGATGCGCGCCGACTTGTTCAATGCGCCTGTGTTGCAAGGCGGACCGGTTCATACCGAACGCGGCTTCGTGTTGCACGAGGCCATGTTGGCCACGCCCGAAGCCACCGAGCAAGCCGCCTTGACCGCCTCTCAGCCCAGCAAAGCCCCAGAGTCCATTTATGCCTCGACCATGGTGATTCCGGGTGGCTTGGAGATGACCACCTCCAAGGATGTGCTCGAAGCTTTGTCCACCGGCGCAGGGCCACGCCGGGTGTTGATTTCTTTGGGCTACTCTGCCTGGGGCCAAGGCCAGCTCGAGTCTGAGCTGGCCGAGAACAGCTGGCTCACCGTGGGCGCTGACATGGCGGTGATTTTTGACACCCCCATTGAGCAACGCTACGAACGCGCCATGGGGCTGTTGGGCTTGGCGTCGTGGATGTTGTCTTCAGAGATCGGCCACGCATGAGCAGCCTGCCCGCGCTGAATGTGCCCGCTGGCTTGCAGTCTTTTTTGGCGTTTGACTTTGGTGTCAAGCGCACTGGCGTGGCCTATGGCAGCCGATTCTTGCGCGAAGCCCAGCCCCAAGCCACGGTCAACGCCGAGGGCAATGCACGCTGGCCCCTCATTGCCCAACGCATTGCAAAGTGGCAGCCCGACGCCTTGGTGGTGGGCGTGCCGTTTCATCCCGATGGCGCAGCCCACGACAACACCGCCAAGGCGCGTCAATTTGCCCGTCAGTTGCAGGGCCGTTTCCAGTTGCCTGTGTTTGAAGTGGATGAGCGCTACAGCACCACCGAAGCTTTGAGCCAAGGTGCCAAAGACGCCGATGCGGCTTCAGCTTGCATCATCTTGAACCAATTTTTTCGAGAGCTTGCCCCATGAACGGAAATCTGTTTTTAGACGCCGAGAGCTTGTATGTCGAGCTGCTCAAAGGCGTGCGCAGCATGCTCACCCCGGGCACCCGCTTGGTCGGCATCACGTCGGGCGGCGCTTGGCTGGCGGCGCGTTTGCACAAAGACCTCGGTTTAGACGGCGAGGCTGGCAGCATTTCGTCGGCCATGCACCGCGATGACTTTGCCCAACGTGGCCTGGCCGATGGCGGTCAAACCAAATTGCCGTTTGAAATCAACGGCGCGCACCTGATCGTGCTCGACGATGTGCTCTACACCGGGCGCACCATCCGGGCCGTGCTCAACGAGTTATTTGACTACGGCCGCCCCGCCAGCGTCAAACTGGCCGTGTTGGTCGACCGCGGTGGCCGCGAGCTGCCGGTGCAGGCCGACTTTGCGGCGGCCCGCGTGGCCTTGCCCGCCAGCCAGTCGCTGGCGCTGGCGAAAACCGAATCCGGTGAATTCAATTTTTCTGTGAAAGCCTGAGCCGCCACATGCTCTACAAACGCAACCCCCAACTCAACAAAAACGGCGAGCTGATTCATTTGCTCTCCACCGAGGGCTTGTCGCGTGACATCCTCACCCACATCCTCGACACGGCAGCCAACTTCGTCTCGGTCAACGACCGTGAGGTCAAAAAAGTCCCTTTGCTGCGTGGCAAAAGCGTGTTCAACCTGTTCTTTGAAAACAGCACCCGCACCCGCACCACCTTTGAGATCGCTGCCAAGCGCTTGTCGGCGGACGTGTTCAACTTGGACATCGCGCGCTCCTCGGCCAGCAAAGGTGAGTCGCTGCTCGACACCATCGCCAACCTGAGCGCCATGGCCGCCGATATTTTTGTGGTGCGCCACAGCGAGTCAGGCGCGCCTTACCTCATTGCCGAACACGTGGCCCCGCATGTGCACGTGGTCAACGCCGGTGACGGGCGTCACGCCCACCCCACCCAAGGCTTGCTGGACATGTACACCATCCGGCACTTCAAAAAAGACTTCACCCACCTCACCGTGGCCATCGTGGGCGACGTGCTGCACTCGCGTGTCGCTCGCTCCGACATCCACGCACTCACCACCCTGGGCTGTGCCGAGGTGCGGGTGGTCGGCCCCAAGACCTTGGTGCCGGGAGACTTGGCGCAAATGGGCGTCAAGGTGTTCAACAACCTCGAAGACGGCATCCGTGGCTGCGATGTGGTGATCACCTTGCGCTTGCAAAACGAGCGCATGAGCGGCGCTCTGCTGCCTTCCAGCCAAGAATATTTCAAAGCCTTTGGCCTCACGCCAGAGAAACTGCAACTGGCCAAACCCGACGCCATCGTCATGCACCCAGGCCCGATCAACCGAGGCGTCGAGATCGACTCGGCGGTGGTCGACGGCCCGCAAAGCGTGATCTTGTCGCAGGTGACCTTTGGCATCGCCGTGCGCATGGCGGTCATGTCCATCGTGGCGGGGAATGAAGCATGAACATCCTGATTCAACATGGCCGCGTGATCGACCCGGCTTCTGGCCTGGACCAAACCGCCGATGTGGCGGTGGCCGATGGCCGCATCCTGGCCCTCGTCCAAGCCGGTGAGGCTTTGCCTGCAGGCTTTGTGCCAGAGCAACGCATCGACGCCACAGGCTGCATCGTGGCGCCCGGTTTGGTGGACCTGCAAGTGCGCTTGCGCGAACCTGGGTATGAGCACGAAGGCATGCTTGACTCTGAACTCAACGCTGCCGTGGCTGGGGGCGTGACCAGCTTGGTTTGCCCGCCCGACACCGACCCGGTGCTTGATGAACCCGGCTTGGTGGAAATGCTGCGCTTTCGCGCCGACAAACTGCACCGTGCCCGCGTGTTTCCCCTGGGTGCCTTGACCCGTGGCCTGCAAGGCGAGGTGTTGACCGAGATGGTGGAACTCACCCAAGCTGGGTGTGTGGGTTTCAGCCAAGCGGAAGTGGCCTTGGCCAACACCCAGGTCTTGCAACGTGCCCTGCAATACGCGGCCACCTATGGCTACACCGTGTGGCTGCGCCCCCAAGAACTGCATCTGGGCAAAGGCGTGGCCGCCAGTGGCGCACTGGCCACCCGTCTGGGTTTGAGTGGCGTGTCGGTGGCTGCTGAAACCATTGCCTTGCACACCATCTTTGCCCTCATGCGTGCCACCAAAGCGCGGGTGCACCTGTGTCGCATCTCCAGTGCCGAAGGGGTTGCGTTGGTGCGGGCGGCCAAAGCCGAAGGGCTGGCGGTCACCGCCGATGTCAGCATCAACTCCTTGCATCTGACCGACCACGACGTGGGCTACTTTGACAGCCGTGCCCGTGTGACCCCTGTGCTGCGCCAACAGCGCGACCGCGACGCCTTGCGGGCCGCCTTGGCCGATGGCACCTTGGATGCCTTGGTGTCGGACCACACCCCGGTCGACGTGGATGCCAAAGCCCTGCCCTTTGCAGAAGCCGAACCCGGTGCCACCGGATTGGAGCTGTTGTTGAGCCTGGCCCTCAAGTGGGCACAAGGCTCGGGTGTGAGCCTGCTGCGTGCCTTGGATGTGTTGACGGCTCAACCCGCACGCGTACTGGGGCACAGCGTGTCAGACCACCCCAGCCTCGGGCAGTTGCATGTGGGTGCGGTGGCCGATGTGGTGGTGTTTGACCCAGAAGTCCACTGGCAAGTCACACCCGACGCGCTGCGCAGCCAAGGCAAGCACACCCCGTTTGCCTTTGACATGAGCGGCATGGCCTTGCCTGCCCGCGTCAAAGCCACCTTGGTGGACGGGCGCATCGCCTACCAGGCCTGATCACGTCCAAGCATGCGTGCCTTGCAAGCGCTGTACAAGCTGGCACGCGTGTTGGGCTGGGTGGTGGTTGGCTACTGGCGCGTGCGCACGGTGTTCCCCCAACTCAGTGACACCCAGCAAGCCCGCGCGGTCGAGGTGTGGGCCCGTGGCATGCTGGCCATCATGGGCATCGAGGTGCGTGTCAAAGGCCATCCCGCAGCGGGCCCGGTGTTGATGGCGGCCAACCACATCTCGTGGTTGGACATCTTGGTCATGCACGCCGCTTGCCACTGCCGTTTTGTGGCCAAGTCGGAAATTCGCAACTGGCCTTTGTTGGGCGTGCTCACCACCGGCGGGGGCTCGCTGTACATCGAGCGCGCATCCAACCGTGACGCCATGCGTTTGGTGCACCACATGGCCGATGCCTTGCGCCAAGGCAATGTGCTGGCGGTTTTTCCAGAAGGTGGCACGGGCGACGGCGTGAACCTGTTGCCTTTTCATGCCAACTTGTTGCAAGCGGCCATATCCTCGGGTGCACCTGTGCAGCCCGTGGCTTTGCAGTTCGTCGAAGCGGCTACCCAGCAGCGCAGCTTGGCGCCGTGTTACCACGCGCAAGACACCTTGGTTGGTTCGCTGTGGCGCACTTTGTGTGCACCGCCCTTGTTGGCGGTGGTGCGCTATGGTCAGCCGCAGAGCACCATGGGGCTGCACCGCCGTGCGTGCGCCCAGCGTGTGCAAACAGCGATTGCCGATTTGTTGGAGTGATATCCTCAACTCCCATGGTTACTTCCAAGTCTTCTCAACCCTTAGTCAATGCCAAATCGGCTAAAAAAGTACTGCCTCTGTCAAAGCAAAAAGCTCAGGCCAAACCTTTGGCAAAGTCCAAGCCCCTTGCCTTGCCCCCAGCGAGCAACGCCTTGACCGACGACGATGCGGTATTCAATATGGCTGCCGAGACCTTTCGCGTCATGTCAGCTCCCATGCGCTTGAAGATCATTAGCAGCCTGTGTAACCAAGAAAAAAATGTCGGGCAGTTGTTGGAAGAAATTGACACCACCCAGCCCAATATGTCGCAGCACCTCAACACCTTGTACAAGGCCAAAATTTTGGGGCGCCGCCGCGAAGGCGTGCAAATTTATTACCGCATCATCAACGAACGCGTTGTTACCGTGTGCCGAGCCGTGTGCATGCAAATTGCCATCGATGATGTGACGATTTAAGGCTTCAAGTACACATAGCCTTCTTTGGCTTGCAGTCTTGCCACTTCGGCCACACCCGAGGGCACGATCTTGGCTTCCATCACCACTTTGGAAGCATCGATATTGCGGCTTTGCAAGGTGTTGTTGCAAACACGAAACTGCACACCTTTGCTGCTCAACTCGCCGACCACACCGCTGAATTCACGACCTTTGCTGTCTCGCGAACCCTCAAGCAAAAAGTCAATTCCAGGTCCATGGGTGACCACAGCAATTTTGACACTGGGATCGGCCGTGAGGTGGTTTCGAACATTGTTCAAGATGGCCGCTGAGGTTTCCAGTCCGGTGTTGACGTGGTAGACCACTTTGACGTCTTGTGCCAGCACCCCAATGCTGGCACAGGCCAGCAGCAGCGCTGCAGCGAAGGTTTTGAAGTGTTGATAAAAGTTCATATGTGTCTCACTGCAAGGTATCGGCCCAAATATTGTGGGCCCAGTTCATGGCGTATACGCCTTCCAATTCGCTGGGGGCTGGGGACACGCCGCCAGAGCCAGGCACGGTTTTGTAGGTGTTCTCTTTGGCATCGTATTGATGCAGCGAGGCCACATGCACCACCAACTTGTCGTTCACAAAGCTGTAGCAGGTGTTGCTCAAAAACGGCGCTGGGTTGACCGCGAGGTCGGAGAGTTGCGCCACGATGGCGGCGGCGGCGACCTTGCCATGCGAGTTGGCCATGTGGCCCGACTTGGGCATCAAGGGCGCAATCATGATCGAGTCACCCAAGATGTGGATGTCTTTGGCCTGCGTGGATTCAAAGGTTAAAAAGTTCACGCCACACCAACGTCCGTTGGCATTGGCCAGCTGGGTTTGCAGCGCAATGCTGCCGGCACGCATGCTGGGCAACACGTTGAGCACATCGGCTTTGAGGTCGTTTTGAATTTCAAACTTCAGCGTCTTCGTGGCGGCGTCTACGGCCACCACCTTGTGCTGGGGCACGTATTCCAAGAGGCCTTTGTAGTGGTCGGCCCAAAACTTTTTGAACAACGGTCCTTTGGACGTCACGTCTGGGTTGGCATCCAAGATCAGCACCTTCGACTTGGGCTTGTGCTGCTTGAAGTAATGCGCCACCTGGCTGGCACGTTCATAGGGCCCGGGTGGGCAGCGGTAGGGTGCTTCCGGAATGGTGATGGCAAACACGCCACCATCGGGCATGGCTTCGAGTTGTTGGCGCAAGGCGAGCGTCTCGGGGCCGGCTTTCCAAGCATGCAAGATTTGTCCAGAGGCGTTGGCGGCTTGCAAACCCTCGATGCTGCCAAACATCAGGTCAATGCCGGGCGACATGACGAGCTTGTCGTAACGGATGGTGGGCCCGCTGGCCAAGGTCACAGTTTTTTTGACGGGGTCAACGCCCGTCACGTGGTCGCGCACCACGTTGACCCCATGTTTGCCGGAGAGCTTGTCGTAGGGCGTGGTGATGTCTGCCATGGTTTTGCTGCCACCAATCACCAAGTTTGAGATGGGGCAAGAGATGAACGCTGAATTGGGCTCAATCAGCACCACATCGATTTGGTAGTTCGAGAGCATGCGCACGTACTTGGCTGCAGTCGCGCCACCATAGCCGCCACCGATCACCACCACACGGGCTTTTTCAGGTATGCGTCCTGTGCTGGCGCATCCCACCAATCCCCAAGAACCCAATGCCAAAGAGGCTTGTACAAAGCTGCGACGTTTCATATGAACTCCTGAATCAGCGTGGGACGGCAGCGTAGTAGCTGGCAATGGTGAGGATCTGTGCATCGGTCAAGCCCTTGCTGAGCTGGTGCATCACCGTGGCAGGGCGGGTGCCTTCTTTGAAAGCCTTCATTTGCAAGACCATGTAGTCTTTGGGCATGCCCGCCAAAGCTGGAATGCTGGAACCTTCTACGGTGCGACCTTCTGAACCATGGCAATTCGAACACATGGCAGCGGTGGCACGTGTGTGCAAAATTTCTTCTTTGCTTTGGGCATGGACTCCGGTACCAAAGCTGGAGGCTAATGCCAAGACATACCAAGGGACTAGCGTTTGGAGAAAACGTTTTTTCATGCAGACCTCGATCTAGACAAGTGGGTTGATTTAACCCGCGTACTTTAACGGCTCAAGGCTGTATCAAAGTTGGAGCCGAACGTGGAGGTGCATCCATCCAACGGTCCATGATGCCGGCACCCACCCACATGCCTGCCAAAGCCAGCCAGGCTGTGAGTGCAAAGATAGCGCCTCCTGTCACGCCAGCGCCCACTGCGCAACCTCCGGCCAGCATGGCCCCAAAACCCATGAGCACTGCGCCTGCGATGTAGCGGCGCATGCCGTAGCCATCCTTGAAGCCTTCCAGAGTCAGCTCGTGACCCCACCAAGCCGAGGCAAAGGCCCCCAAGAACACGCCAGGTAGCAAACCAAAATCAAAGTTCAAACCCGGTGGATTGGGCGCGATGACGCGCATCAACCAGTCTGCAGACGGTCCGCTGAAAGTGATGCCCTGCAAAGGCACCACCTCAAAAGAGGCGTGCGCCACTTGGAACGACCACCACCAAGCCAAAGCCACACTCAATCCTGTGCCAATGCCCCCCAGCCACATCCAAACCCGATGCGTGGTGCGCAGAGTGAAATAAAAAGCTGCCAATAGCCACAACCCCCCAATCCAAAGCCCTGTGGTGTGGGTCCACCCCAATAACGCCAACACATCGCGGTCGGCACCAGCTTCAACTGTCCACAGAGCACTCAAGTGCTCACGCCAAGGTGACAGTGCGCCCGAAAGCGCTGACTGGGCCGTGACTGCAAAAATCAAACCCGACAACAGAGCGCGTAGGTTGCCAGTGGCTGACAGCACCAACAAGCGACTGGCGCAACCCCTTGTCATCACCATACCGGCACCAAATAACAGGCCGCCAATCAATGCACCCGAGAGACTGCCGCGTGTGGCCAATTGGCGGGCATTGGAAACGTCCAGCGCACCCAGCACGATCAATGTTTGAATGGCAATGACTGCGGTGGAAAAGGTCAACAACCAAACCGAGAGCTTCTCACCAAATTGACGGTGCCAAAACTCAATCACGGCGGCGCGAAGGCAAAAGCGCGAGCGTTGAGCGAAGAACCCAAAAAAGCAGCCCACCACGGCGCCGCCAGTAGCGAGAACCACACTTTCGCCATATGTGTCGTTGAGGAAGGTAAAGTCCATTTAATTTAGTCTACGCTTATATTTGCGCTATGCTAAGTCCAACGGCGGTGAGTGCATTTGATCCGCATCAAAAAAAGATATTCCGAGGACTCAGGAGAATGAACACATGAAAACCTTGTTGCGTCATTTGTGGTTGACCGGTTTGACACTTTGGATAGGCGTCAATACTTGGGCAGTCGAGGCTCCTGTAGACAAGTTGCAGTCTAAGCCGTTGATGCAGGCGCGCCGTGTGATGCCAAATGTGTATTACGTGCAAGGCTTGTCAGAGATGGGCTCATCGGCTAACCAAAATTTCATCTCCAATGCTGGCTTCATCGTGACACCGCAAGGCGTGGTGGTGATTGATGCTTTGGGGTCGCCAGAGCTGGCACGTCGCTTGTTGGCTGAAATTAGCAAAGTGACACGACAGCCCATCCATACCGTGATCGTGACGCATTACCACGCAGACCATATTTATGGCTTGCAGGTATTCAAAGACTTGGGCGCCCGCATCGTGGCCCATGAGGCTGCGCGTGATTACCTCACTTCTGACACCGCGCAGCTTCGCCTGCAGGCTTCGCGGCAAGACTTGTGGCCTTGGGTCGACGAGAAAACGCATCTGGTGCCTGCAGATGAATGGATACATGGCACCCAAGCGCTGGTCATCGGTGGTGTGCATTTGTTACTGCAACCGGTGGGGCCATCCCACACGGCGGAGGATTTGGTGGTCTATTTGCCGCAGCAAAAGGTCCTGTTTGCAGGTGACTTGGTATTTCGTAACCGCATTCCTTATGTAGGCCAAGCCGATAGCCAGCACTGGATGGAGGCCATCCGTCGTTTGCAAAAGTTCGACACTCGCTGGATGGTGCCCGGACATGGGCCCATCTCACAAGAACCCCAGACCGACATGCGCTTGACGCTCGACTATTTGCATTACCTGCGCAGCAGCATGGCTCGCGCGGCACATGACATGGAACCCTTTGAAGAGGCCTACCAGAAAACCGATTGGAGTCGCTTTGAGAAAATGCCACTTTTCAAATCGGCCAACCGCATGAACGCCTACAACACTTACCTCCTCATGGAGCACGACGCCAAGTGACAGACCCAAAGTCTCCTCTCTTAACACGCCGGCGCAGTTTGCGCAACTTGGCATGGTGCGTCAGCGCGTGGGGCCTGATGGCGGGTTGGGCCCGTGCTGCTCAAGCCAGTTTGCCTGTGACGGCTTCCTTGTCTGAGTCTTTGCAGGTGGCGTTACAACGCAAACAACCGTTGGTTGTTATGGTTAGCTTGGACGGTTGCCCGTTTTGCAAGGTGGTACGCGAGAACTACCTCATACCCCTGCAGCGCGAAGGTTTGCCTGTGGTGCAACTCAATATGCGCAGCGCACAACCCATTGTCGACTTTGATGGCAGTCCACAAACTCAAGATGGCATGGTTCGAAAATGGGGCGTTCAACTCGCACCTACCGTGCTGTTTTTTGGTCCCCAAGGCAAAGAAGTGACCGGTCGACTCAAGGGGGCATATTTGGCTGATTTTTATGGAGCGTACTTGGACGAGAAGTTGGCTCAAGCGCGACAAGCGATGGCGCAACCATGATCCCCATTCAAAGCGAATCTGCATGGCGCGGTACATCAGACTGCCGCAACTGCGCGATACGTGCCATGGTGTTATTTGCTGACTTGAACGAAGACGACTTCAAGCTTATCCACGCTCCGATAGACGATTTTCTATATCAAACGGGCCAGGCTCTGTACGACGAAGCCGATTCGGCTTTGGGTGTTTTCACCATTCGACAAGGTATGGTCAAGCTAGTGCGCGTGACAGCAGATGGGCGTGAACGCATCGTGCGTGTGCTGTTGCCCGGCGATGTGGCGGGCTTGGAGGCTTTGGCCACTGGGCACTACGACAGCCAAGCGGTGGCATTGGCTCCTGTGTCAGTGTGTCGTATCCCGCTTGAAGTGATTCAACAACTGGGTGGCCACAGTCCGCGTTTGCATCTCAAGCTGATGGAGAAGTGGCACAACGCACTCAAGCAAGCTGACGACTGGTTGGCCGAACTCAACTTTGGCAGCGCACGTCAGCGGGTCCATAACTTTGTCCGCAAAATGCATGCAGTATCCGAAGACGACACGGCCACGTTGTTTGCACGCGAGGACATGGGGGCCATGATGGATCTGAAACTAGAAACCGTCAGCCGTGAAGTCAGCACATTGGTGCGCTCTGGCGTGATCGAGCCGCTCGATAAAGTCGGACGTCACTACCGGGTGTTGAGCATTCAAGGTTTATGTGATTGAGGTCTTCTTGAGGAACGACACGATGTATAAATTTTGCTTTGTCGCGATAGCCTGCATGCTGGGTGTGGGCACAGCTTTTGCGCAACAGCACCCCTTATTCAAGGACGCCGATGTGGCTTTGGGCAACACGCTGATCGCTGAACAAAAGTGTGATGCCTGTCACATACGACGTGTGGGCGGAGATGGCAGTGACATCTACAACCCCAAGGGGCGCATCAACACGCCGGCTGCTTTACGTGGCATGGTGGAGTACTGCAATACGGAGTTGAACTCGGGCTTTTTCCCCGAAGATACCCATGCTGTGGCAGCAGCTTTGAACTTACGTCATTACAAATTTCGTTGATCGATGGTGAAAGCTAGGCGTAAACCCTGAAATCTATACTTCATTAATAGCTTATATTAGCGAACGTTAATTTATTGGTCGTCTGGAAGGACTGTCTGTGACGCAATCTGTGGACTTGGTATCTGGGCTCATCCAAAAAGCCCCAGAGAACTTTTTGAGCCGTGACGACATACGCACGGTATTGGATGAAAGTAAAGGCGGTCGCCGCAACTTCATACGCAGCGCTTTTGCGGCGGCGGCGGCGGGTGTGGCAGCGCCTGTTGCTTTGGGACAGGGCAATCCCGTGCCTACTGAAGGCGGCGACCCAAACATCTTGAGATTGCCAGCTCATGCCACGGGAGTGGGTCAAGGTGTTGCCACTGACGGGTATGGCAAGCCTTCGCAATTCGAATCCAACGTGCAACGACGCCAAAGCCCTGGCTTGACGCAAACCACGCAAGCCTCAGTGTCGTTTGCGCCATTGCAATCGCTATTTGGCATCGTCACTCCCAGTGGTTTGCATTTTGAGCGTCATCATCAGGGTTGGTGGGACATTGATCCTTCCAAGCACCGCTTCATGGTGAACGGCATGGTCAAGTCGGCCAAGGTCTTCACCATGGATGAAATCATGCGCCTGCCTTCAGTTTCGCGTTTTCACTTCATTGAATGCGGTGCCAACACTGCGGTGGAGTGGGGCAATGTGGCGGTTCCCACCGTGCAGTACACCCATGGCATGTTGTCGTGCAGCGAGTTCACGGGTGTGCCACTCATCACCTTGCTCGAAATTGCAGGCGCTGATTTAAAGAACGGGAAATTTGTTTTGGCCGAAGGCGGCGATGGGTCGTCAATGACTCGCACCATTCCCATGAGCCTCATCACATCGGGCGAGGTGTTGGTTGCTTATGGACAAAATGGTGAAATGTTGCGCCCCGAAAATGGCTACCCCTTGCGTTTGGTCGTGCCAGGTGTGCAGGGGGTGAGTTGGGTTAAATATCTGCGACGTATCGAAGTGGGTGATATGCCTTATGCCGCCAAAGATGAGGCTGTGCATTACATGGACCTCATGCCCGATGGCCAGCACCGTCAATACACCAACATCCAAGAATGCAAGAGTGTGGTGACAACGCCTTCAGGAGGTCAGGTGTTGCTTGATCAGGGCTTTTACAACATCACCGGTCTGGCTTGGTCGGGACGCGGCAAGATTCAAAAAGTCGATGTCTCGATTGACGGCGGTCGCAACTGGCGACAAGCCCGTTTGGAAACACCAGTGCTCAGTAAAGCACTCACGCGTTTCAACATCGACTGGGTATGGGACGGCAAGCCCGCCATCATCCAAAGTCGTGCGACAGACGAGACAGGCTTTGTACAGCCCACCTACAAACATTTGCGTGCAGCCCGTGGTACACGATCGATCTATCACAACAACGCCATTCAGTCGTGGTTGGTGCAAGAAAACGGCGAGGTGAAAAATGTCCAAGTTTCTTAAATCTATCGGACACACCACCGTAGCCTTCAGCCTGCTGTGCTTGGGGAGTGTGGTTTTGGCGCAAAGCACAGCCTATCCCCATGTCGGGCGCAATGCCACGCCTAAAGAAGTGGCCGCGTGGGACATCGATGTGCGTCCCGATTTCAAGGGTCTGCCCTTGGGTTCAGGTTCGGTCGAAAAAGGCCAAGACGTTTGGGAGGCCAAGTGCGCTCAATGTCACGGTGTATTTGGTGAATCCAACGAAGTGTTCAGTCCATTGGTGGGGGGCACCACCGTCGAGGACGTCAAGACTGGCCATGTCGCAAACTTATTGCGCCCAGACTTTCCGGGGCGCACCACAATGATGAAGGTGGCCACGGTGTCGACGTTGTGGGACTACATCAACCGCGCAATGCCGTGGACCAACCCAAAGTCGCTGTCGGCGGATGAGGTTTACGCCGTCACCGCATACTTGCTCAACTTGGCTTATGTGGTGCCTGACAACTTCACCTTGTCCAACAACAACATTGCGGATGTACAGCAACGCATGCCTAACCGCAACGGAATGGGGACACAACATGCTTTGTGGCCTGGCAAAGAGTTCAAAGGTGCGTCCAAGCCCGACACAAGCAATGTGGCTTGTATGAAAGATTGCATTCCCGAAGCCAAAGTGGCCTCCATGCTGCCCGACTACGCCCGCAATGCCCACGGTAACTTGGCCGAACAAAACCGCAGCATTGGTCAGCAAAAGGGCGTAGACACCACGCGCCCTGAAGGCAAGATGATGGCTGTACTTGGGGCACCTGCAAACCCAGTTGCCACTGCGGCAGTTGCCAAACCGGTTGGCAAGCCCGCCGACCCTGCGCTTGCTTTGTTACAAAAGCACAACTGTTTGGCTTGTCACGCGCAAGACCGAAAAGTGGTGGGACCAAGTTTGAATGACATCGCCAAAAAGCATTCGGGCAAACCAGACTACTTAGCAGGCAAGATCAAATCCGGTGGTGCAGGCGTATGGGGGTCTATTCCTATGCCTGCTCAAACGGCAACCGATGCCGACATCAAGACCATCGCAAACTGGCTCGCAGCCGGTGCGGCAAAATAACCCCAACTATTTTCAGGAGAAGTTCATGCAAACTCGTCGCGAGACCCTCAAGCACAGCGCTGCTGTGGCTGGCCTCTTGGCCTCTACAGGCCTGTTCCCTCAGTACGCGCAAGCGTTTGAAAAAGTGGCCTTCGATGCCAAAAGCATTGCCGAGGCTGTCAAAGCCTTGGGCGGCGCTGCTCCCGTCGAGAGCAAAGACGTGACCATCACCGGCCCCGACATTGCCGAGAACGGTGCTGTTGTGCCCTTGGGCGTCAGCACCTCGCTGCCCAATGTGAAGCGTGTCTTGTTGTTGGTGGAAAAAAACCCATCCACGCTGGTCGCCATGTTCAACATGTCGCCTGACATTGAGCCCACTTTCTCCACCCGTTCCAAGATGGGCCAATCCTCGGACGTCTACGCCGTGGCCATCACCAACGACGGCAAAGCCTTCTTTGCCAAAAAAGAAGTCAAAGTCACCCTCGGCGGCTGCGGCGGCTGATCCACACAGAATTTAGGAGAACACACATGGCAGATCCAATGCGCATTCGCGCCCAAGCATCAGGCGGCAACGCCACCATCCGCGTGCTCATGAGCCACGAAATGGAATCCGGTCAACGCAAAGACGGCAATGGCAAAACCATTCCGGCCTGGCACATTCAAGACGTCACCGCCAGCCTCAACGGCAAGCCTGTGATGACGGCCGAGTGGGGCCCCGCAGTGTCTAAAAACCCGTTCTTGCAGTTCACCATCAAAGGTGCCAAGGCCGGTGACAAAGTGGCCATCACCTGGAAAGACAACAAAGGCGACAGCCGCACCGACGAAGCCACAGTGTCTTGATTGCGCACCCTCAAAAATAAGGAGACAGCCATGACCCATCCCTTGGATGTGACAGGCCGCATCAAGCTCGCGCTGCTCGCCAGCCTGTTCGCATGGACAGGTTCCGCCATGGCGCAAAAGTCATCGGCCGACAGCATTGCCGAGTACCGTGCCATGTTGCAAGACGGCAACCCAGCTGATTTGTTTGAGGCCAAAGGCGAAGACCTGTGGAAGCAAAAACGTGGCCCTAAAAACGCGTCGCTTGAACAATGCGATTTGGGCAAAGGCCCAGGCGTTGTCAAAGGCGCGTGGGTCGAGTTGCCACGCTACTTTGCCGACACAGGGCGGGTGCAAGACGTGGAGTCACGTTTGCTCACCTGCATGCAAACCTTGCAAGGGTTCAATGCCGAGGCCATTGCCAAAACACCGTTTGGTAAAGACGAGCAAAACAACGTCACCGCCATCGCCACCTGGATTTCTGCCGAGTCCAAAGGCATGACGTTCAATCTGTCGCAAAACCATGTGCAAGAACGCAAGATGTACGAAGTGGGCAAGCGCCTGTTCTTCTTGCGCGGCGGTTCACACGACTTTGCCTGTGCCACCTGCCACTCGCAAGACGACAAGCGCATCCGTTTGCAAGACCTGCCCAACCTCACCAAACTACCCGGTGCGGGCAACGGCTTTGGGGCCTGGCCCGCTTACCGTGTGTCCAACGGACAGATGTGGGGCATGCAGTTGCGTTTGAACGACTGCTACCGCCAGCAACGCTTTCCCTACCCCCTGTTTGGCAGCGAAGCCACCATTGCCCTGGGCGTCTTCATGGGCGTCAACGGCAAGGGCGGTGAAGCCACCGCACCTGCCATCAAGCGATAAGGACACGTCATGAACCGCACATACGCTCTCATCGGTGCCGCTGTGGCCACGGCCTTGCTCGCTGCATGCACCACCTCCATGCCGACCAGCGCCGAGTTGGACAAGCTCACGCAAGACATCATCGCCCGTTCCTTCCGCGCCGAAGGTCAAGCCAAACTTGATCGCTTGAGCCCAGACGAAGACAACCGCTTGTGCGCCGAGTCCGACCAAACCGGTGTGGCCTTGGACCCCAAGGTTGCCCAAGCCATTGAAGCCCGGAATATGGCCACCATCAAGCCTCCCACTGATGGCAAATTTTTGGGTGACTGGAAACAAGGTGAAAGCATTGCACAAAGTGGCGCTGGCAAAACCTGGACCGACAAAGAAGGATCGATGAACGGTGGCAACTGTTACAACTGCCACCAGATCAGCAAGGAAGAGTTGTCTTACGGCACCCTGGGCCCGAGCCTGTACAACTACGGAAAGATCCGTGGCGTGGCGAACCCCAACAGTGCTGACTCAAAGCCCATCGTGGAATACACCTGGGGCAAATTGCTGAACGCACGCGCGTACAACGCTTGCTCCAACATGCCGCGCTTTGGTCACAAAGGCATCTTGACCGAGGCGCAAATCAAACATGTCATGGCCTTGTTGCTCGACCCCGCGTCACCCATCAACAAGTAAACCCTTGCCCACCCGCAGCGCGCACATATCGGCTGCGGTTTTTTTCTTGATCATTTATAAGTAGTTGCTGATATGAATCTCACCAAACGCGAATTCATGCAGGTCTTGGGCGCTGGCAGCATGGCAGGCCTCAACCTACAAGCCTTTGCCCAAGCCGACGCAGGACGCGCGGCCGATGGCCTGTACAACATTCCTCAATTTGGTCAGGTGTCGTTTTTGCACATGACCGACTGCCACGCGCAGCTCAAACCCATTTACTTTCGCGAGCCCAGTGTCAACTTAGGCCTGGGCAGCATGAAGGGACAGCTGCCGCATTTGGTGGGCGAGCATTTGCTCAAGACAGCGGGCGTGCGCCCCGGCAGCGCCCAGGCCTATGGCATGAGTTACCTCCACTTTGAAACCGCTGCGCGTCGCTACGGCAAGGTGGGCGGCTTTGCCCATCTGGCCACTTTGGTCAAACGCCTCAAAGCCACGCGTCCTGGTGCGCTGCTGCTCGATGGGGGCGACACCTGGCAGGGCAGCGCCACCTCGCTGTGGACAAAAGGACAGGACATGGTCGACGCTTGCAAATTGCTGGGCGTGGACGTGATGACGGGCCACTGGGAATTCACCTACGGCATGGAGCGCGTACAAGAGATTGTCGAGAAAGACTTTGCGGGCAAGGTCGACTTTGTGGCTCAAAACATCAAGACCCAAGACTTTGGCGATCCGGTGTTCAAACCCTATGTGATGCGTGAAATGAACGGTGTGCCTTGCGCCATCATCGGCCAAGCCTTTCCCTACACCCCCATTGCCAACCCGCGCTACATGGTGGCCGATTGGGCCTTTGGCATTCAAGATGAGAACATGCAAAAGATGGTCGACGAAGCCCGCGCCAAAGGCGCGCAGGTGGTGGTCGTGCTGTCGCACAACGGCATGGATGTGGACCTGAAAATGGCCAGCCGCGTCAGCGGCATCGACGCCATCCTAGGTGGCCACACCCACGACGGCATGCCCGTGGCCAACTTGGTGGCCAACAAGGCTGGCAAAACCATCGTCACCAACGCAGGCTCGAACGGCAAGTTTTTAGGCGTGCTCGACTTCGAAGTCAAAAACAAACACGTCACCGACTTCCGCTACAAGCTGTTGCCCGTGTTTGCCAACATGCTGCCCGCCGACCCCGAGATGGATGCACTCATCACGCGCGTGCGCGCGCCCTATGAAGCGCTACTCAACGAAAAGCTGGCCATCACCGAAGGCACGCTTTACCGCCGTGGCAATTTCAACGGCACGGGTGACCAACTGTTGTTGGACGCACTGATGGACGTGCAAGGTGCCGACATCGCGTTTTCGCCCGGTTTCCGCTGGGGCACCTCGCTCTTGCCTGGCCAGGCCATCACCCGCGAGTGGTTGATGGACATGACCGCCACCACTTACTCCTACGCCACCGTGACCGAGATGACGGGCGAGACCTTGAAGACCATCTTGGAAGACGTGTGCGACAACCTCTTCAACCCCGACCCTTACTACCAACAAGGCGGCGACATGGTGCGCGTCGGTGGGCTCGAGTATGTCTGCCGCCCCACCGCGGGCATGGGCCAGCGCATTCACAACATGCGCCTCAAAGGCAAGGCCATTGAGGCCCACAAAAAATACAAAGTGGCGGGTTGGGCCCCGGTGGCCGAAGAGGCAAAGAGCCAAAACCTCAAGATGGTGTGGGACGTGGCCGAGCAGTGGCTCAAAGCGCGAGGCGGCAAGGTCAGTCCACGCAAGCTCAACACCCCAACCTTAGAGGGCGTGCTGCCTAACCCCGGGGTGGCGCTTTAAGCCTGCACGGCGGCGTGCCGATGACAGCTCACCAGATGGTCATTGACCATGCCTGAGGCTTGCATGAAGGCATAACAAATGGTGCTGCCGACAAATTTGAAACCAGCCTTGCGCAAGGTTTGGCTCATCGCGTCTGAGGCTGGGGTTTGGGTGGGCACCTCACTCAGGCTTTGGCGTTGGTGCTGGATCGGCTGGCCGTCGACAAACTGCCACACCAACTCACTGAAGCCCTGACCGCTGTCTCGCAGTGCTAGATACGCCTGGGCATTGCCGATGGTGGCTGTCACCTTCAAACGGTTGCGCACGATGCCAGGGTTGGCGAGCAACTCGGCGACTTTGCGGTCGTCGTAGCGCGCTATTTTTTCTATATCAAAGTGGTCAAACGCCAGGCGGTAGTGCTCGCGTTTTTTGAGCACGGTCGACCAAGACAGGCCGGCTTGCGCACCTTCCAAATTCAACAGCTCAAACAGGGCACCATCGTCACGCAGGGGCACGCCCCACTCGGTGTCATGGTAGTGGCGGTAGAGGTCAAAGCCTTCACACCAGGGGCAGCGTTGCATACAACTCCTTTCAGAGTGCGTAGTCTAGGCTCCGCCCAATCTAGGGTGTTCATTTTTTAATTTACAAATAAACAATATATAGTGTAATATATTGTTTATTCGTTTATTGATAGATTCTCTATGCGAAGCTGATGCAAATTATGTATCTGTTGTGCAGGCTCGCTTGCAGGCTGTTTTGAATAATGATAAAGAGAATAAAAAGAGCGAAGTTCTTAAAGCTTCTTTATTGCG
>CAITHK010000281.1 GCA_903892175.1 uncultured Burkholderiales bacterium | reverse complement strand
TTCGGCCAATGCAGACAATCGCAAAGAGGTGGCATTGACGGTTGCCATCGCGGGTGCCAGTCGGCGCTGCATGAATTCACCGACCGTCTGAATGCCTGAAAGCGGCTGTTCGCGCATTTCCGCGATGCGCTGCTGGACGATGGCATCGTAGGCCCGTGCGGCAGAGAATCGGAAACTGTTTTCCGCCGTGGTGCTTTCGACTTGTGCAGCCAAGGCAGCCAGATCGTCAAGCAACAACTCGTCCTTGTTCATTTTTTTCTCAAGGCGATCGTTGATTTCGACCAGTCTCAGTTCGCTTTGCGTGAGCTTTGCAGCCAAGGATTTCGCCAGCGGCAAACTCAGTAAAGACATGATGCGGTAGGTTTCTAGCTCAAGCAGTCTTTGGGCAATTCGCCCGGAGCGGTTTTCGGACGTGTCGGGTGCTGCCAACACCAAGATGCGCTCAAACCCATCGCTTCCAATGCGCAGGGTGGTCATCAAATGGGAATGCGATTGGTGATCCGATGCTCGCCCCATCTTTGATCCAATGACGGTGCCCTCTCCCAGCCATAGCCTGGCTTTGGCGAAGGCATCCGGGTCTTGCATGCCTTCATTGAGCATCGTGAGATGAATGGCTGTGATGGTCTCTCCGGGGATGTCGCTCAACCACTGTGCGCCTGTGGCGACAGAGGGTGTGAGTTCTGGCAACTGGCTGCCCCACCGGGCGTGCGCTGGAAGTGGCTGAAAAATCGTGTAACGGGTGAATTCTGTGTGCCGCTCCCAGATGACCTTGTAGCCATCGCATTGGAGTTGTAAAAAGCTGCTCTTGACCCCATCGGGGGGCAGGTCTTGCTCAAGCGCGAGTTTTTGCAGATGGGCCAACTCCGACTCTTTGCTCACATCCTTGTTCAAAACGGCGACGTAAACAATCAGGGCCGGTAATTTGAACGTGGCCGAGGGGCGCGTGTGGATTTCGTTGTGCAACACAACGCGTTGCGCATCGTCAGCTGGCAAATACCTGTTCAATGTCTGGTTCATACCCTTCCCCATGGAGAGCGCCAGAAATTAGGCGTCAACTTAGGTTGACAGTATCACAGGTTTTTGCTGTATGACAACCGGGGTTGGCCCGCAGCTGGGTCAGCTGCATGAGCCTTGCCCGTAAACCAACTTGCGTTGGCCGTTGCTCAAGCCGCGACAGCGGGGGATTGGGCAGCGCTCAGGCTTGGGTGTGCCAGCCGAGAGGCGGCATCGCTGAAATGGTGTTGGACTTGTGCCACATCGTCGGCGTCTAGGCTTGGCGCTTTCTCAATCGCGGCGCAATCGACCCGTTGGCCGAGTTGTTGATAAAAAACGGCGGCCATCTGAGCCGATGCGCCGTACACGCTGAATCGCTTGCCCTCTGAGGTGATGCGCAAGGTGTATCCATACTTGCCTTTGACACACTCTCCGTGCGAGAGTTGGCCGACGTGGAACGCATGAACTTGAGGGCTGTTTTCTCCCTCACTGATGAGCAAACGCTGGTTTGTGAGCAACCACAGACCTCGTCCGGCCATCGCAACGCGACCCAACACATAAGCTTGAACGTTTTCGGCGGGTTCAAGGTGCTTCTTCATTTGGTCCACGTCAATGGATTTGAGCAAACTCGCACCGTAGGGGTTGTTACCCTCGATCAAAAGCTCGCTCAGTTCGTTGCCGTTTTTCAAGAAATCAAGCCATGCCATCGTTCACCCCTGTGCGTGTTGAAGTTAATTTAAATTGCCCACTATTTTGCATTGTCTCGATGCACTCCCGTGCCGAGGGGGTATTGGTCACCTTAAGCACTCTTGCAAGCCTTGGCTTGGCCTGAGGTGTCGCCGTCTTGTCTATCGAGCGCTGACGAATCGTGCGGTTGTAAGATGACCCGCCACATATCCGTGTGGCATGTAATTTTTTTCACTCCACAGCTGATTGATTCTCCATGGCTGCATCTGCTAAATCGCTCTCGGGTCTCGCACCATTCTTGAAGCCCTATCGCATGACCTTGTGCGTTGCGGCTTTGTTTTTGCTGCTGGCTGCGTGGACCACATTGGCCTTTCCATGGGTGTTGCGCCAGTTGATTGACCAAGGGCTGTCCGCCAATGCCTCGGCTGAGCAGTTGTCGGGTAACTTTTTGAAATTGTTTGCCATTTCGGCTGCGTTGGCGGTGTTTTCCTCGGGGCGCTATTACACGGTGAGCTGGCTGGGAGAGCGCATCACCGGTGATTTGCGCAATGCGGTCTACGGCCATGTGCTCAAGCAAAGCCCTGCTTTTTTTGAAACCACGCAATCGGGCGAAGTGCTGTCTCGTTTGACCAACGACACGACCCTGGTGCAAACCGTTGTGGGATCGTCTTTTTCCATGGGCCTGCGCAATTTGGTCATGGGTACAGGCGCGTTGTTGATGCTGGTGTGGACCAACCCAATCCTCATGCTGGAGGTGGTGTTGGTGTTGGTGGCGGTGATTTATCCCAGTGTCTACTTGGGACGCAGGGTGAGGCGCTTGTCGCGGGCCAGCCAGGACCGGGTCGCTGACTCCAGTGCCATCGCCTCTGAAGTGCTGAACGCCATCTCGGTGGTGCAAAGCTACACCGCAGAAGGCCGAGAGACGCGCCGGTTCATCGATTCGACTGCCCGTGCGTTGGCAACCGCGCTGGGGCGCATCCGTGCACGTGCTGTGTTGGTGGGATTCATCATCATGGCCTCCAGCGCTGTCTTGTTGTGGGGCCTGTACATGGGCACATTGGCCGTTCGGGCCGGCACCAGCACGGCGGGACAGTTGGGAGAAACCGTTCTGTATGTCATCTTGTTGGCCAGCGCTTTTGCCGTGTTGGGTGAGGTGTATGGCGACATGTTGCGTGCAGCGGGGGCCACTGAGCGATTGATGGAGCTGCTGCACACCGAGTCAAGCCTGAAAACAGCGGTTCACCCGCAACAAGCCCCCTGGCCAGAAGGGGGGTCCAATTTGCAACTTGAGGCGCTGGCGTTTCATTACCCTTCGCGTCCTGATACGTGGGCCATTGATCAGCTCAGCGGAGACATCCGTGCAGGCCAGACCGTGGCCGTGGTGGGCCCAAGTGGCGCAGGAAAAACCACGTTGTTTGATTTGCTGATGCGATTTCACGACCCGCAGGCTGGGCAAATCGTGTTGGACGGCGTGCCCATCGTGAACATGAGTCTGCACGACTTGCGCGAGCGCATCGCCATCGTCCCGCAAGAGCCTGTGATTTTCTCGGGCACCGTGCTTGAAAACATCCGCTACGGTCGCCCAGACGCCAGCTTGCAAGAGGTGCAAGATGCAGCACAAG
Source organism: uncultured Burkholderiales bacterium (assembly GCA_903892175.1). GTDB lineage: Bacteria > Pseudomonadota > Gammaproteobacteria > Burkholderiales > Burkholderiaceae_C > Limnohabitans. The sequence goes on along the minus strand of CAITHK010000281.1, from coordinate 26,062 downwards.
CTGCCTACGCGCAAGAGTTCATCCACGAGCTGCCAGAGGGCTTTGACACTTACCTGGGAGACCGGGGTGTGCGTTTGTCTGGGGGGCAGCGCCAGCGCATTGCGATCGCGCGTGCGATTTTGAAAAATCCACCCCTGTTGTTGCTTGATGAAGCCACCAGCGCGCTGGATGCACAAAGTGAAAAGATGGTGCAGGCTGCGTTGGACAAAGCCATGGTGGGCCGCACCACGCTGGTCATTGCCCACCGATTGGCCACGGTGCAACGCGCAGACGTGATTTGGGTGCTCGAACGTGGCCGTTTGATCGAGCAGGGCAGCCATGCCCAGTTGCAAGCCAAGGGCGGGCTCTATGCCAGCCTGGCGGCACTGCAGTTCAACACCTCTACTTGAGTTCGGTGGGGTCTTCGCCGCCCGTCTGACCGGTCGCGGCTTGGGCTTGTTCTCGCATCCGCTGCTGGCGGGTTTTTTCTTGTGCTTTGCGCACATCGTGCATTTGCCAAAAAGCAAACACAAACACCAGACCAAAGATTCCCAGCTCCAACCAAATGCCCATGTCAGACCTCCTGTTGGCAACCGTTCAGCACAGTTGCCGCCTTGGTGTCAACGAGAGTTGACAGAATAAAGAATAACGCTATATTGACACTCATGCCTGTCATCTTGGGTTGACAGGCCTTCCTATTTGGAGGTCCCATGAGTCTGTTGTTACGCGTTGAACAAGCATTAAGCCACCATTTCGACCAAGCTGTGGGCATCGGCGCCCCCCCCCGGTTGGTGGCCGCCATGCGGCATGCGGTTTTTTCAGGCGGGGCCCGCATTCGTCCCCAACTCTGCATGGCGGTAGCCGCAGCCTGCGGCGACGATGCCCCTGAGTTGACCCATGCCGCCGCCGTGTCCCTGGAGTTGATGCACTGCGCTTCACTGGTGCACGACGACATGCCTGCGTTTGACAATGCCGACACCCGGCGTGGTCATCCCTCGGTGCACAAGGCATTCAGCGAACCGCTGGCCTTGTTGGCTGGGGACGGTTTGATCGTCATGGCCTATCGGGTCATGCTGCAAGCTGGAGCGCAGCACCCGAAGCGGCTACTGGCCTTGATGGATAACTTGACCCAGGGTGTTGGCTTGCCTCACGGCATCGTGGCTGGGCAGGCCTGGGAGTGTGAAACCAGCGCCGATTTGGGCCAATACCAACGCGCCAAGACCGGGGCGCTGTTCGTCTCAGCCACTTGCGCTGGGGCGCTCAGCTGTGGTCATGCGCCTGAGCCTTGGGCGTCATTGGGGGCGTATTTGGGGGAGGCTTATCAGGTGGCAGATGACATCCGCGATGTCATCGCAGATGCAGCCAGTTTGGGCAAACCCGTTGGGCAAGATGCTTTGCATGCGCGACCCAGCTCGGCGCAGGCCTTGGGTCTAGAGGGTGCGATCGCGCATTTTGACCACTTGGTTGAGCAAGCGGCTTCATCAGTTCCTGCCTGCTCACACCGAGATATGTTGCGCCAGTTGGTGCAGCACGAGGCTGAGCGCTTGGTGCCTAAAGCCTTGTGTGAGGGCTATTTCAAAGACCATGCGAGTGCCATCCCTGCCCGAGTTCGCACACCGCATTGAGCGCAGAAAGAATCCCCATGTCTCATCCATTTGATTTGCCCGCCGTGGCCGGCCACAGTGCCAGCGCCAAATTCAAAGATCTTTGGCAAGCCCAGCTTGAGCGCTGGTATGCGCATCCGAGCTTGTACCGTTGGTCATTGGGCAATCCCTTGACGCGGTGGCTCACACGTCGGCGCACACGCAAATTGTTTGACCTCATGTCGGGGTTTGTGCACAGCCAAGTGCTGCTGGCTTGCGTGCGTTTGGATTTGTTCAGGTCTTTGCACCATGCCCCGGCCAATCTGGCCGAACTGGCGCGTCGCACAGAGCTCGCGCCAAGCGTTTTGCAGCGCTTGCTCCTGTCCGCCGTCGCTTTGGGCCTGCTGGAGCAGCGCAGTCAAGGGCGTTTTGGCCTCGGCCCATTGGGGGTCCCATTGGCGCAGCATGAAGGCATCGCGCAGATGATTGAGCACAACCATTTGCTCTACCAAGACATGCAGGACCCCTTGCAGTTTTTGGGCAACGCTTGGCGCGGCAGCATGGCCGATTACTGGCCCTATGCGCATGCCAAAACCGCCTCCACATCTGACGCGCACGGTGCGGACAAGTTCACTCGTTATTCAGAGCTAATGGCCGCCTCTCAAGGCTTTGTGGTGCAAGAAATTTTGTCTTCGTATTTCTTCAGCGAACACCGCTGTGTGCTGGACGTTGGAGCCGGTCGGGGTCGTTTTGTCAGCGAGTTGGCAGCGCATGCCCCGCACTTGAATTTCATGATGTTCGACTTGCCCCCCGTGCTGGCATTGGCACAAAAAAACATGCGGGCCAAGGGCTTGAGTGAACGGGTCAGCCTGCACCCGGGAAGCTTCTTGGACGATCCGCTGCCCCAAGGCGCCGACCTCATCAGCTTGGTGCGGGTGGCCCATGACCACCCCGATGCGGTGGTGCGTCAGATCTTGCAAAAAGCCTACGACGCACTGCCTGTCGGGGGCACGATTTTGCTGGCTGAGCCGATGGCCCAGTCCGAGCCTGAGGGCAGCTCTGACGATGCCTCGGTGGATGCGTATTTCCATTTTTATCTGCTGGCCATGGGGGATGGTCGCCTGCGTACCCCACAAGAGTTGATGGACATGATGCAAGCGGCCGGCTTCACCCATGTGGAGCGGGTACCCAACGCCATGCCGATTCATGCGCAGATCCTTTTGGGGCGCAAATCTAAGTGTTTACCCTTTGAAATTGAAAAAAGTGTCAATTAACTTTGACATAACGCAATGTAAGGTAAAAAATACAGTCATGAAATCTCAAGCCGTCGTTTTCAACAGTCCCAAGCAGTTGAGCTTACAGGCCTTGGACTTGCCTGAGTTGCAAGCCGGCCAGCTGGAGGTCGCGGTCGAGTTCAGCGGCATCAGCACCGGCACCGAGCGCATGCTGTGGGACGGCAGCATGCCGCCATTTCCGGGCATGGGCTATCCCTTGGTGCCAGGATACGAAACCGTGGGTCGGGTGGTGCGTTCGGCCACAGACTCGGGCATACCAGAAGGTCAACGGGTGTTCGTGCCGGGTGCCAATTGTTTTTCGGGCGTCAAAAGCCTGTTCGGCGGTGCGGCGTCACGCTTGGTCGTCGCGGCCCAAAAAGTTGTGCCCGTGGGTGAGCAATCCGGTGCCCAAGCCGTGTTGCTGGCTTTGGCAGCCACCGCTTACCACGCCGTTTCTGGCGGAGGTCAGCAAGAGCCGTTTGCGCCGCCAGAGCTGATCATTGGCCATGGCGTGATGGGCCGCTTGCTGGCTCGCCTCACCGTGGCAGCGGGATTTTCCGCCCCCACCGTGTGGGAAACCCAAGCAGCACGTTGTGCGGGTGCCGAGGGCTACACGGTGATCCGGCCCCAAGACGATACGCGTCGTGACTACGCCGCCATTTACGACGTGAGCGGCGACGGCAGCCTGCTCGACGGCCTGATTCAGCGACTGCGCCCCGGCGGCGAGCTGGTGCTGGCGGGTTTTTACAAGCAAGACCTGAAATTCGCCTACGCCCCGGCCTTCATGCGTGAAGCACGCATGCGCATCGCCGCTGAATGGAAGCGTCCTGATTTATTGGCCGTCAGCGAGCTGGTGAACACCGGCCGCTTGTCTCTTGACGGTTTGATCACCCACACCCAGCCATCGACCCAAGCTGGTTCTGCCTACGAGACCGCGTTCGGAGATGCGAGCTGTCTCAAGATGATCCTCGATTGGAGTGCCTCCGCATGAACACTGATAACACCACACAACCCATCAAGTTCGTTGAGGTTTTGCGCCGCGAAGCCGATGTCGAACCCGACGCCGTCAGCACTGCTGAAGTGACCAAAGAGACGCAAATCATTGCGATCTACGGCAAGGGCGGCATTGGCAAAAGCTTCACGCTGGCCAACTTGTCTTACATGATGGCCCAGCAAGGCAAAAAAGTGCTGCTGATTGGCTGTGACCCCAAGAGCGACACCACCAGCTTGTTGTTTGGCGGCAAGGCCTGTCCCACCATCATTGAAACCTCTTCGCGCCTGAAGCTATCGGGCCAAGCGGTGAGCATTGGTGACGTGTGCTTCAAGCGCGATGGCGTGTTTGCCATGGAGTTGGGTGGGCCCGAAGTGGGTCGTGGCTGCGGTGGACGCGGCATCATCCATGGTTTTGAAACCCTTGAAAAACTCGGTTTTCACGACTGGGGTTTTGACTACGTGCTGCTCGACTTTCTGGGCGACGTGGTGTGCGGCGGTTTCGGTTTGCCAATCGCACGCGACATGTGCCAAAAAGTCATTGTGGTCGCCAGCAACGACTTGCAGTCGCTGTATGTGGCCAACAACGTCTGCTCGGCAGTGGAGTATTTCCGCAAGCTCGGTGGCAACGTTGGCGTCGCCGGCATGGTCATCAACAAAGACGACGGCACGGGCGAGGCCCAGGCCTTTGCCGACAACGCGGGCATTCCTGTGTTGGCTGCGATCCCAGCCAACGAAGACATCCGCCGCAAGAGCGCCAGCTACGAAATCATTGGTCGTCCCGACGGTGAATGGGGCCCACTCTTTGCCGAACTGGCCAAGAACGTGGCCGAGGCGCCGCCGCAGCGCCCCAAACCACAAACGCAAGACCAGTTGTTGGGCTTGTTCAGTGCCGATGTGGTGGGCCGCAACGTGGTGCTCGAGCCTGCCACCGTGTTTGACATGGTGGGCAAGGACGAAGACATCAAGCCTTCGCTGGAAGTCGTCTACGACGCTGCCTAACGCAACTCTCGAAGACCTTCACAGGAACAGGCCATGACACGCACCATCCCAATTCATCCGAGTCCGCAAGCTGCCAACCCGCCAGGCTTGCAAGGCGACGGCGTGGGTTGCCATGCTGGCACCGAGGCCATGGTGGCCGCCGCCAAAGAAGCCGGCAAATCCGACGTGCTGGACCAATACGCCCGCGATTACCCGCGTCAGCCCGATGCCGGTCCGCACGATCAGCCACAAAGCATGTGCCCAGCCTTTGGTTCGCTGCGCGTGGGCTTGCGCATGAAGCGCACGGCGACTATCTTGTCGGGCTCGGCATGCTGCGTCTATGGCTTGACATTCACTTCGCATTTCTACGGCGCCCGGCGCAGCGTGGGCTATGTGCCTTTCAACTCCGAATCCCTGGTCACGGGCAAACTGTTTGAAGACATTCGCGAAGCTGTCCATGCGCAGGCTGATCCGGCCAAGGTCGACACGGTGATCATCATCAACCTGTGCGTCCCCACTGCAAGCGGCGTGCCTCTTCAACTGCTGCCCAAAGAGATCAACGGCGTGCGCATCATTGGCATCGATGTGCCAGGTTTTGGCGTGCCCACCCATGCCGAAGCCAAAGATGTGCTGGCTGGCGCGATGCTGAAATATGCCCGCGAAGAAATCATCAGCGGCCCGGTGGCGGCACCCCGTGCTGGTCGAGGCAGCAAGCCCACGGTGGCCTTGCTGGGCGAAATGTTCCCAGCCGATCCCGTCATCATCGGCCAACTGCTCGAACCCATGGGTTTGGCGGCCGGCCCTGTGGTGCCCACACGCGAATGGCGCGAGTTGTATGCCGCGCTTGACTGCAGCGTGGCTGCGGCCATCCACCCTTTTTACACCGCCAGCGTGCGCGAGTTCAAGGCTGCAGGACGCCCCGTGGTGGGCTCCGCGCCCGTGGGGCTGGAAGGCACGCAAGACTGGTTGCAACACATTGGACAAGCGGCCGGGTTGGCGCAATCAAACATCGATGTGGCACGCAACCAAGCCTTGGCGCAAATGCGTGGCCTTTTGATGCAAAAGCCGATCTCTGGTCGCATCACCTTGAGCGGCTACGAAGGTTCTGAATTGTTGGTGGGCCGCTTGCTCATCGAGTGTGGTGCTGACCTGCGTTATGTGGGCTCAGCGTGTCCAGCCACCGATTGGAACGCGCATGACATCGCTTGGCTAAAGGCCAAAGGTGTTCAAGTGCAAATGCGTGCCTCGCTGGAGCAAGACCTGCAAGCCATGTACGAGTACCGGCCCCAATTGGCCATTGGCACGACTCCGGTGGTGCAAATCGCCAAGCAAAACAGCGTGCCCTCGCTGTACTTCACCAACCTGATTTCTGCGCGCCCTCTGATGGGTGTGGCGGGTGCGGGTTCGCTGGTGCAAGTGGTTCAGGCGGCCATGGGCAACCAAGGCCGCTTTGATGCGATGAAGAGTTTCTTTGGCGATGTGGGGGCCGGCCATGCAGCAGGCGTGTGGGAGTCGGTGCCCAAAGATCGCCCAGAGTTCAAGGCCGAAACCCGTCGTCAGTTGGAGAAGTTGCTCAAAAAGCGCAAAGCCGAGGAGATGGGATCATGAGTCAGCCAAATCTGCCCAAGTCGCCCTTGATCCTGGACCACGACCGTGCCGGCGGTTATTGGGGTGCGGTGTACGTGTTCACCGCCATCAAGGGATTGCAAGTGGTCATCGACGGCCCCGTGGGCTGCGAAAACCTGCCCGTCACTTCTGTGTTGCATTACACCGATGCACTGCCTCCCCACGAACTGCCCATTGTGGTGACAGGCTTGGCTGAAGAGCAGTTGGGCCGCGAGGGCACCGAAGGGGCCATGAAACGTGCCCACGCCACACTCGACCCCGAACTCCCCGCTGTGGTGGTGACAGGGTCCATCGCCGAGATGATCGGCGGCGGTGTCACACCTGAGGGCACCAACATCGCCCGCTTTTTGCCGCGCACCATTGACGAAGACCAATGGCAGTGTGCCAACCGCGCGATGTACTGGCTGTGGAGCGAATACGGACTGCGCAAAGTGCCCGCCCGCAAGCCATTTGACGAGCGACCTGTGGGTGAAAAGCCGCGCGTCAACATCATTGGCCCTAGCTATGGCACCTTCAACAGTCCCAGTGACTTGGCGGAAATTCGCCGCCTCGTTCAAGGCATTGGTGCTGAGGTCAACATGGTGTTTCCCTTGGGCAGCCATTTGGCCGACGTGTCGCGGCTGGTGGAAGCCGATGTGAACATCTGCATGTACCGCGAATTTGGTCGTATGTTGTGTGAGGCACTCGAGCGCCCATACTTGCAAGCTCCGATTGGCATGCACAGCACCACGCAGTTCTTGCGCAAACTCGGTCAGCTGCTCAACCTTGACCCCGAGCCTTTCATCGAGCGTGAAAAGCACACCACCTTGAAGCCCCTGTGGGACTTGTGGCGTTCGGTCACGCAAGACTTCTTTGCCACCGCCAGTTTTGCCGTGGTGGCTGGAGAAACCTATGCGCGCGGTCTGAAAAATTTCCTTGAATTTGAGATGGGCCTGCCATGTCGTTTCAGCGTGTCGCGCACCGCAGGCACCAAGACCGACAACGCCAGCGTGCGCGACATGGTCAAGAAGCAGACACCGCTGATCATGTTTGGCAGCTACAACGAGCGCATGTACCTGAGCGAAATCTCGGGGGGGAGTCCCATGCGCGCAGCCTTCATTCCTGCATCCTTCCCGGGCGCCATCATCCGTCGCCATACGGGCACGCCGTTCATGGGCTACAGCGGTGCCACTTACGTGGTGCAAGAAGTTTGTAACGCACTGTTTGATGCCTTGTTTCACATCCTGCCTTTGGCCACCGAGATGGACAAGGCCGAAGCCACGCAAGCACGTGGCGTTGCGCCCCCGAATGCCAGCTGGCAAGACCAAGCGCAGCAGCGCTTGCGAGATGTGGTGCAAAACCAGCCTGTGTTGGTGCAAATTTCTGCCGCCAAGCGATTGCGTGACCAGGCCGAACAACTCTCGCAGTCCCAAGGTCTGAGCGAAGTCACCGAAGACCATGTCATTGCGGCCAGCCGCGAACTCGGTTTGGGGGTGGCGGCATGAAAGTCGCTGCAACTTTTCACACACCAGCGGGTGGCGCAATGCGCGACCCCTTGTTCAAGATGTCGTGGCCTATGGCTGCGGATGCCCATCTGCGCGGGCTGTGCGCATCCCGGGTCGCAAGGCCTTGTTAACAGGAGCAAAAAATGTCAACAAAGACATCTATTTCCGGACTGACCGATGAGGAAGCCCAGGAGTTCCACCACTACTGGATGCAGGGCACCGTGGGCTTCACAGCGGTAGCTGTGTTCGCCCATGTGCTGGTCTGGGCGTGGCGTCCTTGGTTCTGATTCAGAGCTTGTTTTTTCAACCATAGATTGACGGAGTCACTGTCATGCACAACACCCCCCACCTCACTGAGGACCATTCGCGTGCGGATGAGTCCCCTGCGTTTTGGACTATTTTTCTCATCGGATTCGGATGTCTGTTTGCGGTCGTCTTGCTGGCCAAGCTGGTAGGCGTTCAATGGCGGGAACTGCTGCCCGGTGCGGAGGATGCCAAGAGCATGAGCCAAGGCGTGAAAGCTGCGGTGTACACCTTCATGTCCCACATCATTTAGGAGATTGACCATGTGGAGAATTTGGCGACTTTACGACCCTTTGCGTGCGATGGTGCTGCAGGGTATTTTCTTGTTTGGCCTGGCCGCGATGATTCACCTCATCTTGCTCAGCACCAACAAATTCAATTGGCTCGACGGCGCGAAAAAACCCGTAGCAGCATCGGCGCAAAACTCGCCGCTGCCAACTGCGGTGGCCTCGCTCTCCATGCCCAAGTCCTGATTCAGGACTTGCCGTGCAGGTGCTGTCTTTGAATCCCATTCAGAGCGGCATCTGTTCATTCATTGAAGCAGGAGGACCCAACCATGGCCATGCTAAGTTTTGAGAAAAAGTACCGTGTTCGCGGTGGCACCCTCCTGGGCGGCGATTTATTCGACTTCTGGGTAGGCCCTTTTTACGTCGGATTTTTTGGCGTCACCACCTTGTTTTTTTCGTTTCTAGGAACGGCTCTCATTTTGTGGGGTGCCTCACAAGGACCCACCTGGAACATTTGGCAAATCAGCATCGCACCGCCTGATTTGTCGTATGGCTTGCGCTTTGCGCCATTGATGGAAGGCGGCCTGTGGCAGCTCATCACGGTGTGCGCGATCGGCGCTTTTGGATCTTGGATGATGCGCGAGGTTGAAATCTGCCGCAAGCTCGGCATGGGCTTTCATGTGCCCGTGGCATTTGGTGTCGCGATCTCGGCCTACGTGACCTTGGTGGTCATTCGCCCCGTACTCATGGGCGCATGGGGCCACGGGTTTCCCTACGGCATTTACAGCCACCTTGACTGGGTCTCCAACGTGGGCTACCAGTACTTGCATTTCCATTACAACCCGGCGCACATGATCGCCGTGAGTTTCTTCTTCGCCAGTGTGTTTGCCTTGTCGCTGCACGGTGGTTTGATTTTGTCGTCCACCAATCCCGCACCGGGCCATGTGGTCAAGACGCCTGAGCACGAAGACACGTTCTTTCGCGACATCATCGGCTACTCGATTGGCACCTTGGGGATCCACCGTTTGGGTCTTTTTTTGGCGCTCGCAGCCGTGCTGTTCAGCGCCTTGTGCATCGTGCTCAGCGGACCGTTCTGGAGCCGTGGTTGGCCCGAATGGTGGAGCTGGTGGCTCAACATGCCGATCTGGTCGCAATGGCCCACCTGAGTCGGACACACCGCACAGAACACATCCAAAGAATTGAGGAGTAGAGCGAATGGCCGACTATCAAAACCTGTTCACCACGGTGCAAGCCGTGGGCCCTGTGCACCAAGGGGTGGCGCTTGGGCATGGCAACAGCCCGCGTACCGGACAACCCCTGATCAACTATTGGATCGGCAAGTTGGGCAACGCCCAATTGGGCCCGATCTACTTGGGTGGGCTTGGGCTGGCCTCACTTTTCTTCGGCTTGATTGCCTTCACCTTGATTGGCATGAACATGTTGGCTTCGGTCAACTATGACCCCGTGCAGTTTGTGCGCCAATTGTTCTGGCTGTCGTTGGAACCACCGCCGCCCAGCTATGGGTTGAGCATTCCACCGCTCAATCAAGGCGGTTGGTTCCTGATTGTGGGTTTGTTTCTCACCGCCTCGGTCATGTTTTGGTGGGCTCGCACCTACCGCCGCGCTGTGGAGTTGGGCATGGGCACACACATCGCTTGGGCATTTGCAGCGGCCATCTGGTTGTTTTTGGTGTTGGGCTTGTTCCGCCCCATCTTGATGGGCTCATGGGGCGAGGCTGTGCCCTACGGCATCTTCCCGCACCTGGACTGGACGGCTGCCTTCTCGCTGCGCTATGGCAACTTGTTCTACAACCCGTTCCACGCGCTGTCGATCGTTTTTCTGTATGGCTCAGCCTTGTTGTTTGCCATGCATGGCGCCACCATCTTGGCGGTCACCCGCTTTGGGGGCGAGCGCGAGATCGAGCAAATCACCGACCGTGGCACCGCCTCGGAGCGGGCCGCCTTGTTTTGGCGTTGGACCATGGGTTTCAATGCCACGATGGAATCGATCCACCGTTGGGCTTGGTGGTTTGCGGTGCTGTGCCCCATCACCGGCGGCATCGGCATTTTGCTGACAGGCACCGTGGTGGACAACTGGTACTTGTGGGCCATCAAACACGGGGTGGCACCACCTTATCCGGAAATTTTTCCAGCGATGACAGACCCCGCGCTGGCTGTTGGAGTGAAGCCATGAGCACGAACACCATGAACTCATCTAGCCCAAACGTGCGCACCTCATGGGCTGCGCGTCTGATGCACACACTCGGTCTGGTGTTGCTCGGTGTGTTGCTGACAGGGTGTGAACGCCCCAGCCCCGAGTCGGTCCAAAGCGGTTACCGCGGGACCGGCATGGTGCAGGTCTACAACGCACGCTTGCTCGAGGCCAAGACTGACAAGAACCAGCCGCCTTTTGCCATCCCCTCGCCCGGTTCAGACGGGCCCAAAGCGGCACAGGCCTACAAAAATGTGAAGATCTTGGGCAACTTGAGTGTGGGTGAGTTCAACCGCTTGATGGTTTCCATGACCAGTTGGGTGGCACCTCAAGAAGGTTGTGCCTACTGCCACCAGTTGCCCAATTTTGAAGCCGACACCAAGTACACCAAGGTGGTGGCGCGCCGCATGATCGAGATGACGCGCCACATCAATTCAGACTGGAAGCCCCATGTGGCTCAAACCGGCGTGACGTGCTACACCTGCCACCGCGGCGAACCTGTGCCCAGTGCGATTTGGTTCAAGTCCAATCCGCAACCTTATGGCGCCAACTTCATGGGTGACAAGGCTGGGCAAAACACGCCGTCGCCTGTGGTGAATATGTCTTCGCTGCCTAACGATCCGTTCACACCGTTCTTGTTGGATGACCAAAAAATCCGCGTCAACGGCCCCACCGCTTTGCCGTCTGGCAACCGTCAGTCGATCAAGCAGGCCGAGTGGACCTATGGGTTGATGACCCACATGTCCAATGCACTTGGCGTCAACTGCACGTATTGCCACAACACGCAGTCGTTCCAGAACTGGACCAACAGCCCGCCCCAACGCACCACAGCTTGGCACGGCATACGCATGGCGCGTGACTTGAACCAGACCTACATGGAGTCGTTGACCGACGTCTTTCCGGAGCACCGCAAAGGTCCGACAGGCGATGTGGCCAAGCTCAACTGTGCCACCTGCCACCAAGGGGCTTACAAGCCGCTCAATGGCGCACCGATGGTCAAAGACTTCCCTGAGTTGCTCAAACCGGCTTTGGTCTCGACCAAAGTGGCCACCAAGTAATCGGCACCCCCTCCACTGGCCGGACGCTTCATCATGAACTCTCAACCCCAACTGCATGACCCCCTGTCGGGGGTGGTGGTGGTGGTGCTCGCTGATTTCTTGCGGCAGCACCAGGGGTGGGGTTGGTTGCGCTTGGTGGCCGGATCAGCGCCGTACAAAGACGTGCCGGGGCTCACATCGGTCAAGGTCATGGGCAGTGGTCACGGGGGGGGCTTTAGCTTGCGACCGAGCGCCACCCATCAGGGTCTCATTTGCACGTTCACGCACTTCGACTTGGCCATGAAATTTTTGGGCAGCTCTTGGGTGCAGGCTTACCGCGACCGTGCCCGTGAACTTTGGGCTGGCGTACTCAGCGTGCAATCGGCCAGAGGACATTGGGACAAACAAGCGTGGCTGGCCACCGCGCCCGACGCACTGGCTGACCCCGTGGCCGCCCAGGGACTGTTTGCCGTTCTGACGCGGGCCAGCATTGTGCCCACCAAAACCATGGCTTTTTGGCGTTATGCACCTGCCGCACAGGCCGGACTGGGCCAGTCCGAAGGGTGTTTGCTGTCCATGGGGTTGGGTGAGGCACCGTTGGTGCGTCAATGCACCTTCAGCCTTTGGCAACACCAGGCAGCCATGTTGCAGTACGCCCACCAAGGGGCGCATCAACTCGCCAGTGCAGCAGCCTACAAACACCAGTTTTTTTCGGAATCGATGTTTGTGCGCATGCAAGTTCTTCATATGTCCGGGGTATGGCAAGGTCGTGTGTTCGACGCGCCCAAGACAGCCGCACGCGACGACAGCGCAGCCTCGAGCCGTGAGCCCGTTGTGGGTTTGCATGCGTTGGAGCCCAGCCATGTCTGAGCCCAAGGTGGTCATCGTGGGGGCGGGCATGGGGGGCTTGAGCAGCGCCCTGTTGCTGGCGCACCAGGGTATGGACGTCACGGTGGTAGAAGCCGCAGGAGAGCCCGGTGGCAAAGTGCACAGCCGCGAAGTCGACGGTGTGGCCATCGACAGCGGACCCACGGTGTTTACCATGCGCTGGGTGTTTGACACCTTGCTGCAAAGCGTGGGCACCAGCGTGGAAGCTGAAATGCAGATCACGCCTTTGCAGGTGTTGGCGCGACACTTTTGGCCCGATGGCAGTCAATTGGATTTGTCTGCCGATGCGCGCACCAGCGAAGCGGCCATCGCCGCTTGGTCGGGTGGGGATGAGGCACGGCGGTTTCAAAAATTTTGTCAAACCACGCGTGCGCTTTACGCTGCGCTGGAAGGGCCGATGATTCGGGCGCAGCGCCCCAACATGGGCGGCTTCATGGCCGATTTGGGATGGCGTGGTTTGGGTGTGTTGGCCCAACTCGGTCCGATGCGCAACCTGTGGCAGCAATTGGGCCAGCAATTCACCGATCCACGTCTGAGACAGTTGTTTGCCCGCTATGCCACGTACTGCGGCTCATCACCTTGGCAGGCCCCTGCCACCTTGATGCTGATTGCCCAAGTCGAGATGGATGGGGTCTGGTCGGTGCAAGGCGGCATGGTGGGCATGGCCCACGCTTTGGCACGTGTGGCGCGGCGCCATGGTGCCGTGTTCCGCTACCACAGCACCTGCCATCGGATTGAAAAGCGACACGGTCGGGTGTGTGGCGTGCGCTTGCAGTCGGGCGAATTTTTACCGGCCGACCGCGTGATTTTCAATGGCGACGTACAGGCCTTGCGGCAAGGTTTGTTGGGTGACGAAGCCCGTCAGGCTGTCCCCAAGACGTCGCCAGCGCATTCCTTGTCGGCCTTGACGTGGTCGATGCGCACGGCTGTCGAGCCGGGCATATTGGATCGGCACAACGTGTTTTTTCAAACCGACTATGCCAGCGAATTTGACGACATCTTCCATCGTCAGCGGTTGCCCGAGCGGCCCACGGTCTACGTGTGCGCGCAAGACCAGCCTCAGGGTGTGCCAGCGGGCGAGTCGGAACGTATTTTTTGTCTGGTCAATGCCCCGGCTGATGGTGCTGGCGATCAACTGTCCGAGGAGGCCATATCGCAATGCCAAGAACGCACCTTTCAACACCTGAAACAGTTGGGTCTTCCTCTGCAACCCACCGCAAGCCAGTGTCTGCGGACGACGCCGCAGGATTTCCATCGGCGTTTCCCAGCCAGTGGGGGAGCCCTTTACGGGCAGGCGACGCACGGCTGGACCAGCATCTTCAGCAGACCTGGCTCAACCACACCCCTACCGGGCCTGTTTCTGGCGGGGGGCAGCGTACACCCAGGGCCTGGGGTGCCAATGGCGGTGTTGTCCGGCCAGCGGGCGGCCGAGGCCGTGAGGGCGAGCCTCGCTTCGATCAACATGTTCCAGATGGGGGCTACCTGTGGTGGTACATCGACGCCATGAGTGACGACGGACAACACGGCATCACGCTCATCGCGTTTGTGGGCAGCGTGTTCTCGCCTTATTACGCCTGGGCGCGTAAGCGCGGTCCGGTGGATCCAGACAACCATTGCGCGTTGAATGTGGCGATTTACAGCCAAGGCAAAAGCCGTTGGGCCATGACCGAACGGGGCCGCAGACATTGCGCGCGCAACGCACAACAGTTCACCATCGGTCCGAGCCAGTTGAACTGGGACGGCGATTGTCTGAGCATCGACATCAACGAGGTTTGTGCACCGCTTCCTCGCCGTATCCAAGGCCGCATCAAGCTCTGGCCGCAACAGCTGTGCACCTATTCCACCGCGCTCAATGCGTCTGGGCGGCACCGCTGGGGACCTTTGGCACCCGCGTCGCGCATTGAGGTGGATTTGCAAGAGCCCAATCTCAAATGGCAGGGGCATGCCTATCTGGATTCGAACGAGGGTGACGAGCCCATCGACCGGGGGTTTCACACCTGGGACTGGTCGCGTGCTCGCATGCGCGATGGCAGCACCTTGGTGTTCTACGACATGCACACCCCTACGGGTGATGAGCATCTGTTGGCGCTGCGGTTTACCCCGCGTGGCGCTGTCGACAGCCTCACCGCACCTGCGACGCAACGCTTGCCCAAAACTGGCTGGCGCTTGGAAAGACGCATGCGCAGCGACGGTGTGGTGGCGGTGCACGAGCAACTTGAAGACACGCCTTTCTATCAGCGCGCTTTGCTGAAATTGGATCACGCGGGTGAGCCCTTGCTTGCCTTTCACGAAACCCTGTCGGTGCCTCGATTGGTGTCACCGGTGGTTCAAGCCATGCTGCCTTGGCGCATGCCTCGGCGGGCTTGACATGTATTGCCTTGAAAGATCTCACTTTGGGGGCGATGGCCCCGGTGCGCCCGCTTTCAAGGTTCCCCCATTCCTGGCCATGGTGGCCAAGAATAGCCCTCGTGCGGGCCGTGCACGTCTTCTGCAAGGAGAAAACTATGTCTAACTCAGACAAAGTCTGGCCAACGGGACTGACCGAGGCCGAATCGGAAGAGATTCACCGCAATCTCATCCAGGGCACGCAGATATTCGGCATGATTGCCGCATTCGCCCATCTGCTGGCCTATATCTATTCACCCTGGCTCAAGTAAAGGAGGCACAACATGATCTATTCGAAAATGTGGTGCGTGGTGAAACCTTCGGTGGGTATTCCAGTGTTCATCGCTGCTGTGGCCATTGCGTCCTTCAGCGTGCATCTGGCACTCACCCTCAACACCACCTGGGTGAAAAACTTCCTCAACGGGGGCGCCAAAGTCGTCGCCGCAGCACCTGCTGCGGAGAGTACGGTGAAGAAGTAACGGGTGAAAACCGACGAACGGCCAAGCGCGCAAGCGCTTGGCCTTTCCTCCATGAACAAAACACATACCTCTTGGGCCAAGTCACTGACCAATCTGGCCCCACGCTTTTTGCCTTTTGCGGACGCCGCCAGCGATGACTTGCCGCTGTCTCGTCTGTTGCGCTTGTCGCTGTTTCAAATTTCTGTCGGCATGGCCATGGTCATGCTGGTTGGCACCCTCAACCGGGTGATGATCGTCGAGCTCAAGGTGCCAGCCACGCTGGTGTCGCTGATGGTTGCATTGCCTTTGTTGATCGCGCCGTTTCGTGCCTTGATTGGGTTTCGATCGGACAACCACCGCTCTCAGCTGGGCTGGCGCCGCGTGCCCTACATCTGGATGGGCAGCCTGCTTCAGTTTGGCGGTTTCTCCATCATGCCGTTTGCCCTGTTGGTGCTCTCGGGGGCTGGGCAGTCAAGCCAGGCGCCGGCCTGGGTGGGGTTGGTCGGTGCCGCAGGCGCTTTTGTCTTGGTCGGCCTGGGCATGCACACGGTGCAAACAGCAGGGCTGGCACTGGCCACGGACTTGGCGCCGGTAGAGAGTCAACCCAAGGTGGTGGGTCTGATGTACGTCATGCAACTGGTGGGCATGATGGGCAGCGCCTTGATGTTGGGTCACCTGTTGCAAGACTACAGCCACGGTCAGCTCATCCGTGTGGTGCAGGCTGTGGCGGTGATGACCTTGGTGCTCAACGTGATTGCGCTGTGGAAGCAAGAGGCGCGCAGTCGTTTGCGCAAACCCGGTACGCCACTGGAGCAAAACTTTCAACAAGCTTGGCAAAGCTTTTGTCATGGGGCACACACGCTTCGGCGCTTATTGGCCGTGGGCTTGGGCACCATGGCCTTCACCATGGAAGACGTGCTGCTGGAGCCCTATGGCGGCGAAATTCTGAATTTGAGTGTCTCCACCACCACCATGCTCACGGCCACATTGGCCTTGGGTGGCTTGATGGGGTTTGCCTGGGCCTCTCGGGTTTTGTCCAAAGGAGAAGATGCTTACCGCATGGCCAGTTGGGGCGCCTGGGTGGGTGTGCCTGCATTTGCGGCATTGATAGCAGCTGCGCCCATGTCTTCTCCGTGGGTGTTTGCCTTTGGCATATTTGGGGTGGGCTTAGGAGGGGGCATTTTTGCCCATGGCACCTTGACCGCCACCATGCAACTGGCGCCTGCAGATCAAATTGGCCTGGCCATGGGCGCATGGGGTGCGGTGCAAGCCACCGCAGCAGGCGTAGGAATGGCGCTAGGTGGGGTTGTGCGCGATGGCGTGGCCTTGGTCAGCTCTTCATTCATGGGGTATTCGGCCGTCTACCTGTTGGAAATTGCTTTGCTGGCGCTGACCTTGTGGGCCATGAAACCTTTGATTCAAGAACCTGTTTGCGCCCCCTCGCCACTCTGAATAATAATGTGACCCTCTTTCTTCACCCCTCCCAACTTAGCAAAGGCATCCCATGGAAATCAAACACATCCTCATCCTCATGTACGCGGTCTTTTGCATTTTCGTGCTGGCCAATTGGTTGAACCGCCCCAAGAAACTCAGCAAGTGAGCTGCGTTCTTCGCAGCCACGGATTCAAAGCCGCGTCATACGCAGCTTTTTTTTGGCCGGTTCTGGACGCAAAATAAATTCAGGATGCCCTACTGCCCGGCGTCAAACTGTCGGCGCTGTGATGGGCTGTGCCGATTGAATCAAGTTCGCCAGCAGTTGCATCACCTGATCCCCTGAGGCCGAATACGGGTCGAATTCGGGGTGCTGCACTTTGACCATCGGGTCGTCGGCGGACAGCTTGACCAAGGCCATCGACCACTGGCTGAATTTGCGTTCAGAAATGTCTTCGTAGCGCAGCAATTCCACATCTTTGTGGCGCAGGTCGCCGCAGATGCGCCGGTACAACGCGTTGATTGAGCTGCGCTCGCCCTCCAGCATCTGAATGAAAAAGCCCTGTCCTTGGCACAACACACCTGTGATGCCTTGTACTTTGTTGTGGACTTGAGCCTGCAGCAAGATGGAGGTGGTGACGGTTGTGGTTTGGGGCCCTTTGGCTCGGCTCACATAGATGAGCCGCACACAGGGGGTGTGGCGCTTGGCACCCATGCCACTCATGCGGTTTGCCGCAAGGCGTTGCGGTCCAGTCTTTCGGTTTCGCGCCGCTCGAACAAGTCGAGCATCCAGGCCACCCGTTGCGGCATGGCGCGGTTGGGGAAGTAGGCGACGCTGCCCGGTTGCTGGGTGATGGCCTGACAGCCTTGCACCAAGCCCACAATGGCTGGCAGCGGCGCGGGGATGTGCTCGGACACCCGAATCCAATGCACTTGTGTCCAGGCACTGGCCAAGAGCATCAGCTTGCGGGTGGTGCTGACCACCGTGCGTTTGTTGACCGAATCCAAGCCCTCACGGCGCAGTTGGTGACCGATTTCAGCGTAGATCATGCTGGCCGCGCAAATCGCCGCGCGGCAGTCGGGCGGCAAGGCGGCTATGCCTGAATGGGCTTGTTTGTACAGGCGATCTGCTTCGTCCAGCAAGCGCGTCACCACCTGGGCGATGGCGGGTGTGAAGGTCGGGCAAGCCAACCAAGCTTCAGGGTTGACGCCTGCTTCGATCAGCCACTGGCGTGGCAGGTACAAACGGCCGATGCTGGCGTCGTGCCCCACATCGCGGGCGATGTTGGTCAGTTGCATGGCCACGCCCAGCTCGCAGGCGCGTGCCAGGGTGTCGGTGCTTTGCGGGCCCATGATCCAGCTCATCATCGCGCCCACACTGCCGGCCACGCGGGCACCATAGGCATGCAGGTCTTCGATGCTGTCGTAGCTGCGTCCGCCCGCATCCCAGGCAAAGCCCTCGATCAAGGCGTCTAGCAAATGCCTGGGTAGTTTGTACTGCTGCACCAACAAACTCAAGGCATGGTCTTCGACGTGGTCGTGCGGCGTGTTGGCGTAAATAGCGTCAAGGCGTGTTTTTAATAGTTCCAGGGGTGCATCTTCTGCACCGGCTTCGTCCACCAAGTCGTCAGCCACGCGGCAAAACGCATACAGCGCAATGGCAGCTGTGCGTACGCGGGGAGGCAGCAAGCGGCTCGCAGCAAAAAAAGTTTTGGAGCCGCCTTGCATCATGGCCACACAGGCTTGCAAGTCCTGCGAGTCAAAGTTCAAGGCTTGAGGGGTAACGGGGAGGGCTGAATTGAGTTCAGGATTGGACATGGGGAACCACCGTTTCGAGTGCTTTGGCTGACATGAGGACACCGGGCACGCCTGCACCCGGGTGAGTGCTGGCGCCGACCACGAACAGACCGGGAACGTCTTCGCTGCGGTTGTGGGGGCGAAACCAGGCGCTTTGGAGCAGCAAAGGCTCTAGGCCAAAGCCTGCGCCCTTGTAGGACCACAGGCGGTCTTGAAAATCTTGCGGCGTGGTCACCTTGGAGGTCACGATGCAGTCCTGCAAGCCTGGCAACACCGAGGCTTGTAACGCCTCGGCGATGGCTTGTCGGTAGGGCTCGGCCTGCGTGGCCCAATCGGTGCCACTGTCGAGGTGCGGCACGGGCGACAGCACGTAAAAGGTGTCGCAGCCTTCAGGGGCCAGTGAGGGGTCGGTGGCGGTCGGGCGGTGCAGGTAAAGGCTGAAGTCTTTGGCCAAGTGGTGGCGTTTGAAGATGTCTTTGAGCAATCCCTCATAGCGCTCACCCAGCACCATCATGTGGTGGGGCACATCGGCGTATTGGCGCGAGGTGCCAAAGTACCAAACAAACAGGCCCATGGAGTAGTGGCCCTTGTCAATCTTGCGGTCGCTCCACACGCGCCGGTGCTCAGGCGCCACCAAGTGCTTGTAGGTCCAAGCCGTGTCGGCATTGCTGACCACGATGTCGGCGGGGATGAACTCGCCGGTCTCCAACTCCACGCCGCAGGCGCGCCCTTGCTCAATGCGGATTTGCGTGACCGGCGCATTGCAGCGCACGGGCACGCCGCGTGCTTGCAGCAGGCCCACCAAGCCGCGCACGATGGCCCCGGTGCCGCCCATGGCCGAGTGCACGCCCCAGGTGCGCTCCAGCGAGTTGATGAGTGCATAGGCACAGGTCACCGCAAAGGGGTTGCCACCAATCAGCAGCGGGTGAAAGCTCATCACCACACGCAACTTCTCGTTGCGGATGTGTTTGGCCACCAGGCTGTAGAGGCTGCGCCAAGCGCCCATGCGCAGGAAGTCGGGAATGGCCGCCATCAAGTCGCTGATCTTGTCAAAGGCCATGTCGCCCATGCCTTCAAAGCCCAGCGTTTTGCAGCGCTCGGCTTCTTCCAGAAACCGTTCATAGCCGGGCAAATCGGCGGGCTCAAACCGCGCCACTTCGGCGCGCATGTGCTCGGCGTCGCCGTTGTAATCAAACCAGGTGCCATCGGCAAAACGCACCCGGTAAAACGGGTCCATGGCCACCAAGGTCACATCGTCGGCAAAGCGTTGGCCGCACAGGGCCCACAGCTCTTCCAACAAAAACGGTGCGGTGATGATGGTCGGCCCCGCATCAAAGGTGAAGCCGTCTTGGTGGTGCACATAAGCACGTCCCCCAGGAGCGTCGAGTTTTTCAAGCACTTTGACTTGGTAACCCTTGACGCTGAGGCGAATGGCCGCTGCCAGCCCGCCAAAGCCGCTGCCAATCACCACCGCTGTGGGGCGTTGGCGCGGCTGTGTGTCATCTGCTTGCGCAGGGCGTTGGGGTGTGATGGCATTGCCAAAACCTTCGGTGCGGTAAGCGTTCATGGCGGGCCTTCAAGGTGGCAGGGTCAGGGCGGGTTTGTTGGCGTGGCCCATGGCCCAGCCCCAGAGTCGCTCCAGTGGCCAAGGAAAAATCATGATCACGTGTTCCACAATGGCCAACCCCAGCAAGGTGGCCAACATGACCCAGCCGGTGGTGATGGCCACCGCGCCTTGTTGTGCCAGCCAGACCAGCCAAAACCAGGTGCCCATGGCGGCACCCATCGAGAGCACAAACCACAGCGTCATGTCGCGGGTGCGGAAATAACTGGCCAGGTACTTCAGGTGGGCGGGCAGGTATTGCGCGCCGTTTTGCGGCACCCCAAAAAACAGGTTCAGTTTGGCCGACAAACGCATGCACCACAGCAAGGCGAAGGTGCAAATCGCCACATGGTTGTGCTGGCCCTCTTGCATCCACCACAGCAGCGCGAAATTGGCCAATAAGGCCAGCTCGTGGTAGAGCATGACTTGCACCGACTGCACAAACCTCGGCCAACCTTGGACGCCTGACTCCAGCGGCGTTTTGCGCGGGCCAGTGATCCAGCCGGTGAGAAAGGTCAGCTCGTGCCAGCCCCACATGACGATCACGCTGCCAAAGGCCAAGTAGGCGTTGACCACACTGACTTCGCGCATGCTGTGCGCCACGCCCCAAAAACTCAAAGCCAGCAGCACTGTCCAGCCCGCCAGGCTGAAACGAAAGCTGCGTGGGTTGAGCCGGTCGAGCCACAAGATCACACCTGTGCCCAGCCACCAGCACAGGGCCGTGAAGGTGCAGGCCCAAACGACTTCATTCACCATGCGGGTTCCATGCGAACTTGGGGCGACAAGTCTTGCGCAATCACGGGCATGCAAAACAGGCGAGCGAATGTGGCGGCTGCCTGCAGGGCGCAGACACCTTGTTGCAGTTTGCCCACCACACCGCCGCGCAGCTTGGCTTTTTCCATGGCTTGCGAAATCACAAACAGGCGCTCCAAGCCGCGGCGGAAAGCCGGGTTGTCGGTGTCCAAGGCCAAGGGGAACACCTGCTGCGTGATGGCGGTGGTGATGCGAAACACTTGGTAGTCGTACTCGCTGGAGTCCAAGCCCATGGCGTCATGCAACATGGGGCGGGTGTGGTCGCGCACGTACATGGTGGCGTAGACGGCGAGCAGAAAAAAACGAATCCACAGCTTGTTCGCCCCACGCAGCAAATGCGGGTTGGCTCGCATGATCAGGGCAAACGATTCGCCATGGCGAAACTCGTCGTTGCACCACAGGTCGAACCAGCGAAAGATCGGGTGAAAACGTTTTTCGGGATGCTTTTCAAGCTGACGAAAAATCGTGATGTAGCGCGCGTACCCAATTTTTTCAGACAGATAAGTCGCGTAGTAAATGTATTTGGGCTTGAAGAAGGTGTACTTCTTGGTGCGTTTGAGCTTGCCCAGGTCGATCCCTAGGTTGAAGTCGCGCAACGACAGGTTGATGAAGCTGGCATGGCGCGATTCGTCACGTGCCAAATAGGTCATCAACTGCTTGATGTCTGGGTTGTTGACGTTTTTGCGGATCTCGTTGTAGAGCACACAGCCTGAAAACTCCGAGGTCAGTGAGCTGACCAAAAAGTCCATGAACTCTTGGCGCATCTCGGGCGACAGCGTGGCCATGCCCGCCGCCACTTCGTCGGCAAACGCCGCATCGCGCTGGAAGTGGTCGTGGTTGTTGTCGCCCTCGTACTCGGCCATCATCTTGTCCCACTCGGCGCGCACCGGTTCGATGTTGATGCGGTCCATGGCGGCAAAGTCGGTGGTGTAAAAGCGCGGGCTGATCATGTCGCTGTGAACCGCTTTGTTGTTGGCATCTTCAGCGGTTTCGATGGTGTGGACAGCGGTGGCGTTCATGGGTGTCTCCGGTGGGGTCTGAGGTTGCGGCAAGTTTTAAGGGGCTGAGGTGTCAAGGCCAGCCAAGCGCAGGCCAGCAAACACGGCGGCATTGGTGGGGCCAAATGACTCGAGATCGATGCGTTGTTGGGTGGTGGGGTCTAGCAAGGTCAGTCGACCATCGGTGCGACCCATCAACAACAACGGGGCTTGGGCTCCAATTTTTTCGCGGTGGCGTTCACGTGCCAGGGCGCGCAGGGTGCTGCGCAAGAAGCCTTGCTCGCCAGAAAACCGTGCCACCGTCTCGTGGGTGTTGGCGTCTTGCACTGCGATATCGCCACCGGGCAGGTCGCTGAAGTTCAGCGCACGCTGCCACTGAACGGCGGCGTCTGGCGTGCGCGGGTTCAGGCCCGACCACCGAGCCAGACCCACCGCCACCAAAACGGCCAGCAGCACCACCCCAATCCAGGCCATGGGGCGGCTAAGACTTTGGGGGTGCTGTGACCAGTGGGCGTTGGGCAGGGTGCTCATGCCAGCATGCCTTGAGAGGGATGTGAGGCCTTGGCCAAGTCGGCCGGTACCTCGCCCAAGTGCAGGTTTTCACCTGCGCGTTCGGCGCGCCACAAGGCCAGCAGTTGTTGACCGACTTGTTCACACGCGGGCAAGCAACGCAAGGTGGGTTGGGGCTGGCTGATGTGCCAAGCCCGTTGGTGTGGCCACAGGTGGGCCCAGCCAATGCGGTCTTCGGGGTGGAGCGCCAAGGCCAAGTCGCCCAAGCCTTGTGGGTAAGCCTTCACAGAGGCGCCAGCGATGCGCTTGTAGGGCAGGTTGAAGGTCAGCGTCAGCACAATGCCAATGCGCATCACCACGCGCTTGTTGGTGAGGGTGTAGAGCGTGCTGCTGGCCGACAACCATGCCGTGCCCAACAACAAACCCAGAGCCAGTGCGTACAGACTGGCGGCGACGAACAGAGGTTTCCATTCGACTTCAGCCAGCGGCTTCCAACCGACGCCGTTGTCAGGCGCCGTCAGGTTGAGGGTCTGAAGCGTCAGCATGAAAACGAAATACAAGGCGATTTTGCGCACATGAAACGCCTGCACGGCCAAGCTGCGCCAGTCGGGCGCCCCTTGCCAGACCACATGTTCGCCGGCGGGCAGCGCGCTGGGGAGTCCAGGCGCCGCTTCCCACTCGTGTTCGTGGGTGGCTTTCATATGATGGGCTCCTGGCGCTCAGGCGTCGCGTACAAGGTGCCTGCACCGTAGTAGGCCGTGATTTTTTCTTCTTCAAGCAAGGTGATCTGTTGCGCTGACTTGGTTTGCGGCACATTGGCAAACTGGTGCGCCAGGATGGCCTGCACGTGGGTGCCGTCTTTTTTGATGCGGGCAAAAGTCATGGGCAACAACACACGGCGCTCAGAGCCTGCCAATTGCACTTCGGCATAGCGAAACATCATTTCCATGCGGTCCACCCACAGCTCGCACACCGTGCCTGCGATTTGTTTGTCGGCGCCCCACACGGGCAGTCCGCGTGGGTCGACGTCTTGGTGGGCCACCGAGTGGTCGCTGGCCACATGCAAGGGCACAATTTTGGGGTGCCCGTGCGGGTCCATGTCTGGAATGTCGGCCCGCATGGCCCAGGCACCGGGGCCTACACCTGCGAGCAAGGGGTCGCCCACGGGTTCAAGTGGTGCACCGTTCCAGCCGTGTGTGGGTTGGCCGTGGTACGTGCCATCAGGACGGGCCAGGTCGGGCGCCAAGTAGGTGTGACCGTCTTGGGTCTTGAAGGCTTTGGGCTCGGGCACCGGTGGCCAGCCTTCGATCTTGGGGCCATTTTCTCGGCCTGAATCCATGGGGTAGCCCTCGCGGTGGTTTTCACGCAAGAGGTAATAAATCAGCCCGGCGAAAAACGCCCAGAACATGTACAACACAATTTGGGCCACATCAATGTATTGCGTGATTGCGCCTGTTTGCATACCAGTGCTCCTTCAAAAAAATCGTCAACTCTCAACCTGGCAGTTGTGCCAGACCAAACGGGGTGCTCGGGGTGTTGCTGTTTGTCTTTGCGCTCAGACGGCTGGCGCGCAACATCGGCCCCAAGGCCACCAGCACGACAAACAACAAATAAATTTCCAGGTGGTAGACAAAGCTGTACGCGGTGATGGGGGTGACCAAGGCTTCGCCCATGGCCCCCGACATGGCCAGCACCGACACGCCATCGCGCAGTGCCCCTCCCACCGCCATGGCCGCGCCAGCGCTGCTGGCTTGCACGGCACCCCAGGTGCCCACGACCAAACCACTCAAGCGTCCACCCTCGACGTGGTGACCCATGCCCATGGCTGTGACCAACATACCGACAGAAAACAGACCTCCGCTCAGGCCAATCAGGCCTACACCTGCGCGGAACAACCAAGCCGCTTGCAGGGGCCCAGAAAAAATCACCATGGCAAACGCAGGCAGGCCCAGCAAGACGCCAAAACTGGCCAGTCGACAGGCGTTCAGTCCGCCCGACAGCCAACGCGCCGACAGGATGAACGCCAGCAGCGCCCCGCCTGAGCTCAGTGCCGTGAGGGCGCTGGTCATGCCCACATCGAGCTGGAGGATCTCGGCTGCATAGGGCTCCAACACAATGTCTTGCATGTTGAAGGCAAAGGTGCCCAAACCCAAGGTCCACAAAAAGCGCCGCATCTGGGGCTGCGTCATGAGGGTGCGCCAGCTTTGCGCAAAGCCGCCCACTTCGCGGCGTCCGCGCTTAGCCTGACGCGCCTCTTGTTTCCACAGCGAGGTCAAGTTCAGAACGGCCACCAGCACGGCACAGCCTTGCACCATTTGGATGAGTTTTTGCGGACTGAAGTCATTCAGCACAAAGCCAAACACCATGCTGCTGGCGATCATGCCCACCAGCAGCATGCTGTAGAGCAATGCCACCACGCGCGGGCGTTTGTCTTGGGAGGCCAAGTCGTCTGCCAGCGCCATGCCAGCAGTTTGTGTGACTTGGATGCCAGCGCCCACCAGCACAAAGGCCAGGCAAGCGCCAATTTGGCCGACCCACAGGTTGGCGCTCTCAGGTTCGGACAACAAAAGCAAGGCAAACGGCATGATGGACAGGCCACCAAACAACAGCAAGGTGCCCGTCCACAAGTAGGGAATGCGACGCAAGCCCAATGCCGACGGGTGCGTGTCGCTGCGGTAGCCAATGAGGGTGCGCAGCGGGGCAAACACCATCGGAATGGCCACCGCCAAGGCCACCCACCAAGCGGGTACCTGCAACTCCACAATCATCACTCGGTTGAGTGTGCCCACCAGCAAGGCGGTGACCATGCCGATCACTACTTGGAACAGCGACAGGCGCAGCAAGCGCGCCATCGGCAGTTCAGGCGAGGCCGCATCGGCAAACGGCATGAAGCGCGTGCCGTAGGCCGTGAGCCAGCGGGGGATCGGGATGTGCAGTTTCATGAACGTGTCCACTCCCAAGCTTGGGAGGTGTAAAAGCCCCGTGCCACGCGTTGCATGCGTGCATCGGTCCAAGTGTGCAAATGGCTTTGCGTTTGCATGCGTCGCAGCAGGTCGGCATGTGCCACGGGTGACAACGACGGAGAGCGGTCGCTGCGCGGAAACAAGCGCCCGGTGCTGTGCATCAAAGCCAACAGTGGCGTGCGCGGTGCGAAGGTGAAGGCCATGGAGGTGCGCGTGCGTTGTGCCAGCCCGGCCAGGGCTTGGGCAATTTGCTCGCTGTCGTAATGGATCAACGAGTCCATGCACACCACATGGTCAAACTCGCCCAGCTCTGGGCTGAGCATGTCGCCTGACAAAAACGTCACCGAGCCGGGCAAGCGCGGGTGCTCGGCCGCCATGCGTTCAGCGGCCAGTTTCACCAGCGTGGGGGAGAGGTCAATCGCGACCACCTCTGCACCGCGCAGCGCGGCTTGCAGGGCCAGGGCACCGGTGCCGCAACCGGCATCGAGCACACGCAGGCCGTGCATGTCTTGTGGCAGCCA
>CAITHK010000280.1 GCA_903892175.1 uncultured Burkholderiales bacterium | reverse complement strand
TGCCGCCAGCGCGCTGCACAACAGCAGCACCGCCAGCATCAACCCGCAAGCCGGCCAGCTGACAAACGCGGTCGAGCCCAACACAAAACCTTGCATGCCCTGCAACACATCGGGGCGCAACAAGGTGATGAGGGACGACACGGCCCCCAGCACCACGCCCACAATCACACCCGCCAACAACAAGCGCAAGCTGTGTTGCACGCCACGCGCCAACACCAGCGTGAGCACCACGGCCAACACGGCCCCTCCAAACGCCATGCCCGTGAGCCCCACGTGCAGCCACAACCCTGTTGCCGCGCTGGGCCCCAACAGTGCCAATCCCAGCGCCACACCCAGCGACGCACCGGAGGCACTGCCCAACAAATACGGATCGGCCAAAGGGTTGCGAAACAAACCTTGCGCCAGCGCCCCGGCCAGCCCCAACAAGGCCCCGCCCACCCAAGCACCCACAGAGCGCGGCAAGCGGATGTCCCACACGATTTGCCATGACAGCGGGTCTTGCCACAGCGTCCACACGCGAGACAGCCCCGTGCTGCCCACCGCACTGCCCGCAATCAGGCCCAACACGCTGAGCATCCCCAACACGCCGCCCAAGTGCCAGGCACGCAGGGCCTGCAAGGTCGTGCCAAGCGTGCGGCTCATGGCGCACCTCGTACGGTTCTCAGACATTGGGCCATCAGTGCCGCCGCTTCGGCCACGCGCGGACCGGGGCGCACCAGCACATCCGACTGCTCGGGCGTGAAGGTGCACACGCCTTGGGTGTGCACAGCACGCAGACCGCCCCACCCGGGGCGCTTGCGCATGAGGTCCCAGTTGCTGTCGCCCACCATGATCACGTCAGGCTGGGCGCGCACCACAAACTCTGGATTGAGCTGCGGAAACGGCCCCAACGCAGCAGGTACCACATTGCGAGCCCCCAAGCGCGTCAAGGTCTCCCCAATGAACGAGGCCTCGCTGGCCGCATGGGGCGCGGGACTCACTTCGAAATACACCCGTGCACCACGCGCCGAAGCGGGCACCGATTGGGCGGCTGCCTCCACCCCCGCCTGCATGTCATGCCACACACGTTGTGCGTCTGAGTTGACTAAACCCAGGGCCTGGCCCAATGTGGTGATGACGCGCAGCATATCGGCGTGTGACTTGGGCTCTAGCGACAACACCTTCAGCCCCAAGGCACGCAGACGGTCGGCCCCACGCGCAGAGCTGGCCATCAACACCAGATCAGGCTGAAGGGCAACGACGCTCTCGATCTGCGGGTCGATGCCGCCGCCCAAACGCGGCAACTTGGCCACCGACTCGGGCCAGTTGGAATAACGGTCCACCCCCACCAGACGCTGGCACTGGCCCAAGGCACACACGGTTTCTGTCAGCGAGGGCAGCAGACTGACGATGCGTTGTGGTGTGTGGGTGAGCGTCACGTCGACCTGTCGGTCATCGCGCACCACCACCTGGGCTTGCACGCCACAAAACGACGAGATGCACAGCCACGCCATGCACAGGCCAACCCACACACGCGGCATACGCCATGCACGCGCCAGGCTGTGCTCAGCCATGCTGCACCACCCATTGCTGCACGATGCGGTGCAACTGCGCCACGCCATCGGTCAAAGCCGCAGGGCCGGGTTGCAAGATGTCAGCCGATTTGATTTCAAACAGCTGGCCGTGGCGCACCGCAGGCACGTCTTGCCAACCCGGTCGGGCGGCCACTTTGTCGGCACGGAATTTTTTACCGCACCATGAGCCGATGATGATGTCGGGCGCACGCTCCACGATGGTTTGGCCATCGGCAATGATGCGATCCTTGCCCAGCGACATGCGCGCGAGCTCAGCAAAGCAGTCGTCACCCCCGGCGATGCTCATCAGCTCAGAGACCCAACGGATGGCGCTGATGTGGGGCTCGTCCCACTCTTCAAAATAAATCCTGGGACGACGCTTGAAACCCGCCGCCGTGCGGCCGATGTCGTCCAACTGCTGACGCATATCGGCCAAGCGTTGCAGGCCTTGCTCGGCCTGCCCCACCATCGCCGCGACTTGGTAGAGCATGGAAAAAATCTCATCCACACTGCGTTGGTTGAACACCGTGACTTGCACGCCCGCACGAATCAACAAGGCGGCAATGTCGGCTTGCAAATCTGAAAAACCAAACACGCAGTCGGGCTTAAGCGCCAAGATTTTGTCGATCTTGGCGCTCAAAAACGCGCTGACCTTGGGCTTTTCAACCCGCGCCCGACGCGGGCGCACGGTGTAGCCCGAGATACCCACGATGCGCACCTCTTGCCCCAACAGGTAGAGCCACTCCGTGGTCTCCTCGGTGAGGCAGACGATGCGTTGGGGGAGCATTGAGTCAGCGAGTTTCATGAATGGATCAAAACCCGTAGGTCATGCGCGCCATCACAGTGCGCCCTAACTCTGGATAAATGGCGTATGAATTTGATGAATACATCGTGCCATAAGAGTAAAACTTCTTGTCCGCCAAGTTCCTCACACTCAACGAAAATTCATAGGTATCGAATTGGTAGCGATAGCGTAAATCGAGCAGCGCGTATGCAGGGACTTTGTAAGCCGAATCATTCGAAAAGTTACCAGCGTAAAACTGAGAAGAAGTCCATGTCCAGCCTGCACCGATGGCTTGTTTCGGCATGAACCGCCAGTCGGCATTCAAAGATGCGACTTGATGAGGTGCCATCGGAACCGTTTTACCCTCGAAAGCGCTGTCCGCAAATTTTGACTTGCGAAGACCCACAGCCATGCTCACATAAAGACTGGCCTGCGGTTTGATCAGTGCATTGACATCCACGCCTTCACGCACCGTTGAAGATAGGTTGGAATTGACAAAATTGAACGGGTCATAGGTGATTTCATGGTTGATGTCGCTGCGGTAGTAACGCGAACTCAGCCTGAATTGGTCTGCTTGTTTGTATTTCCAACCCACTTCGCGATCAACCGAGGTCTGAGGAACAAGCGTGTTGGCATTCGAACACTGATACCCCAACGCACAAGCAAACTCATCCGCATTGGGCGCTCTGAAACTTTTTGCAAGTCTTGTGTAGACCGTGTTGCTGACCGACAGTTGTTTAGACAAACCGAGCTCGGATGCGGTCAACCGTTTTTGATACAGGGTTGTGAGCCCCTCAGCAGCGGAATCGCGAAGGATGGTTTCCTCGCGATAGCCACCAGAAATTCGCACGCCAAGACTCTTAACTTCTTGATCAAGTTTGAAAAAATAAGCCTTCGAGTCGGAGTTCACGTCTTGGCTGTTATTGGTCGTTCCATCCGTTTTTCGAGTTTGTTTCCAGCGGTAACTTTCAATCCCACCAATCGCTTGGTACGCCCCAAGGCTGGCCTCGCCGATGCGATTGGCTGTGAGCGATAAGAAATCAGCTGTGGTCTTGTATTGCGAATTCACGTCGGGCGTTGAATGCAAAAAGCTCGTGAGGTCACGCGTTCGCTGATTCGCATCCAACTTATAAAAAATACCACCGATTTCTTTTTCAACAAACCCACCTACCCGATTCGTATGGCTGGAGGACCAATCCAATGCAGTGGATGCAACTTTGGGATCTCTTTGGAAATCGCTGACGGAATAAAAAGGCCCAGGCAAGCGCGAATTCGCATTGTCAATATTGGCATAAAGGCCGGTTCGAATGTCCTTGCTTCTGAATTGAACCGAGGTGCTGAGTGACTCATTCTTGCTGGCCGAGTTTTCTCGATAGCCGCCAAAGTCTCGCTTCAGTCCAGAGACCGAAAAACTCAAACCATCGTTGGCGTGATTCAGATTGGCACGCGTTTCACGTGCACCGTATGAACCGTAACTCAGAGCAACAGTTCCAGAGGAGTTGGCCACAGCGCTTTCGTAACTGCTTGCTTTAGTAATGACGTTGATCACACCTGCTACAGCACCTTCACCGTACATCACACCAGCGGCACCCCGTTGAATTTCGATACGCTCAACCTGATCAATCGGAATTCCAGAGAGTCTCACCTCACTTTGATCGGCCTCTCTCTGTGGAATACCATCAACCACCACCACCGTATTGACCAAAGCCGTGTCGCCAAAGCCCATGATGTCTAAGGTGTATTCATTTCCGCCTTGCTGGCTCGCGCGTCCTGCAACGCCACCCAATTTCATGATGGCTTCGTTGACGGTCAAGACGCCAGAGTTCTTGATTTCCTCTTTACTCAAGATGGTTAAAAAAGCCGGCGTATTCTGAACGGACTCCTCAAACTTAGAGGCCGTCACTGTCACAGGATTCATTTCAACATCCTGCCCTGAGGCGACTTGACAAGCTAAAGACAAAACAAAAAGCGCAGGCCAAACGCCACGCGCACGGATAAATTTTTTCATGAATCAAATCCAACCCGAAGTGCCCTCACCGCCTTCCCCGACAGTGCTTGAGCGTTCAAGCGGCACGTTGTCAGACGCACCGCCACCTTGTTGGCCGGTATCCGGGCTGACGGAAGCAACCTCTGTCGCCTTCCCAGACGCTTGTTCAAGGCGTCCAGTGGCGTGTGTGACAGAAGCGGAGCTCAAGAGCTCGTCCGTTTGACCGTTGCGGGGGCAGCGCAGGTTGAGTTTTGCCGAGCTTGGTCGACGCGACCTTCCTGCTTCCCGTTGAACTGCGGCATGTGAACCACGCCGTGAGCACCAACGATTTGATTCTAATGACGAACCTTGCTGTGACCTTAAAATGCATGGGCCATGACCAACACCACCCAAATCGATCAAATCGCCGAGCGCGTGGAACGCTTGCTTGTGCGTCACGAAGAACTGCAACGCACCAACGCTTTGTTGGCGCAGCAATTGCAAGAAGTCAGCCATGAGCGCGACTTGCTCAAATCACGCTTGGGTGCTGCGCGGCACCGCATCGATGCGCTCATCGATCGCTTGCCCCAGGGCGCAGACGCCAAGGAGGCTGGATGAAACAAATCGAAGTACAAATCATGGGCCAAGGCTATGTGCTGGGCTGCCCAGAAGGCGGCGAAACACGTTTGGGTCAAGCCGTGGCCAAGGTGGACGAAGCCATGTGCAAGATTCGTGATGCAGGCAAGATCAAAGCGCGTGACCGCATTGCCGTGCTGGCCGCCTTGAACTTGGCGTTTGACTTGACCGACAAACCTGTCCCAGCTGCCAGTGGTGACACCCGTGATGCGTCGCCCCAGTTACACCAACTGCTGCAACGCTTGGACAGCGTGCTCACACGCGACAACCAACTGCTCTGAGCCCACCCTACAATCGAGGCGTCTGCTCGGTCCTTGGGGCTTTATATTTCCTTGAACCAATGCTCATATGAGCCAGGGCTTGGAACATCGACTGATGAGCGTGATCGTCTCGCGTCAGATGAACCCAACGTCAGTCTGACCTCGCCCACCTGAACCCCCGGTTCAGGATGACGGCTCCAGGCACCTTGCAGACACCTTTTCTTTTACCTGCCTAGGCGCGTCATGGACATCCAACCCCAACTCATCATCGAACTGGCCCTGCTGGGCATTTGCACTGGCTTTTTGGCTGGGCTCTTAGGCATTGGCGGGGGCATGATCATGGTGCCGTTCTTGACCTTCATGTTGTCGCAACGCGGCATAGACGCCAACTTGACGGTCAAGATGGCGATTGCCACATCCATGGCCACCATCATCTTCACGTCCATATCGAGCGTGCGCGCCCACCACAAACGTGGCGCGGTGCGCTGGGACTTGGTCAAAGGCCTGGCCCCTGGCATCGTGCTGGGCAGCATGATTGCCAGCATGGGCGTGTTTGCCATGCTCAAGGGTGCGAACTTGGCGATCTTTTTTGGTTTGTTTGTCGGCTTTTCTGCCACGCAAATGTTTTTGGACAAAAAGCCTGCGCCTTCACGCCAAGTGCCCGGTACAGCCGGTTTGGTGGCCGCTGGTAGCGCGATTGGCTTTTTGTCAGGCTTGGTGGGCGCGGGTGGCGGCTTCATCAGTGTGCCGTTCATGGCCTGGTGCAATGTGGCCATTCACACCGCCGTGGCGACCAGCTCGGCACTGGGCTTTCCGATTGCGCTGGCCAACGTGGCAGGCTACGTGATCAGTGGCATGTCGGTGACGGGCTTGCCTGACGACGCCATTGGCTTCATCTGGGTGCCCGCTTTGGTGGTGATTGCCTTGTGCAGCGTCTTCACTGCACCCTTGGGTGCAAAAGCGGCCCACAGCTTGCCTGTGAAAAAACTCAAGCGCATTTTTGCCATGATCTTGTACGCGCTGGCAGCGTACATGCTCTACAAAGGCTTGTCGAGCTGATCGGAGTTCGCGCTGTTTGTCGCTCAGTCAAGCGAAATACAGTGCGATACGGTCAGAGGTCCAAGTCGCGACACCCGAGCCAAAGAAATCGGCATCTTCTGTCCAAACCGGACAGTTCAATGCCGTGGCACACGCAAGCACTGGCCAGTCGTCAGCGTCTCTTGAAGCGATACGCAGGAGCGCCTCTGTTTTCATGGCGCCATAAATTTCACTGTCGATCACTTGGATGATTGACTGAAGTTGGTCTAACACCTGAACAACCATTTCCGCAGATACCCCTCGTTTTTCTAGCAAACCAGGCAAGTATTTCTTGGCGTCTTCTTAGGCGACATCAGGTGTGAAGAATTTGATGTGTTCGGCATGCTCAATCAGAAGTGATCGAACGCGTTGTCCCAGCACAGCACGAACCAAGATGTTGGCATCCAACACAATTGCTTTCCCAACCATGGTGTTACGACCGCTTATTTTTTACGGTTTGCCTTTTTCTAGCGACTTTAAATTCAGCCGCCACCTGATCCTCGATGACGGCATGCTTAGCCATCAATTGATCGAGTGCTTTGCTCGCTTGTTGGAGCGAGGCAAGATCTGCCTCAACTTGCCCTCGCGTTGGGATGAAGTAACCCACGGTTTGCCCGTGGCGCGTGATAGCCACGGGCGTACTTGATGCAATGAACTCGGCCAAGTCTGAGCGAAATTCTCTGATGCCAACTTTTGTTGCTTCCATGACGGTGTGGTCTCGCTGTATTTGTGAATCAATGTGTACACATCTTACTAACAAAACACTCGGCAAGACAAGGTTCAGGCATCGGCCTGCACCTTGGCATCTTTGACGACCTTGGCCCACTTCTGGGTTTCACTGCGGATGAACTCGGCAAAGCGCTCGGGTGTGCCGCCACCGTCTTCGGCACCGTACTGGTCAAACTTTTCCATCACATCGGGCATGGCCATGACACGGTTCATGTCATCGTTGATGCGCTTCACAAAAGCCGGGTTCAACTTGCCTGGCCCCACCAGGCCGTACCAGGTGGTGGCATCAAAACCCGCAAAACCTTGCTCGTCCATGGTGGGCACCGTGGGGTGACCTTTGGCACGCTTGGGTCGCGTTTGGGCCAATGCAATGGCCTTGCCACTTTTGACATGCGGGGTGGCCGAGGTCATGGTTTCAAAACAATACTGCACCTGGCCGCCAATCAAGTCGGTCAGTGCCGGGCCTGAGCCTTTGTAGGGGATGTGCAAGGCGTCAATGCCGGCACGCAGCTTGAACATTTCCAGCGCCAGATGCTGGGCCGAGCCCCCGCCGGCCGACGCAAAGCTGATGCTGCCGGGATTTTGTTTGCACAAGGCGACCAAGTCTTTGACGTTCTTGGCGGGTTGGTTCTCGTTGCAGATCAACAAGTTGGGGGTGACCCCCACCAAGCCGATGGGCGTGAAGTCGCGCTCCACGTTGTAGCCCAGCTTGGGCTGCAGGCTGGGCGCCAAGGCATGGCTGTTGATGTGCGCCATGAGCAAGGTGTTGCCGTCTGCGGGTTGCTTGGCCACGTAATCAGCCGCAATCACACCCGCTGCCCCGCCTTTGTTGTCGATGACGATGGTGGTGCCCCACAAGATTTGCAGCTTTTGCGCCAGCACCCTGGCCAGCGCATCGGTGCCACCCCCGGGCGGGAAGCCCACCACGATGCGGATGGGGCCGCTGGGCAAGGTCTGCGCTTTGATCATGGGTGCCGCCAAAGTCGCCGCAGTGACGGCGCTGGCTTGGAGCAGTGTTCTGCGTTGCATGGCGGTGACTCCTGTGGGTGGGTTTCAGTGGATGCAAAGGATGAGGGTGGAATGCCAAATCGTGAGAAGACGACGGTGCGCCAGATCAGCCGCGAATCAGGGGTGGAATGGGATGGGCCGAGAAATAGTCCATCGCCGCTTGCACACCCGAGCCCGCCAGCTTGACGCCGCTGAGCTTGAGGCCCATCTCACACGCCGACAAGGCAGCAATCAAGGTCAAGTCATTGCAATCGCCCAAATGGCCGATGCGGAACATGCGCCCTTTGACCTTGCCCAGGCCCGTGCCCAGCGAACAGTCAAAGCGCTCGTAGATGAGTTGGCGCACGGCGTCAGCGTCCACGCCCTCGGGGGTCATCACGCCGGTCAGGATGGGCGAGTACAGGGCGGGATCGCCACACTGAATGGGCAAGCCCCAGACCGTGACCGCCGCGCAGGCGCCTTTGGACCACCGCTTGTGGCGGGCAAACACCACATCCAAGCCTTGGCCCAAGATCATGTCGCAGGCTTCACTCAAGCCGTACATCAGGTTGGTGTTGGGGGTGTAGGGAAAGTAGCCGGTTTTGTTGATCTCCAGCATCTCGTCCCAGGCCCAAAACGACTTGGGCAAGGTGGAGGTTTTGCTGGCCTCCATCGCTTTGGGCGACAAGGCGTTGAAGCTGATGCCAGGCGGCAGCATGAGGCCTTTTTGCGAACCGCTGACGGTCACGTCCACGCCCCACTCGTCGTGGCGGTAGTCGGCTGAAGCCAGGCCCGAGATGGTGTCGACCATCAGCAACGCGGGGTGCTTGGCGTTGTCGATGGCGCGGCGCACCGCAGCGATGTCGCTGGTCACCCCGGTGGAGGTTTCGTTGTGCACCACGCACACCGCCTTGATGCTGTGCGCTGTGTCCGCCTTGAGGCGGGTCTCGATCATGTCGGCCTTGACACCGTGGCGCCAGCCCTCCACACCGGGCAGTCCAATGAACTCGGACTTCAGCCCCAAGCGGGTGGCCAGTTTGTTCCACAGCGAGGCAAAGTGGCCGGTTTCAAACATCAGCACATGGTCGCCTGCGCTCAGGGTGTTGACCAAGGCTGCCTCCCACGCCCCGGTGCCAGAGGCGGGGTAAATCATGACTGGGTGCTGGGTTTTGAAAATCTTTTGCATGTCGGCCAACACCTTCAGGCCCAGCGCCCCAAACTCGGGGCCGCGGTGGTCGATGGTGGGCAGGCTCATGGCGCGCAGCACGCGGTCGGGCACGGGCGATGGGCCCGGGATTTGCAAAAAGTGGCGGCCTGTGGGGTGAAAGTCGAGGTTGAGCATGGACAAAGGTCTCCTGAGATAACCCTATTTTTTGCATACAAAAAATATACGTCAACTATCGTTCACCCTTATTCACGAATTTGACCTGGTCATTTTTTGCATACAAAATGCGCCCATGACTGCTGAACTCTTGTCCCTGCCCCGCACGGCCTTGCACGGCCATGTGACGCACCGGTTGCGCCAAATGCTGGTGGAAAACCTCATTGCCCCCGGCGCCAAGCTGAATGAACGGGCCTTGTGCGAGTCGCTGCATGTGTCACGCACGCCGCTGCGCGAGGCCATCAAAACACTGGCTGCCGAAGGCCTGGTGGAGTTGCTGCCCAACCGGGGGGCGGTGGCGGTGTCGCTCACGCTTGACGATGTGCGCCACACCTTCGAGGTGATGGCGGGCTTGGAGGGAATCTCGGGCATGTTGGCCGCCGAGCGCATCACCGGCAGCGAGCTCAACGAAATTCAAGCCCTGCACTTTGAGATGATGGCCGCCTACACCCGGCGTGACCTTTCCACCTACTACCGGCTCAATGCCAGCATCCACCGCACCATCCACGCCGCGGCCAAGAACCCCGTGCTCAGCGCCACCTACGAGCAAGTCAATGCACGTTTGCAAGCGCTGCGCTTCAAGTCCAACCAGGACGACGACAAGTGGCACAGCGCCGTGCAAGAGCACACGCAGATGATTGACGCCTTGCAAGCGCGCCAGCCCCAGGTGTTGCGCGATGTGCTGGTGCGCCACCTCGAGCACAAACGCGACGTGGTGTTGGCGCAGCTGCAAGCCAGCGCCGACACACCCACGGCCAAACCCAAAACCTCACGCAAAGCCTGACCCATGAACGCGCCCCGACACCTCACCGAAACCGCCAAGCAACTCTACGAGCGCGTGGCCAGCACCAGCAACGAAGTGGCGGCCCGCTTGGCCGCCCGCCTGCGCACGGAGACCGAAGGCGAGGTGTTGTTCTCTGCGGCCGATCGGGGGCGTTACGCCAGCGACGCGTCGATTTACCAAGTCACGCCCGTGGGCGTGTTTGTGCCGCGCCATGCCCACGAAGTGCCCATCGCCATGGCGATCTGCCGTGACTTAGGCGTGCCCATCGTGCCGCGCGGCGGCGGCACCAGCCAGTGCGGCCAGACCACCGGCGCGGGCTTGGTGATTGACCACAGCAAGCATATACGCCAGATCGTTCATCTGGATGTGGCCCAGCGCACGGTCGAGGTCGAGCCCGGTTTGGTGCTGGACCACCTCAATGCCGAACTCAAAGCGCACGGCCTGTGGTTTCCGGTGGATGTGTCCACCAGCGCACAGGCCAGCTTGGGCGGCATGGCGGGCAACAACTCGTGCGGAAGCCGCTCGATTGCCTACGGCAACATGGTGCACAACGTGCTGGGTGCTTCGGCCTGGTTGGGCGACGGCGACTTGTTGCAGTGGGGCCGCTACGACGCGAGCAGCGGGCGGGCCCGCCAAATCGGTGACTTTGTCAAACGCCTGGCCGATGAACTGCGCCCCGACATCGAGGCCCACTGGCCCAAGGTG
The DNA here is from genome assembly GCA_903892175.1 of uncultured Burkholderiales bacterium. GTDB lineage: Bacteria > Pseudomonadota > Gammaproteobacteria > Burkholderiales > Burkholderiaceae_C > Limnohabitans. Next base: position 8,312 of record CAITHK010000280.1, on the reverse strand, counting down.
CTGCGTCGCGTGGCGGGCTACAACCTGGACATTTTTTGCAACCAAAACGAGCGGCCTTACACCACGGACGGCTCTGTGAACTTGGCGCACTTGCTGGTCGGCAGCGAGGGCACGCTGGCGATGACCCAATCGCTGACCCTGCGCTTGAGCGAGTTGCCACGCGCCAAGGTGCTGGGGGTGGTGAACTTCCCGAGCTTTTACAAGGCCATGGATGTGGCGCAGCACATCGTGAAGCTGGGCGATGGCAGCTTGACGGCGGTGGAGCTGGTGGACCGCACCATGATTGATTTGTCACTGCAAAACCCGGCCTTTGCGCCCACCATCCGCACCGCGCTGATTGGCGAACCCGAAGCGGTGTTGCTGGTGGAGTTTGCCGGGGCCAACAAAGACAGCCTCAAACCCAAGATGCGCCAGCTGGTGGAACTCATGGGCGACCTGGGACTGCCCGGCAGCGTGGTGGAGATGATCGACGACGCGCCCCAGAAAAACCTGTGGGAGGTGCGCAAGGCGGGCTTGAACATCATGATGAGCTTGAAAGGCGACGGCAAACCGGTGAGCTTCATCGAAGACTGCGCAGTGCCCCTGCAGAGCCTGGCCGAGTACACCGACGCCTTGACCGAGGTGTTCAAAAAACACGGCACCAAAGGCACTTGGTACGCGCACGCGTCGGTGGGCACACTGCATGTGCGCCCTATTCTGGACATGCGCCGCGATGGCGCTGCCAAGATGCGCGCGATTGCCGAAGAAGCCAGCGCCTTGGTGCGCAAGTTCAAAGGTGCCTACAGCGGCGAACACGGCGATGGGCTGTGCCGTGGCGAATGGGTGGCTTGGCAGTTTGGCCCCAAGATCACCGAAGCCCTCGGGCAGATCAAACAAGAACTCGACCCGCTGCACCTGCTGTCGCCCCAGCGCGTGGTCAACCCTCCCAAGATGGACGACAAGCGCCTGATGCGCTACGGCGAACCCAACGGTACGCCTTACCAAGTCATTCCCATCCAGACCGCGCTCGACTGGAGCGCCTGGAACGTGCACAACGACCCGGCCACCGAGCAAACCACCGCCCCCGGAACCGGCGGCGACCCGGCATTGGGATTTGCCAAAGCGGTGGAGATGTGCAACAACAACGGCACCTGCCGCAAGTTCGATGCGGGCACCATGTGTCCGAGTTACCGCGTGACGCGTGACGAACAACACCTCACCCGTGGCCGCGCCAACACCTTGCGCTTGGCCTTGAGCGGGCAACTCGGCACAGACGCACTAACCAGCGAAGAACTGCTGCAAACCATGGACTTGTGCGTAGGCTGCAAAGGCTGCAAGCGCGACTGCCCCACGGGCGTGGACATGGCACGCATGAAGATCGAAACCCTGCACCAGTACAAGCGCTACCACGGCCACACACTCAAAGACCGCTTGATTGGCTTTCTGCCGCGCTATGCCCAACATGCCGCGCGCTGGTCAGGCTTGCTGAACTTGCGCAACCGCCTGCCACTGCTCGCCAAGTTGGCTGAACGCGTCACCGGCTTGTCGGCCGAGCGCAGCTGGCCCAGATGGCAACGCGACCACTTCTTCAACCGCAGCACCTTGGGCTGCACCGCCGAAGAAGTGCTCATTGCCCCTAAACCGGTGGTGCTGTTTGTCGACACCTTCAACGGCTACTTCGAGTCCGACAACGCGCGTGCAGCCATGCGCGTGTTGCAAGCTGCGGGCTACCAAGTGCATGTGGCCTCAAAAACCCGCCAAGGCCACGGCAGCAACCAAGGCCACCTGTGCTGCGGCCGCACCTTCTTGGCCAACGGCATGGTGGATCAAGCCCGTGAGCAGGCGCAAGCCTTGTTGGACGCCTTGCTGCCTTTTGCCAAACGAGGCATTCCCATCGTCGGCTTAGAGCCTTCTTGTTTGCTCACCTTGCGCGACGAAGCGCTGGTGTTGGGGTTGGGTGAAATGGCCCATACGGTGAGTGAACAGGCCATGCTGTTTGAAGACTTCTTGGCGCGCGAGGACCAAGCCGGTCACCTCGACACCCTCAAGTCCAAGTTAGAGCCCACACGTCGCCCCATCTTGTTGCACGGCCACTGCCACCAAAAAGCGTTTGGACTCATGCCCACCGTGCTGGAGGTGATCCGCTTGATACCGGGCGCCAAACCTCAGCTGATCGAGAGCAGTTGCTGCGGCATGGCGGGCAGCTTTGGCTACGAGAGCTCCCACCTGGAAGTCTCAAAGGCCATGGCGGAGTTGAGCTTGTTGCCTGCGGTGCGTGGCGAACCCGACGCCCTTGTGGTGGCCGACGGCACCAGTTGCCGACACCAAATTGCCGATGGCGCTCAACGCCAGGCGGTGCATGTGGCCAAGCTGTTGAGTGACCACCTCAAACACCACGCTTGATGGCCTTGAGGCCTGCGGGCGCTAAGGCACACCCGTAAGGTGTGCCGCGGGTTATTGAGGCACCAAGCACCACGGCGCTTGGTACTCCACCAAGCCCATCCACAGCGCCCAAGCCGAGCTGGCCATCAAGGCCGCACCCGCCAAGCGCACACCCCAGGCCCCGCTGTGGTCGCCTGCCGGCTTGAAGCCGCGCAAGCGCAGCCACAGCCAAGGACCCAGGGTCAGCACCACCGCACTGCCAAAGGCAAACAAGGCCATCACGCCCGCGCCCTCCCAAGGGGAGTTGCTCAAAGCCGCCACCAGCAAAGCGCCATAGAGCAAGCCACAAGGCATCAAAGCCCACAGCATGCCCAGCAACAAGGGGCCGCTGCGCTGCAGGGTGATGTGCGCCGTCATCGCCTGCACCTTGCGCCAGACACCACGGCCCACCCCATCCAGCCACAAGGGTTGCTCGGCCCGCCACAACAACAGGGCGCCGATCAAAAAGGCAAGGATGTGAAACAAGGTCCAGACCGGGCGGAACACGGCCGACTGGGTGGTGAGCCAGCCCACCCCTTGCAGGGTGGAAGCCGCCAATGCACCCAAGGTGCTGTAACCGATGATGCGCCCCAGCTGAAACAACAGCATGGCACGGGTGTCGCGCCCAGGCCCCACGCCTTGCTTTTGCGCAGCCCGGCCAATGCCGGCGCAGGCCGCACCGCACATGGCCAAACAGTGAGGCCCACCCGCCAACCCCATCAAGAGTGCGGTGAGGGCCAAGGTGGAGTTCATCAAATGATTTTAGAGAACCGCGCGCGGGTTCGGTCGGCTTGCAGGTATTTGTCAAACACCATGGCCACGCCACGCACAAAGAACCATCCCAACTCGGTGACTTGAATTCCCCCGCCTTCCAACACCACCAAGCCCTGTTCTTGCATGCCGCTCAGGGTTTCCAGCTCGGTGGCGAAGTATTTTTTGAAGTCAACCAAGTGCGCCACCTCGACCGACTCGAACTGCACATGGCCTTGGCACATCAAGGCCATGATGACGGTGCGGCGCACCAAATCGTCGCGCGACAAAGCCAAGCCTCGCTCCACCGGCAAACGGCCTTGGTTGAGCAAGTCGTAATACGCGTCCAAGGTTTTGACGTTTTGACTGAAGGTGGGCCCGACATGACCAATGGCAGAAACACCCAGCGCGATCAAGTCGCAATCGGGTTGGGTGCTGTAGCCCTGAAAATTGCGGTGCAAGCGCCCTTGGCGCTTGGCCACGGCCAACGCATCGTTGGGCAGGGCAAAGTGGTCCATGCCCACGTACACATAGCCCGCGCCCATGAGCACGCGCAGCGCACTGGAGAGCATGGCCAACTTGGAACTGGCGGGCGGCAAATCTTGGTTGTGAATGCGCCGTTGGGGTTTGAAGCGCTCGGGCAAGTGCGCGTAGCCATAAAGGGCAATGCGATCCGGTCGCAAATCCACCACTTGCGCCAAGGTGCGCTCAAAGGTGTCGGGGGTTTGCATGGGCAGACCATAAATCAAATCCACGTTGATCGAGTCAAAGCCCAGGGTGCGTGACTCGGCCACCAAGTCAAACACCTGCTGTGCCGGCTGAATGCGGTGCACCGCTTTTTGCACATCGGGGTCAAAGTCTTGCACCCCAAAGCTCAGACGGTTGAACCCCAGCAAGGCCAAGGTGTTCAAACGCTCAGCCGACACAGTGCGGGGATCGACTTCGATCGAATATTCGCCGCCGGGGGCAAACTCAAAGTTTCGCCGCAGCATGGCCATCAGCGAGCGCAACTCCTCATCGCTCAAAAAGGTGGGGCTGCCGCCGCCCAAGTGCAGCTGCGACACCGTTTGTCCAGGCCCCAAGTGCGCCACGTTGAGTGCGACCTCACGCTCCAAGTAACGCAAGTACTCGGCACCGCGTTCATGGTGTTTGGTGATGATCTTGTTACAGGCACAGTAGTAACACAGCGCTTCACAAAACGGGATGTGAAGGTACAAAGACAAGGGATAGGCTTTGACAGCCACCCCCTCGCGCCGTTGCTCAAGGGCCTGCACGTAATCGGTCTCTCCAAAGGCCTCCACAAACCGGTCTGCGGTGGGGTAAGAGGTGTAGCGCGGGCCGGCCACGTCGTAACGCCGCAGCAAGTCCGGGCTCATGGTGGTCACCGGCTCGGAGGTCGATGTGTTGGATTTGGAATGGGTCATGAGTCAAACGTCCTGTTTACGTCTCATAATGTGCCTTTACGTCGGAAGAATCACCTTGACCTGCGTCAACACAACCTCGTATCACGACCTATGACGATCCCCAGCATCAAAGTCGCTTGCTCAAACTGCAACCTGCGCGAGCTGTGCATGCCCTTGGGACTGTCTGCCGATGAGCTGCAACGCATCGACGATCTGGTGGCCATTCGGCGCAAAGTCACTCGGGGCGATAGCCTGTTCAGAAACGGTGACAAGTTCAATGCGCTGTACGCCATTCGCACGGGCTTCTTCAAAACCTGCGTTTCATCGGAAGACGGGCGCGACCAGGTGACGGGGTTTCAAATGGCGGGCGAAATCATTGGTTTGGACGGCATCGTGAGCGATTTGCACACCTGCGATGCGGTGGCTTTGGAAGACGCCGAAGTGTGCGTGATGCCCTTTGACCGCATCGAAGAGCTGTCGCGCGACATCAACGCCTTGCAACGCCATGTGCACAAGATCATGAGCCGCGAAATCGTGCGCGAACACGGCGTGATGTTGTTGCTGGGTAGCATGCGCGCTGAAGAACGCTTGGCCGCCTTCTTGCTCAATTTGGTGCAGCGCTTGCATGCCCGTGGGTTTTCGCAATCTGAATTGGTCCTGCGCATGACCCGGGAAGAGATTGGCAGCTATCTGGGCCTCAAACTTGAAACCGTCAGCCGCACTTTCTCAAAGTTCGCAGATGAAGGCATCGTCGAAGTCAAACAACGCCATGTGCGGATCTTGAACACAGAAGCGCTCAAGCTGCTGGTCAACGCGCAAAGTTGCCAGACCCTCTGAGCAGCAGGTGACTGCCCCACACAAAAGGCCCGCAGAACGGGCCTTTTTGTTGCGGCGACTGAGGGGCCTTAGGCGACTTGCTGCTCGCAACAAGCTTCTTGTTTGGGGCAGCCATTGGGACGCTCGGTGGGCACCAAAGGGCAGCGGTTGGTCTCGAAAGGCGACATCGACAACAAGGTGGTGAGTGCACTTGAACCTGCGGTGATGATCCAAAACGCAAAAAAGGACAGCGTGTAAATGCCTTGGCGCGACATCTCCACGGGTTGCCCAAACCACTGCATGTCTTGCGGGTCAAACATGGCAAACACCACGACCTCTAAAACACCTGCGACCAAAAAAGCAGGCCATGCGATCCACATCATGCGTTGTGCCAACATCGAAACACTCCTCAAAAAACGGATTCAAAAGTTTAGACCGGCACGATGGTGCACCATCATGGGGTTTTCGAGGGCAACTGATCTTTGGGGGTGACCACATGGTTGCGTGCCTGCATGGCGGGCATCATGGGCTGCGCCTGTTTGTCTGCCAAGGTTTTGTTGATGTTGAGGCCTTGGCGGTAATAGTCCTGTGCCACCACAGGATCAGGGATGCGAATGGCAATGGCCAAGGTCACAAAGCCCGCGACCACCACCAAGGCAGGTCCTGCAATGATCAACCACACGTGGCCGTAGGACCACCAAGGTTGCGTGTCAAGTTGTGGATTCAGTGCTGACATAGGTTTACCTCGGAACGATGAAGACAGACTTTTCGACCACCCAGTCACCGGTCTTTTGCGCTTGAATTTCAAACTGAATTTTGTGTGAACCCGATTCGGCAGAACCATACGGAATATCGGCTCGCAACACAATCCATCGGGCCTGCGCAGGCCCCACCACCACGTCGGTCTCGGTCTCGATGCGCAATTTGGACAACCCTTGCGCCGACACATGGTAAGTCTGCTCGGTCTCGGCGGCGTTCATGATTTGCAGACGGTAGATGTTCTCTAAGGTGCCGTACTCGGTGATGCGCGCCAGCGTCGCGCGGTCACGCACCACATCAACCTTGAATGGCGTGCGCAGCCCCAATGACACCAACAAGCCGACCACCAAAGCCACCAACAACATGCCGTAAATCTGCACGCGAGGTCTGAGTAAACGGGACCACATTTGCCGTGGTGTCCATTTGTTTTCCATGGCGTTTTGTGTGGTGTAACGCACCAAGCCTCGGGCGTAGCCCATTTTGTCCATCACCCCATCGCACACATCGGCACAGGCACCGCACCCGATGCACTCGTATTGCAAGCCATTTCGGATGTCGATGCCGGTGGGGCACACTTGCACACACAAGGAACAGTCCACGCAAGCGCCCAGTTGAAGGGTCGACAGATCGGCCTTGCGGGAACGCGCACCGCGGGGGTCGCCACGTTCGCTGTCGTAGGTGACGATCAAGGTGTCATGGTCAAACATCGCACTTTGAAAGCGCGCATAAGGGCACATGTATTTGCACACTTGCTCGCGCATGAAGCCCGCATTGCCATAGGTGGCAAAGGCATAGAAGAAGACCCAAAAGAGTTCCCAAGAACTCATGTGGGTCAAAAAGAACTCCATCGACAGTTCATGGATCGGTGTGAAGTAGCCCACAAAAGTAAAGCCCGTCCAGATCGAAAAGAAGATCCAGATCAAATGCTTGTACCACTTCTTGACCAGTTTTTCGAGCGAGAACTCGGCATCGTCCAAACGCATGCGAGCTGAACGGTCACCCTCAATTTTTCGCTCAATCCACAAAAATATTTCGCTGTACACCGTCTGTGGGCAAGCATAGCCACACCACAAACGCCCGGCCACAGCAGTGAACAAAAACAAAGACAGCGCCGAAATGACCAACAAGCCGGTCAGGTAAATAAAGTCTTGCGGATACAAGACCAAACCAAAAATATAAAACCGACGCGAGGCCAGGTCAAACAGCACCGCCTGCCGTGAGCCCCACTCCAACCAAGGCAGCCCATAAAAAAGCAACTGGGTCAGGACCACCAACACCCAACGCCAATAGGCAAAGATGCCTTCGACGGAGCGTGGATAAATCTTTTGACTGGCGGCATACAGCGAGACCATCGCCTCGTCGTCAGAACCCAAGTGCTAAGCGACGATGTGAATGATCTTTCGCGGACTGGTATCTTCTGAGTTCAAATCGCTTACTTGGTAACACCCGCAAGGGCTTGTGGTTTGTTCGACATAACACTTGTTCGAGGAACGCCATCTGCAATATCGCGGTGATAGTGACGGCCATTGATCCAAACACAGTCGAATACTGGGCGATCCAAAATCTCTGTCCATAAATGATGCCCTGCACCTTCAAGTCCGACAGAAAGAACTAATAGAGGTAGTTTCTTGCCTCCGGCAGTTGTTTTTGGTACCATCGGCCATCCACACTCCTTGTGGACGGGAACACAAGTCCCTTCATCTTTGCCCCGATATATACTAGCCAGGCCATCAAAATATCTCTTGTATGCCGGATTTGACTTACTACTCGAGTCGCAAACCGCTTCCTCTGATAATCTTCGTGGAATACTTGTGACGTTACGGTCGTCGAGGCGACCTTCACAAAAAACAAAAAGCAAACCAGTCAAGAAAAGCAACGCGGCTACTGCCAACTGCGACATATCAATATCTAAAGATTTCTGGAACAAAAGACCGCGACTCGAGTCTCAGTCTTGAGACACATAATATAATTAATGTATGCAGATATAACTCTTTTCTCTAATTACGCAAAACTTATTTTTTGATTGACCGCGAAAAAAGAACTCTCCCAGAGTGGTCTCGTCGTCGGCAACGGACGGGGACGATGATACACCTGTTGTGTAACATACTGCATAAGTTAAGTTGTGAATACAAAAAGCAGTTTCCAGACAGCCGCAAGTCGACTAGGAACTATTAGACAACAAAT
>CAITHK010000279.1 GCA_903892175.1 uncultured Burkholderiales bacterium | reverse complement strand
TGCAAGCGGCCATCCAAGGTGACGCAGTGCGGGTGAGCGGCACCAAGCGCGACGACTTGCAAGCGGCCATGGCCCTGATCCGCAAAGAAATGACCGACTTGCCCCTGTCGTTCAACAACTTTCGAGACTAAGCCGCTTCTTTTTTGGCCCCGATCTTGGACTCTTGTCCTCGCACCAAACGCAAGATGTTATCTGCGTGACGGGCCAGCAACACAGCGCACATCAAGGTGATGGCCAACAACTCAGCGTCACTGGCTTGCCATGCGATGCGGTTGCCAAACCAGTAGTAGATCGGTGCAAAAACCGCGGCGCACAAAGCGGCCAGTGATGAGTAGCGAAAGAAAAACGCCACGATCAACCAGGTGCCCAAGGTCGCCAACCCCAGCAGGGGCTCTAGGCCAAACAACACCCCCGCTGCAGTGGCCACCCCCTTGCCGCCTTGGAAGCGAAAAAACACCGGCCACACGTGTCCGATGAAGGCCGACAAGGCCACCAGCCCCACGGCGCGCTCGTCCAGACCCCAAGCGGCCCCCCCATGTTTCAACAAGAACACCGGCAAAAACCCCTTCAAAGCGTCCAGCAGCAAGGTGGCCACGGCAGCTTGTCTGTTGCCCGAGCGCAGCACATTGGTTGCGCCTGGGTTTTGGCTTCCGTAGGTGCGGGGATCTTCCAAGCCCATGACACGGCTGACGATGACGGCAAACGACAAGGAGCCAATCAAGTACGCGCCAAAAACGAGCAAAACGATGGAGGATGTTTCAAAGGGCATGGTCATACTTTCAGAGTGCAGGGTCGCGCAGTTCCCAGCGGATGGCGTCAATGGCGCTCAACAGTTGCGGCGACAAGGTGGTGCCCCACGCGTCCAAGTCGGTGTCGAGTTGTGCCAGCGAGGTCACCCCGATGATGGTGCTGGCCACTTGCCATTTGGTGTAACAAAACGCCAAGGCCATTTGTGTCGGCGTCAAGCCGTGGGCCAGCGCCAGCGCGTTGTAGCGGCGCGCGGCCACCAAGGCCTCGGCGCGGCCCCAACGTTGTTTGCGCACCGTTTCGTAGGTGCTGATGCGCGCGCCTATTGGGGCGTGCGGGCCGTCGGTGCCACTGTCGTCGTACTTGCCCGTGAGCAAGCCAAATCCCAAGGGCGAATACGCCAACAAGGACACCTTGAGCCGATGGCATGTTTCGTCCAGACCATTCTCAAACGTGCGGTTGATCAAGCAGTAAGGGTTTTGCGTGGTGGCCACGCGCGGCAAGCCATGTTGCTCGGCCAAACGCACAAACTCGTGCACGCCATAAGGTGTTTCGTTGGACAAGCCAATCGCGCGCACCTTGCCGGCCTTGACCAAGCCCGCCAGCGTGTCCAACTGTTCATGAATCGGCGTGGCTGAGGTCTCTTTGCTTGGGTCGTAATAGGCGGTACCAAAGGCGGGCACGTGGCGCTCAGGCCAGTGGATTTGGTACAGATCGATCACATCGGTCTGCAAGCGGCGCAAGCTGGCGTGGCACGAGTTGACGATGTCTTGCGAGGTCATGCCCGCGCCCTCACGGACCCAAGGCATGCCGCGTGTGGGCCCGGCCACCTTGGTGGCCAGCACCAATTGGGCGCGCGCGGCGGGACGCTTGGCCAACCAGTTGCCCAAAATGGTCTCCGTGGCCCCAAAGGTCTGGGCTTTGGCGGGCACCGAATACATCTCGGCGGTGTCTAAAAAGTTCACGCCCCGCTCCAGCGAGCGGTCGAGGATGCTGTGCGCCACAGCTTCGCTGACCTGCTCACCAAACGTCATGGTGCCCAGGCAAATGGGGGTCACGTGCAAAGCACTGGTGCCCAACTGCACTTTGGGCAATTGCACTGTTTGAAAACTCATACCCACACTCCCAGCAAGCTGCTTGTCAAAAGCTGCCAAGTCTAAAGCTTCGAGACAGCCTCTTGATTTCGGGCTTATTGGCTTCGTGCTTGTTGGCTTCGTGCTTCTTCTTGCAAGCGCAGCACCCGCCGCTGCACCTTGCCCGTGGTGGTCATGGGCAGCTCGGCAATGAACTCGATCTCTTTGGGGTATTCGTAGGGGGCCAACTGGCCTCGCACATGGTGCTGTAGCTCTGCCATCAGGGCCTGACTGGGCGCAAAGCCAGCGGCCAACACCACATAGGCTTTGACCAAAGCGCCGCGCTCGGCATCGGGCTTGGGGACCACGGCGGCATTGGCCACCGCCGGATGTTTGACCAAGCAGTTTTCGATCTCGCTGGGGCCAATGCGGTAGCCGGCGGCCTTGAAGACATCGTCGGCACGGCCTTGGTACCACAGGTAGCCTTGCGCATCCTGCACCGCCACATCGCCCGTGCGGCACCAGTCCCCGCTGAACTTGGCAGCAGTGGCTTGGGCGTTTTTCCAGTAGCCCAAAAAGAAAATCGGGTCGGGCTCACCGTGCACGTCAAAGCGGTGAACCGCGACGTCTCCGGGCACGCCGAGCGCACACGTATGGCCGGCGTCGTCAATCACCGCCACGCGGTGTCCGGGGTAAGCACGCCCCATGCTGCCGGGCTTGGCGGGCCAGCCACCCGGCATGGCGCAGTTGCCGACGATGTAATTGATCTCGGTCTGTCCAAACATCTCATTGACCGTCACACCCAAGTGTTCTTGGCAATACGCAAACACCGCGTCCCCCACCGCCTCGCCCGCACTCATGATGGCGTGCAACGACAGATCAAATGTGTCTCTGGGTCTGGGGTAAGCCTTCATCATGGCTTTCAGCGCCGTGGGAAACAAAAAGGTGTGGGTCACCGCATGCTGCTGCATCAAGCTGAACGCCAGTTCGGGGCTGAAGCGGCCATTCAAAGCCACGATGGGTCGCCCAAAGTACAAGCTGGGCAACAAAGCGTCCATCAAACCGCCGGTCCATGCCCAGTCGGCAGGCGACCAAAACACGCTGGGCATGAGCGGCTCTGGCAATGCTGCTGCGTTCACGGTGGTAGCGCTGCCTGGCTTGGGCTTACCGACGGGCTGCGCCTGCGTGCGTGCAAATCCAAACCAGTTCTGGCTGCACACAAACCCACTCAAGTTGCCGATCAAGGCACGGTGAGGAATCAAGGCGCCCTTGGGCGGGCCTGTGGTGCCGCTGGTGTAGATCAACACCGCCGCTTCCTCGGCCTTGGTGAGCACCGCCTGAAAGCGCCGCTGTTGCGCGGCCACGGCGCTGGCGTAGTCCATGTCACAGCGGGATGCGGCGCTATCTAGCCCCACCACGCAGCGCAAGGCCGGGCACTGCGCGCGCACGGACAACACGTTGTCGACCGTGGCACCGTCCACCAGCGCCAACACCGCATCGCTGTCTTGCAATCGGTAGGCCAATGCTTCAGGGCCAAACAGCATCGACAAGGGCATGGCCACAGCCCCCAGCTGCAACACGGCCATGTAGGCCACCGCTGTTTCAAAGCGCTGCGGCAGCACGATGGCCACCCGGTCTCCGCGCTGAACACCTAGCTCGGCCAACACGTGGCTCAGCGCATCGGCGGCTTGGCTGAGTTCGGCATAGCTGTGGGTGAGGGGCTCGGCATTCAAACGGTGGGTGATGATGGCCACGCGTTGCCGCGCATCGGGCTGCGCCCCCCAACGTCGACTGCAGACCTCGGCCATGTTGAAGTGTTCAGGCACGGCCCAGCGAAAGCCTTGGTGCATGGCGTCGTAGCCATCGGGGATGGGGGCCTCGGCGGGCAAAGTCTTGGAATGGGTCTTGGAAGCAGTCTTGTGCCGGGTCATGGGCGAGGTCCTTATGATGTAAAAAATGTATCCAATTCAAAGAACTTCTCGCAGCGAGTTTGTACCCATACGACAGCTGCAATACCACGTGCGCCAATGGGGCACGCCCTCGCCCGACGCGCCCCCACTGGTGCTGGTGCACGGGTGGATGGACGTGGCGGCCTCCTTCCAGTTTGTCGTCGATGCCCTGAGCCACGACCACTACGTGATTGCGCCGGATTGGCGCGGTTACGGCAAGACATCGTCTGG
>CAITHK010000278.1 GCA_903892175.1 uncultured Burkholderiales bacterium | reverse complement strand
TACGCTCTCTGCCTTTTTTCATGTCCAGATGCCTTCTCGTGGGGTGCAAGGTGTGAAGTCAAGGCAAAATAAGGCCCCAGAGGGTCATTGAGATGTCGGCTTTTGGTGCCAATTGCTTGGCACAGAATCTGCATCCTCTTACCTCGAAACTTTTCTAAACCAACCTACCCTTGCAGGAGAACTTGATGGCCAAGACCGTCGCAGACGTGATGAAGATGGTGAAAGACAACGAGGTCAAATTTGTTGACTTCCGTTTCACCGATACCCGTGGCAAAGAACAGCACGTGAGCGTGCCAATTTCTCACTTCAACGAAGACAAATTCACCGAAGGCCACGCCTTTGACGGCTCTTCGATCGCCGGTTGGAAAGGCATTGAAGCTTCGGACATGTTGCTCATGCCCGATTCGATGTCTGCGTTCATCGATCCCTTCTTCCAAGAGTCGACTTTGGTGTTGTCTTGTGACGTGTTGGAGCCAGGTGACGGCAAGTCTTACGACCGTGACCCACGTTCGATCGCCAAGCGCGCTGAAGCCTACTTGAAGGCTTCTGGCTTGGGCGACACCGCTTACTTTGGACCAGAACCCGAATTCTTCTTGTTCGACGACGTGCGTTGGGGCAATGAAATGTCGGGCTCTTTCTTCAAGGTGGACGACTACGAAGCACCTTGGAACACCGGCAAAGTGATCGAAGGCGGCAACAAAGGCCACCGTCCCACCGTCAAAGGCGGCTACTTCCCAGTGCCTCCTGTGGACAGCACCCAAGACATGCGCGCTGAAATGTCCATGATCTTGGAAGAAATGGGCATCCCCGTTGAAGTGTTCCACCACGAAGTGGCTGGCGCTGGTCAAAACGAACTCGGCACCAAGTTTTCTACTTTGGTCGAGCGCGCTGACTGGACCCAAAAACTCAAGTATGTGGTGTGGAACGTGGCCAATGCCTACGGCAAAACTGCCACCTTCATGCCCAAGCCCATCGTGGGCGACAACGGTTCTGGCATGCACGTGCACCAGTCGATCTGGAAAGACGGCAAAAACTTGTTCGCTGGCAACGGCTATGCAGGTTTGAGCGACACCGCCTTGTTTTACATCGGCGGCATCATCAAGCACGCCCGTGCATTGAACGCCATCACCAACCCGTCGACCAACAGCTACAAGCGTTTGGTGCCCGGTTTCGAAGCCCCTGTGAAGCTGGCTTACTCCAGCCGCAACCGCTCTGCTTCGATCCGTATTCCGCACGTGGCGTCTGACAAAGGTCGTCGCATCGAGGCGCGTTTCCCAGATCCTATGGCCAACCCCTACCTGTGCTTCTCAGCCTTGTTGATGGCGGGTTTGGACGGCATCGAAAACAAGATCCATCCTGGCGAAGCGGCCACCAAAGACTTGTACCACCTGCCACCCGAAGAGGACGCATTGGTCCCCACCGTGTGCCACAGCTTGGACCAAGCTTTGGAGTATTTGGACAAAGACCGTGCCTTCTTGACCAAAGGTGGCGTGTTCACCGACAGCATGATCGATGCTTACATTGAGCTCAAAATGACCGAAGTCACACGCTTCCGCCAAGCTGTGCACCCTGTTGAGTACGACATGTACTACTCGCTGTAATTCATTGCGGCGTTTCAAGAAAGAGGACGGCGTGAGCCGTCCTTTTTTGTTGGCGCGGTTGACATCCATGGAGGGATTGCCATGAACTGTGGCTGGATGCTTTGTTCGCTGGGTCTGATCCATGCCGTGGCGCTTGCACCTGCGGCGAGTGCTGATGCGCTGCAGGTGTACCGGTGTGGCAATGAATACACCAACCAACCGGATTCCAAGCGCCAGTGCACGCTGTTGCGCAACGCATCGGTCACTGTGATCGAAGGCACTCAAATTCAAGATCCTCCCCTCGCAGCAATGCCGCAAGCTGCTGCGCCCAGTGAATCCAAAGTGGATGGCGCTCAACAGCGCGGGCGAGACGCCCAAGCGCGTCTCGTGTTGCAAGCCGAGCTGCAGCGTGCCCAGGCTCGCCACCAACTGCTGTTGCAGGAGTGGAACCAAGGCGAGCCGCAGCGACGTGCAGATGAACATCGCCAGGCCGGAAAATACCAAGAACGGGTGGCGCAATTGCGCGCCGCCCTGGAGCGCAGCCAAGCTGACATGGCGGGGCTGCTGCGTGAACTCTCTCGTCAGCCTTATCTTTCCCCAGGAGTCACCCCTTGATTCAAATGCTTTCTCCGTCGGCAAGTCCAGACACCCAAGCGGACCGTTTTCATGCCTTCGATTTGCTGGCCACCTTGGTGGCCGTGGTTCGCATCGATGGCACCGTCGTGTTTGCGAATGCAGCCCTGGAAGATGTGATGGGCGTGTCGCGCCGGCACATCCAAGGCTCCACTTTGTCGCAGTACTTCACGCAGTCGCAGCCTTTGGAAAGTGCATTGAAAGGGGCACAAAGCAATGCGTTTGCGGCTTTGCGCTATGACGCCCACCTGCGCCGTCCTCAGCAAGACCCGTTGCCTGTTCATGTGATCGTGGCGCCAACGGACCGCGCCAATGAAGTTTTGGTCGAGCTGCTGCCCTTGGAGCAGCAAGCACGCCAAGACCGTGAGGAGCGTTTGATCGATCAAGCCCAGGCGAACAAAGAGTTGATTCGCAACTTGGCACACGAGATCAAAAACCCTTTAGGGGGTATACGCGGGGCGGCGCAGTTGCTGCAAATGGAGGTCGAAAGCCGTGACTTGGTGGAGTACACCCAGGTCATCATCCATGAGGCCGACCGTTTGCAGGTCTTGGTCGATCGCTTGCTGGCGCCCCATCGGCGCCCGCACATGGTGGGGGACGTCAACATCCACGAGGTGTGCGAGCGGGTCCGCAGCTTGGTGCTGGCTGAGTTCTCCAAAGGTTTGCGCGTGGTTCGTGACTATGACGCGTCCATTCCAGAATTTCGCGGCGACCGCGAACAACTCATTCAAGCGGTCCTCAACATCGTGCACAACGCGGCCCAAGCTTTGGTGGAGCGCACTCAAGCGGGGGATGCGGAAATTGTTTTGCGCACCCGCATCAACCGACAAGTCACCTTCGGCAAACAGCGTTATCGGTTGGCATTGGAATTGCATGTCATTGACAACGGGCCTGGTATTCCGGAAGAGATCAAAGACAGATTGTTTTTTCCTTTGGTGTCTGGACGGGATGGCGGTTCGGGTTTGGGGTTGAATTTGGCACAAACTTTTGTCCAACAACACCATGGCCTGATTGAATGTGACAGTGTGCCGGGACGAACAGATTTCAAAATCTTGATCCCCTTGCCCTAACACCCTCTGCCTACCTTTGTTGTTGAAATGAAAGTGTTGCCATGAAAGTATCGAAATGAAACCGATTTGGATTGTTGACGACGACCAGTCAATTCGCTTCGTGCTTGAAAAAGCGCTCCAGCGCGAGAACCTACCCACGCGCAGTTTCACCAACCCCCGCGAGGTCTTGCAAGCGCTCGATGCGGCCAGTGAAGAGGAGGGGCCGCAAATCTTGGTCAGTGACATTCGCATGCCAGGCGGCTCGGGCTTGGACTTGTTGACCAAAGTCAAGGAGCGCTTGCCCGCGCTGCCTGTGATCATCATGACCGCGTTCTCAGACCTTGACAGCGCGGTGTCCGCCTTTCAAGGCGGTGCTTTTGAGTACTTGCCCAAACCGTTTGACTTGCCCAAAGCCGTTGAATTGATCCGCCGTGCGGTCAATGAAAGCCAGCGCGAGCAAGCCCAAAGCGAAATACAAGACGCCACCCCCGAAATGCTCGGCCAAGCGCCGGCCATGCAAGACGTGTTCCGTGCGATTGGACGCCTCAGCCAAAGCAACGTCACGGTGATGATCACCGGCGAAAGCGGCAGCGGCAAAGAGTTGGTGGCGCGTGCGCTGCACAAGCACTCACCCCGCGGCGATGCGGGCAGCAAAGGGCCTTTTGTGGCGATCAACACAGCCGCAATTCCCAAGGACTTGTTGGAGAGCGAACTCTTTGGGCATGAGCGCGGCGCCTTCACTGGCGCCCAAACCACGCGACGTGGGCGGTTTGAACAAGCCGAGGGCGGCACCCTGTTCTTGGATGAAATTGGCGACATGCCATTTGATCTGCAAACCCGTTTGCTGCGAGTCTTGAGCGACGGCAACTACTACCGCGTTGGGGGCCACAGCGCCATCAAAGCCAATGTGCGCGTGATTGCTGCCACCCACCAAGATTTGGAAAAAAGGGTCAAAGACGGTGTGTTCCGCGAGGACTTGTTTCACCGTTTGAATGTCATTCGACTGCGCCTGCCCGCTTTGCGTGAGCGAAGAGAAGATATTCCAGTGCTCACGCGCCACTTTTTGCAGCAGAGTGCACAACAATTGGGCGTAGAGCCCAAACGCATCGCAGAGTCCGCCCAAGCCGTGTTGAACCACTTTGCCTTCCCAGGCAACGTGCGCCAATTGGAAAATATTTGCCATTGGTTGTCCGTGATGGCGCCCGCGCAAGTGATTGAGCCCAAAGACTTGCCGCCTGAAGTTCAATTGAGCGCCCAACTGACTGAGCCTGCGGGCGTTGGCATGCACGATGTGGCGGATCGGGCGACCGATCGCATCTCAGATCAGATGCCAATGACCCCCATCACGAACATCAGCGTGAGCAGCAGTGACCTCGCACACGGCAGTCCGGTGGTGCTGAACATGCCAGGTGCAGATTGGGAGCAAGGCCTAGAGGCCGAGGCCATGAACTTGTTGGTGGCGGGGCGCACCGATGTGTGGGACGTCTTGACCCACCGTTTTGAGGCACGCTTGATTCAAACCGCGTTGGCCAACACCCGCGGTCGTCGCATTGAGGCCGCACACAAGTTGGGCATTGGGCGCAACACCATCACCCGAAAAATCCAAGAACTCGGTTTGGAAGACTGAACACCGAGCACCAAACACTTCGCAGGGATTACGCAGTGTTCAGTTCAAGGTGACCACCACCGGGGCGTGGTCGCTGGGGCGTTCGTTTTTTCGAGGCGCTTTGTCTATGGTGCAGCCCTGAACCTCTGGCTTGAGCGCATCGCTCACCAAAATGTGGTCAATGCGCAAACCCCGGTTGCGTCGAAACGCAAACTCTCGGTAGTCCCACCAGCTGAAGCTTTTATCGGCTTGGTCAAACAAGCGGTAGGCGTCGTGTAACCCCAACTGGATGAGGTTTTGAAAGTGTTCGCGTTCTTGCACGGTGCAATGGATGGTGTCTTTCAGACCCACCGGGTCCCACACATCCCGGTCATCGACGGTGATGTTGAAGTCGCCCATCAACACCAAGCGGGGGTGCTGCTTGAGCTCGTGGCCGACCCAAGCGTGCAGCGCGTGCAGCCAGCGCATTTTGTAGGCGAACTTATCGCTTTCAGGCGCTTGTCCGTTGGGGAAATAAGCGCCAATCACCCGCACGCCGTCCACGGTGCCGGCAATCACACGGGCCATGTCGTCTTCAAAGTCGGGAATGTTTTTCACCACCTCATGGGCCGGCGCGCGCGAGATCAAGGCCACGCCGTTGTAGGTTTTTTGGCCGAAATAGCTCACGTGGTAACCCGTGGCCTGGATCGCTTCGCGAGGAAATTTGTCGTCCGTGGTTTTGGTTTCTTGCAACACCAAGGCGTCCACCGGGTTGGCGGCCAACCAATCCAGAACTTGGGGCAGTCGAACGGTGAGAGAGTTCACATTCCAGGTAGCAAGTTGCATGGTGTAGGCAGTCAAAGAGGACGGTTGAGCGTGACAAAGTGGTAGTGCAAGCCATTGGCCGCGAGGCCAGACACGCGCGAGGTTTCTTGCCAACTGCTGTCAAAGTGGGGGGCAAAGGCATCGCCTTCAAAGTCGGCCTCAATTTCGGTCACCACCGCAGTGGTGGCCAGGGGCAGGGCTTGGGCATACACCTCGGCGCCACCGATCACCCAGGCCGGTGTGTCGCTTGCGCAGAGTTGAACAGCCTGCGCCAAGCTGTGGGCCACCAGCGCGCCATCGGCCTGCCAGTCACGCTGGCGTGTCACCACGATGTTGGTTCGACCCGGCAGAGGGCGAAACTTCGGCGGCAGCGACTCCCAGGTTTTGCGCCCCATGATGACGGGCTGACCCAGCGTGGTCTGTTTGAAATGCGCCAGGTCCTCGGGCAGGTGCCAAGGCAGTGTGTTGTCGCGACCGATCACCCCGTTTCTGGCGCGCGCAAAAATCAGGTTCAAGCCCATGCGAACGCCCAAGCTTCAAACCGCCACCGGTGCTTTGATGGCACCGTGGCATTGGTAGTCTTGGACTTGGAAGTCTTCAAACTGGTAATCAAAGATCGATGGCGGGCGACGCACGATGTTCAGGGTGGGGTAGGCAAAGGGCGCTCTGCTGAGTTGCAAGGCCACCTGTTCATGGTGGTTGCTGTAGATGTGGCAATCGCCACCGGTCCAGATGAAGTCCCCTACATCCAAATCACACTGCTGCGCCACCATGTGGGTGAGCAAGGCGTAGCTGGCAATGTTGAAAGGCACGCCCAAAAAGATATCGGCGCTGCGTTGGTACAACTGGCAACTCAAGCGCCCACGTGCGCCCGGTGCCTGGGGTGGGGCAACGTAGAACTGAAAAAATGCATGGCAGGGCATCAGGGCCATCTGGTTGAGCTCGGCCACGTTCCATGCGCTCACGATGATGCGGCGCGAATCGGGGTTGCTCTTGAGGGTTTGAATGACCTCTGAAATTTGGTCGATGTGGCCGCCATCTGGGGTGGGCCAACTGCGCCACTGAACCCCGTACACGGGGCCGAGGTCACCATCTTCTCGCGCCCATTCGTCCCAAATCGTCACCCCGCGTTCTTTGAGCCAGTTGTTGTTGCTCGATCCGGTCAAAAACCACAACAGTTCTTGAATGATCGATCGCAGGTGAACTTTTTTGGTGGTGACGAGCGGAAAACCCTCATTCAAATCAAAGCGCATTTGGTAGCCGAACACACTCTTCGTGCCTGTGCCTGTGCGGTCGGTTTTGGGCACGCCTTGTTGGTCGACGTGCTGCATGAAGTCTTCGTATTGGCGGCGTATGGGGCGCATGGCGGGGACAGCTTGGGGTTGGTATCAAAAGCCCAAGTTTAAAGGCTGGGTGATCGTTTGGCCGATGTTTGACCTCCATGACGGTTTGTGTCCCAATTGACACATTGGATAATTAACATCTACTCAGTACGCCTGACTTCATCACCTCTCCCATGACGAGCCCAGAACCATCACGCGACATGCACCGCGTCTACGAGGACTGTGACCCCACCTACTTGCGCCAGTTGCGTGACACGGCAGGCATGGCGGTCACCGCCTTGGCGCGAACCGCTTGTTTGTCGGTAGCGCAGGTGCGCCATTTAGAGGGCGAGGGCGAGGGGCTGTTTTATTCCCCAAGCATCAAACGCCAAGCCTACAAGCGCGTGTTGATGATTTTGGGCGCTGAGCCACCGATGGCCAGTCCACAAGAGGCGATCCAAGCCGCACAGCACGGCCTTGACAAGGCAAGTCACGACGCAGTCAACCGCATCGTGGCCTTGGCCGAGCACACACAGCCCTTGCCATCGGCGTCGAGCGACTCGCGCTCCTTGCTCGCCACCTTTAGGGTTTGGCAAAGAGCATGGGTTTGGGGGGGCTCTCTGCTTGTGATGTTGGGGGGTGTTTATCTGACCCGTGAGTTCGTCCCTCTGCCTTGGACATGGCAGAGTGCGACTTCTTGGTTCAATGGCGCACCAACCCCTGACGTGGCCGACACCATGCCACCCCAGTCTGGCGAGGAGTCGTCATCACTCGCAGGTGCCCACGTGCAAGGGGTTGCCCCTGTCGCCTCCGTCGCAGCTGACCCGGTCATTCCAATCCCATTGCTGGCAGTTGCTGCCACGCCACCCAAGGGCGGCCCATTGGCCTGCGCTCACAGCGCAGAGGCTTGGCCTGAGGTGTCGGTTGAACAAGCCCACAAAGCCGGCAACTATGTCTACGTGGTCAGCGACACACCCATGACCGTGTGTGTGGTTGATGGGGCCCAACAAGCCACTGTGTTGGAGCTCAAACCTTCAGAGGGACGCACCGTCTCTGGCAAGTCGCCTTGGCAGATCTCTGGCCCGCAGCTGTCGCAAGCGCAGATTTATTTCCAGGGGCGGCGTTTGGCTCTGCCTGAGGACAAGCCGCAGCGTGTGAGCTTGGTCGAAATTCCAGTCGCACGCTGATCCCTTTGCCGATTCGGCCCCCAGCTTTTAGGACAGCTGCACCACGCGTCCCGGGTTCAAGATGCCTTGGGGGTCCAAGGCCTGCTTGAGCCGTCGCATCATGGCCAAAGCCGTGGGGTCTTTGTAGTCGGGCAGGGTGTCCACTTTCAAGCTGCCCACGCCGTGTTCCGCCGAGATCGACCCGCCAAAGCCGCGCACGGCGTCGTACACCAAGGTGTTCACGCGGTCTTCTTGGGTTCTCAAGAACTCGGCGTTGTCACGGCCCACAGGCGCTTGCACGTTGTAGTGCAGATTGCCGTCGCCCAAATGCCCAAAGTTCACCAAGCGCACGCCCTCAATCTCACGGGCCAGCATGGCATCGGTCTGGGCCACGAACGCTGCAATGGCAGACACGGGCAGAGAAATGTCGTGCTTGATGTTCAAACCCTCTTCGGCTTGTGCCAGCGTGATGCTTTCGCGGATGTGCCACAAGTTGCGGGCCTGCGACAAACTCTCAGCCACCACGGCGTCGCTCACACAACCCCGTTCAAATGCCACTTCCAGCACATGCTCAAAGCGTTCACGCGCATGCATTTCCGACTCGGTGTCTGAGTTTTCAAGCAGCACGCAATACGGCGTGTCTTGCCACAACGGGACCCGCAACTGCGGGTAGTGCTTGTCGACCAAGCTCAGCGCGAACTGGCCCATCATTTCAAACCCGGTCAGTCCTGCGCCCAAATGTTGGTGCGCCAAGCCCAGCAGCTCCACCGCATGCTGCACCGAAGGCACGCCCGCCCAGGCGGTGAGTTTGGCTGCAGGCAGGGGATACAGCTTCATGGTAGCGGCGGTGATGATGCCAAGCGTGCCTTCGCTGCCAATCATCAGGTGGCGCAAGTCATAGCCCGTGTTGTCTTTGCGCAGCCCCGTCAAGCCGTGCCAGATTTCACCTTGTGCATTCACCACTTCCAGGCCCAAACACAGCTCACGCGTGTTGCCGTAGCGAACCACTTGCGTGCCCCCCGCGTTGGTGCCTAAGTTGCCGCCGATGGTGCAACTGCCCTCAGACCCCAGGCTCAAAGGAAACAGAAACCCCGCTTGCTCAGCCGCTTGTTGCAGGTTTTGCAACACACAGCCCGCCTCGACCGTGATGGCCAAATTGGCAGCGTCGATGTTTCGCACCGCGTTCATGCGCTGCAGACTCAGCAAAACCTGAGTGCCCGAGGCGTCAGGGATCGAGCCCACCACCAAGCCCGTGTTGCCTCCTTGCGGCACGATGCTCACGCCCGCTTGGGCGCAGGCCTTCACCACGGCGGCCACTTCGGGGGTGCTGCCAGGACGCACCACCGCGAGTGCTTTGCCCCGTGAGCGTTTGCGCCAGTCTTGTTCAAAGGCCGACAAATCGCCCTCGGTCAACACATGGGGTTCACCCACCGCTTGGCGCAGGGTGGTCAGCAATTGGGGCAAGGACAGGGTCGTCATGGGGGTGTCAAAGGCTTAAGGGTGAACGGGCGCAGCCGGTGGGTCGAGCTGGGCTGCCAATTTGGCATGCTGCAAGCGCAGGCGCACATGCAGCGCGCAGGCCACAAACAGCACCACGCACAGCAGCACCTCCAACATGGCCAGGTAATTGCTGGGCGCGCGATCGCCGCTGGCGCGCACCACGCCCTCGGTGAAGTACAGCCAGATCAACAGGCTGAGCCAGCGGTAGGTGTACATGCGGTTTTTCAGCAAACCCGTCAGCGGAATGCACAGGGGCAATACTTTGAGCGCCAACAACGTGCCGCCCGGGCGAACGGGTGCCAGCCACAGCTCCCAGGCCAGACCCAGCACGATCAAGCCCATCAAGCTGGCGACCGCCATCAGGCGGGTCAGGTGCACATGGCGCGGCGTGGGTGTGCGGGCCTCAGGGGCGGGCGTGACTGAGGGCGTCATGGTGGGGGATGAGAAGGGGTCAGAAGGGGTGTGCATGGGCAGTGGCATGATTCGGGCCATGATTGTCCCGCAACTGCAGCACCTTTTTGACCGCCTGCGCCGATTCCCTTGGCGCAACACCGCGCGCACCTTGCGCCAGCGTTTCCGCGAGGACCGCTTGGGCCAGACCGCGGGCAGCTTGACCTTCACCACCACCATCGCCTTGGTCCCCTTGGTGACGGTGGCCTTGGCGGTGTTCACCGCCTTTCCCATCTTCAGCGATTTTCAAACCGTCTTGCAACGCCGCTTGGTGGAGAGCTTGGTGCCCGACAACATTTCGCGTCAGGTGCTGGGCTACTTGACCCAGTTCGCCAGCAAAGCCAGCCGCCTGGGGGTGGTGGGGGTCACGGCCTTGGTGTTGTCGGCCATTGCCTTGGTGTTCACCATCGACCGCACGCTCAACGCCATCTGGCGTGTGCGCAAGCGCCGGCCTTGGGCTCAGCGCGTGTTGTTGTACTGGACCGCCCTGACCTTGGGGCCCTTGCTCATGGGCGCGAGTTTGGTGATGCTGACCCAGTTGATTGCGGTCTCGCGTGGCCTCGCGCCCGATGTCACCAGCAGCATGCGTTGGTTCTTCAGTGGCTTGGAGTTCATGTTGCTGGCCTGGGGCGTGGGGGCGCTGTACCGCTATGTGCCTTACACCCAAGTGCGCTGGAGCCACGCCCTGGTGGGCGGGGTGTGGGTGGCGGCAGCCACCGAAGTGGCGCGCAATGTGCTGGCTTACTACTTTGGCTTGATGCCCTCTTACTCGGCGGTTTACGGCGCCTTGGCCACCTTGCCTATTTTGTTGATCTGGATTTACCTGGCCTGGGTCATCGTGCTGGTGGGGGCGGTGTTGGTGGCCAATTTGCCCAGCTTGCTGGGCGGTATTTCACGCGATGGGCGCAGCGTGGGTTGGCGTTTTCAGCTGGCCCTGGAGGTGCTGCAGCGCTTGAATGTGGCGCGTTTCGATACGGGCCATGGCGTGAGCCTGACCCGCTTGTGCGAAGACTTGCACCTGGACCCCTTGCAATTGGAAGAGGTGTTGACCACCTTGGTCGATCTCGATTGGATTGGCCGCCTCAGCGAGTCGGCCGACTCGGCTCACCACGCCGTCAGCGAGTCGCGCTATGTCCTGCTGGCTGACCCGCACCAAACACCGCTCACCCCATTGATGGAGCGTTTGCTCTTGGTGCGCAGCGAAGCGGGCGAGGGCCTGTGGATGCGCTGGCAAGACCTGCGGCTCAGAGACGTGTTGTGAGAAAGCGCTGCAAAGCATGCAGCGTTTCTTCTGGGGACTCGGTCATTTGGTGGTGGCCCATGGGCACCATCACCACCTCATGCGTTTGGCCACAAGCGCGTGCTTGGTTCACCAAGCTTTGGGCGGCACGCGGCGTGGTCATCTGGTCTTGGTGGCCCAGCACAAACAGCACGGGGCAGCTCAGGTCTGACATGGCTTGCAAACCGTTGGCGTAGCTGTCGCAGGCCACAAACCCGCGGTGGAACACATTGACTTTGGGGTTGCTGGCCAAGATGCGTCGAGACAAGGCAGTGCTCGCGCCGAACACCCAAGTGCCCGGTCCCAGGGCCGAGGGCGGCGGCGCCAACGTGGCGCGTGAAAACACGTTGATCATCTCAATCGCCTTCAAGGGCTGGTTGAGCGAACTCTCCAGCAGGGCAGGCGAGACCTTCATGGGAAACGCCGTGCCCACCAGGGCGATGTGGCTGATGCGGTCTTTCAAGCGTCCTGCGGTCTCCAGCGCAATCAAAGAGCCCCAGCTGTGGCCGACCAGGGCGGCGCGCTGCACGCCGGCGGCATCGAGCAAGGCCTCCACAAATTGCGAGGCCTCTTCCACGCTGCGGGGCGCCTCGCCGCCACTGCGGCCATGACCCGGCAAATCTACCGCCAGCACATTCAAGCCGTGGTGGGCCAGATAGCGGGTTTGCAAAATCCACACGCTGTGGTCACCCAGCACGCCGTGGATGAACACCACCGTGGGTAGGCTGGCGTCAAAGGCTTTGCCGCCGGTGTAGGCGTAGGCTTCATAAGGCTGACCAGTAGGGTCTTGGAGCGTGAACTTCATGCCGCCCCCGCTTTCTCGGCGGCCTTCAAGGCGCGCTTCAAATCCTCGATCAAGTCGCTTGGGTCTTCCAGCCCGATGGACAAGCGGATCGTCCCGGGGCCGATGCCCGCATCGCGCAGCGCCTCGTCGCTCATGCGAAAGTGGGTGGTGCTGGCCGGGTGAATCACCAAGCTGCGGCAGTCGCCCACATTGGCCAAGTGGCTGAACAGCATGAGGGCCTCGATGAACGCCCGACCTTGCGCGCGGCTGCCTTTCAGGTCAAAGCTGAACACCGAGCCCGCGCCGCGTGGGCCAAAGCGCAACAGCTTGTGCGCCAGCGCGTGGCTGGGGTGGTCCTCCATCAGCGGATGGCCCACACGGCTGACCAGCGGGTGGCAGGCCAGGTAGGCCACCACTTTTTCGGTGTTGCTCATGTGGCGCTCCATGCGCAGGGGCAGGGTCTCGATGCCTTGCAAAATCAGCCAGGCACTGTGCGGGCTCAGGCAGGCGCCAAAGTCGCGCAAGCCTTCGCGACGCGCCCGCAGCAAGAAAGCGCCCACGGTGCTCTCTTCGCTGAACACCATGTTGTGAAAGCCCTCATACGGTTCGGTGAGTTCTGGGAACTTGCCACTGCGCTCCCAGTCAAAACTGCCGCCGTCCACCACGATGCCACCAATCACCGTGCCGTGGCCACTCAGGAATTTGGTGGCTGAGTGGTAGACCAAATCTGCCCCGTGTTCAAACGGTTGGATCAGGTAGGGCGAGGTGAGGGTGGAGTCCACCAGCAGCGGCACACCGGCTTCGTGGGCGATTTGCGCGATGGTCGGGATGTCCAGCACGTCCAGCCCGGGGTTGCCCACCGTCTCGCCAAAAAACAACTTGGTGTTGGGCCGCACAGCCGAGCGCCAACCGTCGATGTCGTCGGGTTTGACAAACGTGGTGTCAATGCCAAATCGGCGCAAGGTGTAGTGCAGCAGGTTGTGCGAGCCGCCATACAGCGCGGTGCTGGCCACGATGTGCGAGCCCGCGCCCATGAGTGTGGCAATCGACAGGTGCAGCGCCGCTTGGCCGCTGGCCGTGGCAATGGCACCAATGCCACCTTCAAGCGCTGCCACGCGTTGCTCCAGCACCGCCGTGGTGGGGTTGCTGATGCGGCTGTACACATGGCCCGCGCGCTCTAAGTTGAACAGCGCCGCCGCGTGGTCGCTGGACTCGAACACGAAAGAGGTGGTCAGGTGAATGGGCACGGCGCGTGCGCCGGTGCTGGGGTCGGGGGCGGCCCCCGCATGCAAAGCCAGGGTGTCAAAGCTCGGGTCGTTGTAGCCAGGCATGGTTTCCTCGGGGCTGGGGTGGGGTGTTTGTCAGCAAGTTGAATGCCATTGTGGGCTATATTTCAGACCCTATCGGCACAGGAGATCCCCATGAAAGTCAGCGACATCTTGCGCGTCAAAGGCGGCGGTACTTTGTACACCATCAACCCGTTTGACCCACTGGCCGACGCCGTGAAAACCATGTCCGACCACGACATCGGTTCCTTGGTGGTGATGGAGCACGGTGACCTGGCGGGCATGTTGACCTTCCGTGAGGTCATCCAAGCCATCTCCCGAAACGGCGGCGCCATTGGCGACTTCACGGTGCGCAGCGCCATGGACGACCACCCGCTCACCTGCTCACCCGACACCGAACTCGACGAAGTGCGACGCATGATGCTCGAAAGCCACGCCCGCTACATGCCCGTGATTGGCAACCGCCAATTGCAAGGCGTGATCAGTTTTTATGACGTGGCCAAAGCGGTGGTGGACAGCCAAAACTTCGAGAACAAGATGCTCAAGGCCTACATCCGCGACTGGCCCGAAGGCACCGAGCCGGCTTCGGATTCGGAGACGGTCAAGCTCTGAGCGCCTGTCTCAGCTCGTCAGCTGGGCGGGATGGGATAATCCACGCCCATGAGCGGCAACACCTTCGGAACACTTTTCAGCGTCACCAACTTTGGTGAATCCCACGGCCCAGCCATTGGCTGCGTGATTGACGGCTGCCCACCCGGCATGGCCCTGAGCGTTGCCGACATCCAGCACGACCTTGACCGTCGCCGCCCCGGCACCAGCCGTTATGTGACGCAGCGCAACGAACCCGACCAAGTGCAAATTTTGTCCGGCGTCTACGAGGGCCAAACCACCGGCACCCCGATTGCGTTGCTGATTCAAAACACCGACCAGCGCAGCAAGGACTACAGCAACATCTTGCAAACCTTTCGTCCCGGTCATGCGGATTACACCTACTTTCAAAAATTTGGCATCCGCGACCCACGCGGGGGTGGCCGCTCATCCGCTCGCTTGACCGCGCCCACCGTGGCCGCTGGCGCGGTGGCCAAAAAGTGGCTGAAAGAAAAATACGGCACCACCTTCATGGGCTGCATGACGCAAATCGGCGAGTTGCCGATTCCGTTTGAAAGCTGGAGCCACGTGGGCCACAACCCGTTTTATGCCGCCTGCGCCGATGTGCAAGCCTTTGAAGACTATATGGACAGCCTGCGCAAGGCCGGTGACTCGTGCGGCGCCCGCATCCGCGTGGTGGCCACGGGCATGCCGGTGGGCTTGGGTCAACCCCTGTACGACAAACTCGATGCCGACATCGCCTACGCCATGATGGGCTTGAACGCCGTCAAAGGCGTGGAGATTGGTGCGGGTTTTGCCAGCGTGGCGCAACGCGGCACCACCCACGGCGACTCACTCAGCCCCCAAGGCTTTTTGAGCAACAACGCCGGTGGCGTGTTGGGCGGCATCAGCACCGGGCAAGACCTGGAGGTGAGCATTGCCATCAAGCCCACCAGTTCGATCTTGAGCCCGCGTGCCTCGATTGACCAAAACAGCCAACCCACCGACGTGGTGACCAAAGGCCGCCACGACCCCTGTGTGGGCATTCGCGCCACGCCGATTGCCGAGGCTTTGTTGGCCTTGGTGGTGATGGACCACGCCTTGCGCCACCGTGCTCAATGCGGCGACGTGCAGGTGGCCATGCCCGCCATCCCCGGTCACGTGGCTTGAGCGTGTCGGGCTCGGGCATCAGGGCGCTGCGTCAACAGGCCTTGACTCGGCGCAAGCTGTTTCCGTTTGCGGCGCTGTCGGCCAGTTACTTTGCCCACATTGGATTTTTCAACCCCTACTTGCCGCTTTGGCTCAAAGACCTGGGCCTGTCCATCACGCTCATTGGTTTGTTGACGGCTGTGCAAGCGGCCACCCGCGTGTTGGCGCCCTATGGCTGGGGCTGGTTGAGCGACCACACGGGCGAGCGCGTCAAACTGTTGCGCTTTTGTGCCGGGGCCTCGTTGTTCTTTTCACTGGGGCTGCTCTACCCGGGCGGAGTGGGGTGGTTGGCCTTGGTGCTGCTGCTCATGTTCATCCACACCAGCGCCATGATGCCCATGAGCGAAGCGGCCTTGGCCCATGTGGTCAGCAGCACGGGTGCGTTCGACGCCAAGCGCTATGGCCGCGTGCGACTGTGGGGCTCGTTGGGTTTTTTGATCACCGTGTTTTTAGCGGGTGCTTGGTTTGAGCACCAAGGCATGCAGAGCTTTGCCTTGTGGGCGGTGTGCTCCTTGTTGGCCTTGAACCTGAGTGTGTGGTGGTTGCCCGACCAGCGCGAGGCGGTGCACCCGCACAGCACGCAAGCGCCCATCGGCGCGGTGCTGCGCCAGCGCACGGTGCAATGGTTTTTTGCCACGGTGTTTTTTCATGTGCTGGCGCACATTGGCATCTATGTGTTCTTCTCGCTCTACCTGGACACCTTGGGCTACAGCAAAACCATGATCGGGGTGCTGTGGGCGGTGTCGGTGCTGGCCGAAATTGTGTGGTTCTTTACCCAGGGTCGCTGGTTGCCCAAGTTCAGCTTGGCCAACTGGCTGTTGATTTGCGCGCTGGCCATGGTGCTGCGCATGGCCTTGACCAGTTGGCTGGCCGACTCGCTGCTGGCCTTGTTGCTGGCGCAACTGCTGCATGCGCTCACCTTTGCCACCCAGCACACGGTGTCGACGGCCGTGTTGTCGCAACACTTCCCGGGGCGCTTGCGCGGGCGAGGGCAAGCTTTGTACGCGTCCATTGGCTACGGCGTGACGGGGGTCTTGGGCGCTTTGGGCGGTGGGGCCCTGAGTGATGCCTGGGGCTTGTCCACCGTGTACACGGTGTCGGTGGGCAGCGCCTGCGTGGCCTGCCTGTGTGCTTGGCGGTTCAAGCGCTCAAATTAAATTCATCATCGCCGCGGCAGTTTCGCGCAGCAAAGGCAGCACCCGGTTGGCGGCTTCGTCGCTGCTTTCTTGGGTCATGGGCATGCTGACACTCAACGCGGCAATCAAGGCCCCTTTGTGGTCGCGCAAGGGCACCGCCACGCCGCGGTAACTCAGGTCGAGTTGCTGCTCAGAGATGGCCCAGCCTTGGGCGCGAATGCGCACCATCTCTAGGCGCATGCGGTCTTTGTTGGTGATGGTGTACGAGGTGAACGTCTTCAACTCTTGGCTGTTGAGCCATTGATCCACCGCGGCTTGCCCTTGCATGGCCAGCAGCAACATACCGGCTGCGGTGACTTGCCCCGGCACCCGTGCGCCCAGCACAAAGCCGGTGTTCATGGCGCGGTTGGTGCCGTTGCGCGCCACATACACGATGTCGGTGCCATCGAGCACGCTCACATAGGAGATCTCTTGGGTGCCAGCGGTCAGGCGCTGCAAAAACGGTTGCACGATGCGCGGCAGACGTGCGGACTCTAGATAGGACTGACCTAAGCGCATCACCCGAGGCGTGAGCCAAAACAACTTGCCGTCGGTGGCCACATAGCCCAGGTGGGTGAGGGTCAGCAAATAGCGCCGTGCGGCGGTGCGCGTCAAACCACAGCGCTCCCCGGCTTGGCTGGCGCTCAGGCGCGGGTGGGCGTCATCGAAGGTCTCGATGATGGACAGGCCCTTTTCCAAACCGGCAATCCAGTCTTTCTTGTCCAGGGGGGCCGGCGTGGGCGAACTTGGCAACTCTAAACTCATGGGCTGAATGGTGAAGGGGCGGATGCGCAGCTCAGGCAGGGATTTACCCTAGATTCGTTCGATCATCGATCATAAATGT
>CAITHK010000277.1 GCA_903892175.1 uncultured Burkholderiales bacterium | reverse complement strand
TCTTTGAACACATCGGGCGTGCATTTTGTCGTCCACCAAGTGGTGCAACTTCAAGAAGTGCATGTAGCCAATGGTGGTGGGACGGTCAAAGGCGTCGCCTGTGCGGCCATCGAACAAGTTGGCTTGGGTGCGTGTCGCGGTCAAGCCTTTGGCCTTGGCGATGTCGTCTGGGTAAGCCAGTTTCAGCATGGTGCGAATTTCTTCTTCACCCGCGCCGTCGAACACCGGCGTGGCAAAAGGCACACCGTTGGTCAAGTTACCAGCCATCTCGAGCACTTGCTCATCCGACAGCTTGCTCAGGTCTTCTTTGCGACCCGTGCCGTTGTACAACTCTTCCATGAACACGCGCAACTCAGCCGCTTTGGCTTCGGCTTGCAACATGTTGCCAATGCGCTGGCCAATGCCTTTGCCGGCCCAGCCCAAGTGCACTTCCAACACCTGACCCACGTTCATGCGCGAAGGCACGCCCAAGGGGTTGAGCACGATGTCGCACGGTGTGCCGTCTGCCATGAAAGGCATGTCTTCGACCGGAACGATCTTGGACACCACACCTTTGTTGCCATGACGGCCGGCCATCTTGTCACCAGGCTGCAAGCGACGCTTGACGGCCAAATAGACCTTGACCATCTTGAGCACGCCAGCTGGCAACTCGTCGCCTTGGGTGAGCTTTTTACGCTTTTCTTCAAAGGCCAAGTCAAAGCTGTGACGGGTTTGCTCCATCGCATTTTTGATGCTTTCGAGCTGACCAGCCACTTCGTCGTCCGCAGGGCGGATGTCGAACCAGTGGAACTTCTCGACCGAAGCCATGTAGGCCTTGTCGATCTTGCTGCCCTTGGCCAATTTGTTAGGGCCTCCATTGGCAGTTTTGCCATTCAACAATTTCTCGATACGGTCAAAGGCGTCCGCTTCCACGATGCGCAGTTGGTCGTTCAAGTCCAAGCGGAAACGCTTGAGTTCGTCGTCAATGATCTGCTGCGCACGCTTGTCACGCACGATGCCTTCGCGGGTGAAGACCTGCACGTCGATCACAGTGCCTTGTGAGCCCTGGCTCACCCGCAACGAGGTGTCTTTCACATCGCTGGCTTTTTCACCAAAGATGGCTCGCAGCAGTTTTTCTTCTGGCGTCAAAGTGGTCTCACCTTTGGGTGTGACCTTGCCCACCAGCGTATCGCCGGGTTGCACTTCAGCGCCCACGTAGATGATGCCGGAGTCGTCCAAACGGTTGAGTTGTTGCTCAGCCAGGTTAGGAATGTCGCGTGTGATTTCTTCGGCACCCAGTTTGGTGTCGCGCGCCATCACCACGAGTTCTTCGATGTGGATCGAGGTGTAGCGGTCTTCAGCCACCACACGCTCGCTGATCAAAATCGAGTCTTCGAAGTTGTAGCCGTTCCAGGGCATGAAGGCGATCAGCATGTTTTGGCCGATGGCGATTTCGCCCAGGTCGGTGGATGCGCCGTCTGCAATCACATCACCCTTGTCAATCTTGTCGCCACGCTTGACGATGGGACGCTGATGGATGTTGGTGTTTTGGTTGGAACGTTGGTACTTGATGAGGTTGTAGATATCCACACCCACTTCACCTGCCAAGGCTTCGACGTCGTTCACACGCACCACCACGCGGGTGGCGTCGACATAGTCGACCACACCGCCGCGGTTGGCCGTGACCACGGTACCGGAGTCGATCGCAGCGACGCGCTCGATGCCGGTGCCGACCATCGGCTTTTCTGGACGCAGCACAGGCACGGCTTGGCGTGACATGTTGGCACCCATCAAAGCGCGGTTGGCATCATCGTGCTCCAAGAACGGCACCAACGATGCCGCCACGGACACGATCTGTGCGGGTGACACGTCCATGTACTGAATACGTTCCGCGCCGCACAAGATGGATTCACCGTTGGCACGTGCAGACACCAGTTCGCCCGTGAGTTGCCCGTCTTTGTTCAGTGTGGCGTTGGCCTGGGCAATGACGTACTTGCCTTCTTCGATGGCCGACAGGTAGTCAATGTCCATGGTCACCTTGCCGTCGACCACACGACGGTAAGGGGTTTCAATGAAACCGTACTCGTTCAAACGAGCGTAAAGCGCCAATGAGTTGATCAAGCCAATGTTTGGACCTTCAGGTGTTTCGATCGGGCACACGCGACCGTAGTGGGTCACGTGCACGTCACGCACTTCAAAGCCTGCACGTTCGCGGGTCAAACCACCTGGGCCCAGGGCCGACACGCGGCGCTTGTGGGTGATCTCGGCCAATGGGTTGGTCTGGTCCATGAACTGCGACAACTGCGATGCGCCAAAGAATTCTTTGAGCGCCGCAGAGATGGGCTTGGAGTTGATCAAGTCGTGCGGCATGAGCGGCTCTTGCTCAGCCTGACCCAAACGTTCTTTCACGGCTTTTTCGATACGTGCCAAACCGGTACGGTATTGGTTTTCGGCCAATTCGCCCACGCAACGCACGCGGCGGTTGCCCAAGTGGTCGATGTCGTCGACTTCACCACGGCCATTGCGCAAGTCCACCAAAATTTTCACCACCGACAAGATGTCGTCGTTGGTCAAAACCATCGGACCTGTCGATTCGGCGGTGCCAACCTTGGCGTTGAATTTCATACGACCCACACGGGACAGATCGTAGGTGTCGGGGTTGTAGAACAAGCGCTGGAACAGGGCTTGCACGGCGTCTTCGGTTGGCGGCTCGCCAGGACGCATCATGCGGTAGATGGCCACACGTGCAGCGAACTCGTCCACGGTCTCGTCGATGCGCAGCGTCTGCGACATGTACGTGCCTTGGTCCAATTCGTTGGTGTAGATGCATTGCAAGTCTTGCACACCTGCTTCGCGCAATTTTTTCAGCAAGGCTTCGGTCAGCTCGTCGTTGGCGCGGGCAATCAACTCGCCGGTGTCGCTGTCGATGATGTTTTTCGCCACCACACGGCCCACCAAGAAATCTTCTGGCACGCTGATGTGGGTGGTGTTGGTTTGCTCCAGTTCGCGTGTGTGACGGGCTGTCACGCGCTTGTCCTTGGCTACAACCACTTGACCCGACTTGTCGGTGATGTCAAAGCGCGCCACTTCGCCGCGCAAACGCTCGGCCACAAATTCCATTTGTGCGCCAGTGTCCATCAAGCGGAAGTTGTCGTTCACAAAGAAGTTGGCCAAAATGGTTTCTGGCGTCAGGCCGATGGCCTTCAACAAAATCGTGACGGGCATCTTGCGACGACGGTCCACCCTGAAATACAGCAAGTCTTTGGGGTCGAACTCGAAGTCGAGCCATGAACCGCGGTAAGGGATGATCCGCGCGCTGAACAAGAGCTTGCCCGAGCTGTGGGTCTTGCCCTTGTCGTGCTCAAAGAACACACCAGGCGAACGATGCAACTGAGACACGATGACGCGCTCGGTGCCGTTGATGATGAAGGAGCCTTTGTCGGTCATCAAAGGCACTTCGCCCATGTAGACCTCTTGCTCTTTGACTTCTTTGACCACTTTGGACTGCGGGGTTGACGACTCACGGTCATAAATGATCAATTGCACGCGCGCACGCACAGCCGACGAGAACGTCAGGCCACGGGTTTGACATTCGCGCACATCAAAGGCGGGCTTGGCCAAGTTGTACTCGAGGTACTTCATCTCGACAAAACCGTTGTGCGAAACGATAGGGAAAGCGGCTTCGAAAGCAGCTTGTAGACCCTCTTGGGTACGCTTCTTGGGCGCGACGTCGGCTTGCAAAAAGGCGGTGTACGCGTCTTTTTGCATCTGCAACAAATAAGGAACTTCCAGCACGCTGTCGCGGCTGCCGAAACTCTTGCGGATGCGCTTGCGTTCGGTGTATGTATAGGCCATGAGATCTCCGGGCTTGATCTTTCAGAACTGTTTGCCGCATGAAACACCGCAGGGCTTCATGCAACAGGCTTGGCGGCTGGCCTCTACCAGCGTTGGCGGACGGTTGCGCATTGCACGCAACCCGAACCAAGGCATCTTCTGCAGTTGGGGTCAGAAGACACTCAAAAATCTATGGGCTACGCCAATTGACTTTTGGGTGCGCTCTGTAAGCACCAAAGGCTGGAGGTCCTTGTGGGACTCTCCAGCCTTAAGGATGAACCGAATTACTTCAGTTCGGCCTTTGCACCAGCTTCTTCCAGCTTTTTCTTGGCCGCTTCAGCGTCAGCCTTAGATGCGCCTTCTTTCACAGCCTTGGGGGCGCCGTCAACCAGGTCTTTGGCTTCTTTCAAGCCCAGGCCTGTCAATTCACGCACCGCTTTAATCACGGACACTTTGTTGGCGCCAGCTTCGAGCAACATCACGTTGAATTCAGTCTGCTCTTCAGCAGCAGCAGCACCGCCACCGCCAGCAGCAGCGGGAGCCGCCATTGCAGCAGCGCTCACACCAAATTTCTCTTCGATGGCTTTCACCAGTTCGTTGAGTTCCATGACCGTCATGCTGTCGAGCGCGGTCAAAAATGCGTCTTTATCGAATGCCATTTTTAATTCCTAACAATTGGTTAATACAGAGAAGCTGGCCTTAAGCGGCAACAGCTTCGCCTTCGCCTTTTTTGGC
>CAITHK010000276.1 GCA_903892175.1 uncultured Burkholderiales bacterium | reverse complement strand
CATTGCCGCCATCACCGCCTTTTTTGGCTTGAGCAACCGCATGGCTAGCTTCAGCAGCATGATGCCCAACCCCGAGTTCTATGTGATGGGCCGACTACCCAAACAAAAGTAGGTCGCCCTCGTCTGAGCCAAGCGCAGACCCGCGCTCAGGGCGTGACAATGGCGCGCACCCAATCGGGCAATTCAATGGCTTTTTGCTTGGGAAAGTCCACCCAGATGGTGGTGGCACCACCCGCCGCATAAATCAGCCCGGGTTGGCTGGACAGCTCCATGGTAGCCCACGACTCAAAGGTGGTGCGCCCGGGGTCGCTGGTGTACATCTTCATCAACACATCGCCCGGGTATTCGAGCTGTTTGTAAAAGTTGCAAAACGCATTCACGATCACCGGGCCAAAGCCTGTGGGGTCGGGGCCGGTGCCAATGGCATGAAACCAATCGATGCGGATGGTCTCTAGGTAGCGGAAATACGTGGTGTTGTTCACATGCCCCATGGCGTCCATGTCACCCCATCGGATGGGGATCGTCATTTGGTGCACCAGTTTTTTGTGCTCTGGGATTTCAAACTTCATAAAGAAAACCCATCGTCTGCGGTCATGATGGCACCGTTGATGAAGTTGCTTTCAGCGCTGGCCAACATCACCAGCAAGGCATCCAAGTCTTGCACCTGTCCGACACGTTTGCGCGGAAACATGTTGATCAGTTTTTGTCCTTGCTCGGTTTCCCAGTGGTGGTGGTTGATCTCGGTGTCGATGTAGCCGGGGCAAATGGCGTTCACGTTGATGCCAAAACGGCCCCACTCCATCGCCAACACCTTGGTCATTTGCACCACGGCGGCTTTGCTCATGCAATAAGCGCCGATCTGAGGCAAAACTTTGAGGCCACCGACGGACGCAATGTTGATGATGCGCCCACCGGTGTAGCTGCCAGGTGCTGAACCCTTGGCGCGCGCCAACATCCGCTTGCCCACTTCTTGCGCCACAAAGAACGAGCCTTTGACGTTGGTGTCAAAGATGAAGTCAAAGTCTTCTTCGCTGATGTCTTGCACGCGCTGCATGGTGCTCACACCCGAGTTATTGACCAAGATGTCGATGCTGCCGACCTCGGTCTCCGCATGGGCCACGGCAGACTTGATGCTGTCCAAATCAGTGACGTCCAAGGCCACCACATGGGCGTCACCGCCTTCGGCTTCAATCTCTGCCCGCAAAGCTTTGAGCTTTTCAATGCGCCGGCTGGCAAGCACCACCGCAGCGCCCGCTCGAGAGAGCGTTTTGGCAAACTGCATGCCCAAGCCGCTGGATGCGCCCGTGACCAAAGCCACGCGTCCTGATAAATCAATGCTGTATGCCATGAATGCCTCCTGCTGTTGTGTCGTTTCATTATGACAAGCACGCATGTAGGCCACCCGATGACACCGCATAAAATCAGTCGCAATTCTGACAACTGCTTGAGACTCTCCACATGACCCCACAAGACATCCTCACCCAGTTCGGTCCGCGTGAAGCCATGGAATACGACGTGGTCGTGGTCGGTGGCGGACCTGGTGGATTGGCCACGGCCATTCGCATCAAACAACTGGCCAACGAAAACGGCAAAGACGTATCGGTGGTGGTGCTTGAAAAAGGCTCTGAGCCCGGCGCGCACATCTTGTCAGGCGCGGTCATGGACCCCCAAGCACTGACCGAGTTGATTCCAAACTGGAAAGAACTGGGTTGCCCCTTGAACCAAGAAGTCACCGGTGACGACTTGCTGATGCTGACCGAAACCGGCGCCACCCGCACCCCCAACTGGTTGATGCCACGCAACTTCCACAACGACGGTTGCTATGTGGTGTCATTGAGCAACGTGGTCAAGTGGATGGCGGCACACGCCGAGTCGATTGGCGTGGAAATCTTTCCAGGCTTTGCCGCCGCCGAAGTGCTCTACAACGACGATGCTGCCGCACATGGCGGTGTAGCTTCAGTCAAGGGCGTGGCCACCGGCAACCTAGGCATTGGCAAAGACGGTGAACCCACCGACAACTTCCAGCTCGGCATGGAACTGCATGCCAAGTACACCGTGTTTGCCGAAGGCGCGCGCGGCCACTTGGGCAAGCAAGTGATTGCCAACTACAAACTCAACGAAGGCCGCGACGCGCAGACCTACGCCATCGGCATCAAAGAGTTGTGGGAAGTCGACCCCGCCAAAGCCAAGCCCGGCTTGGTGGTGCACACCTCAGGCTGGCCGATGCAAGACGACACCTTTGGTGGCGGCTTTTTGTACCACCTGGAAGACAACAAAGTCACCCTGGGCTTTGTGCTTGGCCTGGACTACCAAAACCCCTGGCTCAGCCCCTTTGAAGAAATGCAGCGCTGGAAAACGCACCCCGCGATTCGCGCCCACCTGGAAGGCGGCAAACGCATTGGCTACGGTGCACGCGCCATCAACAACGGCACGCCTCAGGCCTTGCCCAAAACGGTGTTCCCAGGTGGGGCATTGATTGGCTGCGATGCGGGCTACCTCAACGCCGCCCGCATCAAGGGCAGCCATGCCGCCATCAAGAGCGGCGCCTTGGCGGGTGAAGCTGCGTTTGAAGCCGTGGCTGCAGGCCGCAGCAGCGACGAATTGAGCGCCTACCCCCAGGCCTTTGAAGCCAGCTGGCTGGCCCGCGAGCTGGACAAGTACCGCAACTTCAAACTCTGGTTCAAAAAGGGCATGACCGTGGGCACCCTGATGACCGGCATTGAACAATGGCTGTTGCCCAAAATCGGCATCGACACGCCACCGTGGACCCTGCATGGCCACAAGCCGGACCACCTGAGCCTCAAGCGCGCCAACGAGTGCGCCAAGATTGATTACCCCAAGCCCGACGGAAAGCTCACCTTTGACCGCCTGAGCTCGGTGTTCATCAGCAACACCAACCACGAAGAAAACCAGCCCGCGCACCTGACGCTCAAAGACGCCACCGTGCCCGTGCACATCAACCTGGCGCAATACGCAGGACCCGAGAGCCGCTACTGCCCTGCCGGTGTGTACGAATACGTCAAGAACGAAGACAACTCAGACCGTTTGCAAATCAACGCGCAAAACTGCGTG
Source organism: uncultured Burkholderiales bacterium (assembly GCA_903892175.1). GTDB lineage: Bacteria > Pseudomonadota > Gammaproteobacteria > Burkholderiales > Burkholderiaceae_C > Limnohabitans. Next base: position 4,208 of record CAITHK010000276.1, on the reverse strand, counting down.
CATTGCAAAACCTGCGACATCAAAGACCCCACCCAAAACATCGTCTGGGTCACACCCGAAGGCGGTGGTGGCCCCAACTACAGCGGCATGTGATTGTTATGACCCACAAATACCACCAAGAACACACCTGGGTTCGCATCGACGGCGGCTCGGCCACGGTCGGCATCACCACCCATGCCCAAGACACCCTGGGCGACATCGTGTTTGTCGACTTCGCAGAGGTGGGTAAAACCTTTGCGCAAGGCAGCGTGGCCGGTGTGGTCGAGTCGGTCAAAGCGGCCGCCGACGTGCACATGCCCGCCAGTGGCACCATCACAGAAGTCAACGAAGCCTTGCGTGCCGACCCGTCCTTGGCCAACAGCGACCCCGAAGGGGCAGGCTGGTTTTACAAAGTGCAGTTGAGTGACGCCAACGAACTTGATGGCTTGATGGACGCCGCAGCCTACCAGGCACACACGGGCTAAACACCCACGACTTGGGCTTGAACCAACTCGGCCAGCACCGCCAAGCCACGTTCGGTTTGCTCTTGGTTGGCATGGCTGAAATTCAAGCGCAGCTGGCCTGTGCCCTGCGTGGGTGTGGGCATGAACGGCTCTCCCGGCATGAACGCCACGCCGCGCTCAATCGCCAATAACACCGCCGCCCATGACGGGCGCGTGCGCCAATTGGTACTGACCAAAGCAGGCGCCCAGCTAGAAGCACAACTGACCGGCACCCAAGTCAAGCAGCTGCAAGCGGCTTTTGACCAAGCAGGCCCGAAGGCCCAAGCCGGTTGGCTGGCAGTGATGGGTGTTTTGAGCAACCAAGCCGAAAGTTAATACCTAGCGCGTGGCAAGTTTCGAACGCGTCCAAGCGGGGGCACGTCTGGTGTCTAAAACTGCGATCACAGTGACCACATCACTTTGAAGTAGATAGTAAATGGCGTAGGGAAAACGGCTTCCAAGACTGCGGTAAACACCGTTGCTGTTGACATGAACACCAGCATGAATGATGAGCGAGTCAATGTCTGCCGATAAGCTATCAAGAAAGTAGGAGCCCAAACCCACAAGCTGAGCCTGATAAAACCAAAAGCCAGCCAATAAATCGTCTTGCGCAGCATCTGTGATGCGGATGCTGTTACAGCCATTCAAAAGGATTTCTCCGCTGCGCCAACGCCGATCAGGTCGCAGCTCGGGTCAGCTCACGCAGGCGGTCTTTTGCGGTCTGCCATGGCGTTGTTTTTTCAACCCCAGCTTGCATGCGGGCCATTCGATCATTCAGCACTTGCTGGTGCCATGCTGGAATCAGATCATCGATTTGTTGCTCAGTGAATGACTGCCACAGCAACTCCATCGCCTGTAAGCGATCTTGCGTTGAGAGTTGGGTCAATTCGTGAAGTTCCATGGCGTCCCCTCGTATGCGAATCATCTTAAATCACAGCGCCGTTCCCAACCGCGCAATGCCCTCTTGAATCTTGGCCACATCGGCGGTGGCGAAACTCAATCGAATGGCGCTGGTGTCTGGGTCGTTGGCAAAGAACGGCGCACCTGGCACAAAGGCCACCCCTTTTTCAATGGCGCGTTTGGCCAGTTCGTTGCCGTCTTTCACTTTGCCACCGACACCTGTGAGATTGGCCCAGAAAAACAAACCGCCTTGCGGTTGGGTGAAGCTCAAGGCGTCACCCATTTCACGGCGCAGCGCTTCGCCCATGGCGTGTGCACGCTCACCATACACACGGCGCACGGTGGCGAGTGTGGCGGGCATGCGGCCCGCCTTCAGGTACTGGGCAGCCGTGGCTTGCGCAAACGTTGATGTGTGTGCATCGCTGAACTGCTTGCACATGGTGGCGCGTGCCAACAACTCGGGCGGCGCAATCATCCAGCCCAAACGCAAGCCGGGCGACAACACCTTGCTCAGCGAGCCGCAATGCACCAACCACTCACGGCTGCCCGGCACGCGGTCGCTCAAGGCCAACAACGAAGGCGGCGGCGCATCACCAAAGTACAAGTCGCCGTAGGGGTCGTCTTCCACCACAACGGTCTGGTATTTCACAGCCAGTTCAAGCACGCGCAAACGACGCTCCAAACTCAGCATGGCACCGCTGGGGTTGCCGAAGGTGGGAATCAAATACACCAGCTTGGGGCGGTGCTGCACGATCATCTCTTCGAGTTTGTCCACTTGCACGCCGTCGGCGTCAATGGGCACACCCAACACGTGCGGACCATACAAACGGAAGCACTGGATGGTGGCCAAAAATGTGGGGCCCTCCACCAGCGCCACGTCGCCTGGGTTGAGCAAGGTCTTGGCAATCAAGTCCAGCGCCTGCTGGCTGCCGGTGGTCACGATCAAGCCTTCGGGCGACAAACCTGTCACGCCCTTGCTGGCCATGAAGTGCGCCAACTGTTCGCGCAAAGGGTTGTAGCCTTCGGTAGCGCCGTATTGCAAAGCAGCACCGGGCTCTTCGCTCAGGGCTCGGGCGCTGGCTTCGCGAATGCCGTCCACGTCAAACATGGCGCTGTCTGGAAACCCACCGGCAAAACTGATGATGCCGGGCTTGCCTAACAGCTTGAACAATTCACGAATGGCTGAGGTTTCTACGTTGTTGAGGCGGTCGGCAAATTGCATAAGAAGATAATTGGGTTCTGACCCCAATTGATTCGATGGAATATGAAAAAAGAGCACATTGAGCCATTTTTTGCGACGCTGAAAGCAGCCAATCCGCAGCCCAATACCGAGTTGGAATATACCAGCGTGTTTGAGTTGCTCACCGCGGTGCTGCTGAGTGCGCAAGCCACCGATGTGGGGGTGAACAAAGCCACACGCAAGCTGTTTCCGGTGGCCAACACGCCGCAACAAATTTTGGATTTAGGGCTTGAAGGGTTGGAGCGTTACATCCAGACCATTGGTCTGTACCGCAGCAAAGCCCGTCACCTGATGGAGACCTGTCGCATCTTGGTGGAACAACACCAGTCTGTGGTGCCGCGCACACGTGAAGCCCTTGAAGCCCTGCCCGGCGTGGGTCGCAAAACCGCCAACGTGGTGTTGAACGTGGCGTTTGGCGAACCCACCATGGCGGTGGACACACACATTTTCAGAATGGGCAACCGCACGGGGCTGGCCCCCGGCAAAACACCGTATGAGGTGGAGATGAAGCTGATGAAGCGCATTCCACCCGAATACTTGGTGGACGCGCACCATTGGTTGATCTTGCATGGCCGCTATGTGTGCCAAGCCCGCAAGCCCTTGTGCTGGCAGTGTGCGGTGTCCGACTACTGCAGCTTCAAACCCAAGACGGCGAAGCCTTAAACCAACTCTTTCTCGTGCATCCAGGCGGCATGCTTGGGCGCGCGCTTGGTTTGGCTCCACTCTTGTAGCATCGCCCATTTCACATCGTCAAGCTTTTGGTACATGTCTGGCGTGCCAATGTCACATGCCAATTCGAGGCGGTGGCCGTTGGGGTCGAAGAAATAAATGCTCTTGAAAATGGTGTGGTCGGTCACGCCCACCACCGCAATGCCTGCCGCTTGCAAGCGGGCTTTGGCTTCTTCCAATTCAGCCACGGTGTCCACCTTGAACGCCAAGTGCTGCACCCACTCGGGGGTGTTGGTGTCACGCCCCATGGCGGGTGAGTTGGGCAATTCAAAAAACGCGAGCACATTGCCTTGGCCCGCATCGAGGAACACATGCATGTAGGGGTCGGGCGCGTGGGTGCTGGGCACTTGGTCTTCGGCAATGGCCAACACAAAGTCCATGTGGAGGTGTTTGACGTACCACTCCACCGTGGCTTTGGCGTCGAGGCAGCGGTAGGCCACGTGGTGAATTCGGCTGATTTTCATGGAGGTTCTCCTGTCAAGGTTGAGGGTCTGCGGCCACATCGGCACGCGCCAGGTTCAAAGCCTCGCGCAGCACGTGCATGTCACCCACATGGTTGGCCAGCAGCAAGATGAGCTTGGCATTGACCAAGGCGCTTTGTGCGTCACTCAGGCCCCGGTGGGTGTCGATCAGGGCTTGGTAAAAATCATCGCCCGGCGTGAAGTCGCGAAAGTAGCGCTTGCCGGGCTCATTGAAGTTGGGGGCGAGGTTCAAGGTCTGTGTCATGGCGGGCTCCAAGCGTCAAGCATTGCACGTGGCACGGTCACGCGCGGCGGCGATGGCGTCGCGGTGGATGCCGCGCCAACGCGCCACCACATGTTGGTCAGGACGCACCAGCCAGGCACTGCCAGGCTGTG
>CAITHK010000275.1 GCA_903892175.1 uncultured Burkholderiales bacterium | reverse complement strand
CCGCGATCGCATCCCATTCATCGCGGGGGCCTTGCAGTTGATCCACGGGCGGATGCTGCGCCAACCAGGCTTCGTAATCGTGGGCGCCCACACGCTGGCCAGCCCCGGTGTACTCGCTGTCGCAGACATCAATCACCAGCAGCTCGCGCTGAAATTCCTCTTTGAGAATTTGCAAAGCTTTCGCCACCGTGGCGGAAAACTCAAGATCGGTGATCAAGACCGTGGCTTCGCAGTGGTTCATCTGCCACGCCAGCAAGTGGGCATCGAGGCGGGTGTTCAGGGTGTTGAGCACCGCGTTGAGTGCGGGCACAGCGTAGTGCGCCTCCACCATCTCGGGGGTGTTGGAGAGCATCACACTGACGGTGCTGCCGCGTTGTACACCTGCGCCCGCCAAGGCAGCCGCCAAGCGCGCGGAGCGCTCGCGCACTTGCGCCCAGGTGTAGCGCCGCTCACCGTGGATCACCGCGGTCAAATCCGCAAAGACTTCGGCACTGCGCTCCACAAAACTGACTGGAGACAGCGCCACAAAGTTGGCCGGGGTTTTGTCTAGGTGCTGGTCAAAAATCGCTGACATGCATGTTTCTCCTCATCACTACTCAATTGGCTTTGGCACCCGTGATCCGGATCACCTCAGACAACCTCACCGCATCGCGACGCATGCGGGCCTCAAACTGAGCCGCAGTGCCACCCAGCACCGTGCCACCCGCCGCCTTGACGATCTCGATGTAGCTGGGGTCGCTCAGCACTTTGCCAATCTCCAGGTTCAAACGCGTCACCACCTCAGGCGGTGTTTTGCTGGGCACCATGATGCCAAACCAACCCGTCAACTCATAGTCGGGCATGTTCAGCGCCTCGGCCACCGTGGGCACATCAGGCAAGAGCGGGCTGCGCTTAGAGCTGGTCACCGCCAACGCTTTGAGGCGGCCAGCCTTGACGAACTGCAAGCCCACCGGCAAGTTGATGAAGCCCACTTGCAAGACCCCGCCCAAATGGTCATTGGTCGCTTGTGCATTGCCTTGGTACGGAACATGGGTGAACTTGGCTCCACTCTTGACACTCAAGAGCTCGGCCGACAAATGCCCTGAGCTCCCAGCACCTGGCGTGCCGTAGTTGAAACGATCCGGCTCTTTCTTGGCCATGTCCACCAACTCACGCAGGGTGCTGATGGGCAGCGAGGCAGGTACGGTGATCACATTGGGCACCTCTGCCACCTCGATCACCGGCGTCAAGTCACGCAAGGTGTCGTAGGGCAACTTGGCGTACAAGGCCTGGTTGGTGACCAGGGGCAAACCGTTGATCAGCAAGGTGTGGCCGTCGGGTGCAGATTTCGCCACAAAGTCGTTGCCGATGTTGGTGCCAGCGCCTGGCTTTTGTTCAACCACCACCGGTTGCCCCAAGGCAGGTGCCAAACGCTGCGCCATGGCACGGGCAAACACATCGGAGCTGCCTGTCAAGGCGGGCACCACGATCACCAGTTTTTTACTGGGGAACGTTTCTGCCCTGGTGGTTGGCGTCATGCCCACCAAGCCCAACAAAACCAAACACACAAAAAAGTGACGTGTCATGCGCATGGGTTCTCCAAGATAAAGCAAAGGGCGATCGCTCGATGCATGAATGCATCAATCGATCAATGAGTCAATGGATCAATGGTGTTCCAGCAAAGTGCCAAAACCGGCCTTCTTGTCCGTGATGCCCACGGCGCGCAAGGCATGCCAGTAGGTCGCGGTGTTGATGGCAATGACCGGTTTGCCAAGAAACAACTCAGCGGCAGCGGCCATGCGGATCATGGAGAGGTTGGTGCCGACCTGCACAATGGCATCGACATCATCGCCGTCGAGTTGGCGAATCGCCTGGCGGCACATCTCGTCGGTGGTATGGGCAATTTGGACGGGGCTTGGACGCTGCAAACACAGATCGCGCACCACGGTGAAACCACAGTCTTGGAAGAAGCGCCTGACCTGCGCATTGGCCACTTCAAAGTAAGGCGACATGAAGGCGATGCGTTTGGCTTTGTACACATTTAAGGCCGCCTCGGTGGCAAACGAGCCACAAGAAACGCCCACCTGGGCGCGGTCGGTCAACTTGTCCAGATACTTCGATGCGCCATCACGCCCATTCCAAAAGGTGGCAGCAGACATGCCCATGACCATGTAGTCCATCTCGCAGGTGCGCAACACGTCCACTGCATCGACCGTGGCTGCATTGATGCTTTCCACCAAGCGCAAAAAACTCGCGTCGTCATTGACCGGGTTGTTGGGAATGACGATTCGGCTGTAGTGGTTGGTCACGCCCACGGGTCGCAGATCATCAAAATCAGGCTGAACGATGGTGTTGGTCGATGGCCCCAAGGCGCCCAGTTTTTTGCGGTAGCCCAAATGGTCTGTCATGCGAATCACCTTCTTTCAAGTTGGTCTATGAAACTGTCTCGCGTCATGACGTCGGCATACTTTTGCTGCATGTCAAACAGATTGGCGTCATGCGGCTCGATGGCACGGTCCCCCACGCAATCGCTGATCACCACAGTTTTGAAGTTGTGTTGCATGGCGTCCACCACCGTGGCCCGCACACAGCCACTGGTGGTGCATCCCACGATGACGGCTGTGTCCACGCCGCGCAGATGCAACCAAGCAGCCAGTCCAGTGTCAAAAAAAGCCGAAGCAGATTGTTTGCGGATCACCCACTCACCCGCTTGAGGCTTGAGTGGGTCCACGATCTGAGAGGCATGCGCACACTCGGTGAGTTGTTGCAGTGGTTTGACACGCAACGCGAACACATTGTGGTTAGCCCCATCGTCTTCAAACACCACCCGGGTGTGCACCACGGGCAGTTGGCGCGCTCGAAACCAAGCCAACAAAGCCTGCGTGTGCTCAGCCGCCTTCTCAATGTGGGGGCCGCCCAACTGGTCCACGTCGACAAAGCCATTCACAAAGTCCACCAGCACGAGGGCGCAACGCTTGCCAATGCCAGAGCTGCCACCCAAACCTTGGTGTTGGTAAATTTGGTGCTTGTCCATGCTGCGCTCAGTCTTTTTGCGCGTGCGCTTGGTCAAACTCAGACACCCAGTCAAAGCCCATCAACTGGGAAAACCTCTGGAATTCGTACAGAGGGACTTGAGTTTTTGTGCTGGACCCATCCGCCTTCAAGCTGTTGTACACCCCCTCAAAAGCGGCGCCAGCGGCCAAAAAGGCGGTGGCCGGAAAGATCGCCAAGCCATACCCCAGCGATTTGAGCTCTTCGTGCGTGAGCACAGGCGTGCGACCACCCTCCACCATGTTGGCCACCAAGGGCAAGTCAAAGGCACGCGTGATCTTGGCCATCTCTTGCACCGACTCGGGGCTTTCGATGAACAACAAATCAGCGCCAGCGCGAGCGTACATCTCGGCACGACGCATGGCTTCATCCAAACCGAGGGTGGTGCGTGCATCGGTGCGCGCAATGATCAAAAAGTTGGGGTCACTGCGGCTCTCCACGGCGACGCGAATTTTGTCAGCCATTTGTTGGGCCGGGATGACCCGCCGACCCAGCATGTGACCGCACTTTTTGGGGAACTCCTGGTCCTCCAACTGAATGGCACAAGCGCCCGCAGCCTCATAGCCGCGCACCGTGTGCATCACATTGAGCAAGCCACCAAAGCCAGTGTCTGCATCGCAAATCATGGGGGTGGTGGTGATGCTGGCAAACTGCTGTACCCGGTTGACCATGTCGGCATAACTGGCCAATCCCGCATCGGGCAATCCCAAATAAGAAGCCACGGTGCCATAACCCGTCATGTACAAGGCATCAAAGCCCATGCGATCGGCCATGGTGGCAGACACCATCTCGAACACACCAGGCGCGATGACCAGCTCGCCTTTTTGGATGCGACTGCGCAACAAAGCTCGGCGTTGAGCGGCCGTGGGTCGTGTGTTGTGGATCGGGTTCATGCAATCGCCTCCGCCCGGGTCAGGGCGTCAATCATGGATGTTTTTCTCAGGTAAGTGCGCGAGGCCACCGGATCGGCCGCAATCGCTCGCAAGGCATCGTGGGTCTTTTGGCGCACGGCTGGATCGCGCTCTTCAATTTCTTTTTTGTTGCGCGCGGTGCTGGCATTTATGTACTCAATGGCAATGGTGCGACGCTGTCGTTCGTAGCGATCGAGCACTGACTCGCTCTCACCCCGCTGCAACACCGCCAACAATTTGTCGCACAGGTTCATGGCGTCGTGCACCCCGCCATTCATGCCCATGCCACCCAGTGGATTGTTGATGTGCGACGCGTCTCCGGCCAAGAACACCCGCTGCTGGCGGAAGTGCTTGGCCACCCGCTGGTGCACTTTGTACAGGGTGCGATGCACCGTCTCATACGGCGTGGATTGGGGCAGCAAGTCTTGCAAGCGTTTTTGCACCGAGACGTCGCCCATGACCTCTTCATCGCTCTCGTCGACCCGGGTGGGAAACAACACGCGCCACAGCGTGGGCACGCGCAGCAAGACGCACCATTCGTGCGGGTCCGAGCAGTAATTCACATACGACAAATGCGGCAAGTGGTCTGCATACTCAAATTCGGTGGAGACCACCAAAAAGCGCTCGGGGTAGGTGAAGCCTTCAAACTCAATCCCCAGGCTTTTGCGAACCGCGCTAGACGCACCATCCGCGCCAATCAAGTAATCCGCCTCCAAGACATGGCTCTGCCCCTGGGTGCTCAAGGTGGCCACCACCTGGCTGTCGGTCTGGGTGATGCCTTCTATGCGTGTGCCAAACAACAGCGTCACATCGGGCATGAGATCGAGTTGGGTCTTGATCAGTTGCGTCAGCTTCCACTGTTCGCACTGCACCCGAAATGGAAAGTCGGTGTCCCCCTTGAGGGTGTGCATGTCGAATTCGGCAATCAGTCCTTCTTTTCTGTCACGCTGCTGGGTGTAGCGTGCCACCAAACCTTGCGCGATCAACGCATCCGTCAAGCCGTAGCGCGACAACATGTCCAAGGTAGGGGGATGAAAGGTGGAGGCGCGCAGGTCAGCGTTCAGCGCATCTGCGGCCTCGACCACCGTGACGCGCAATCCTGCGCTGCCCAGCACCAAGGCTGACACCAAGCCAACTGGGCCGGCGCCAGCGATCAAGACATGGGGAGTTCTCATAGGGGGCTTTGAAAAAATTCAACTGTACACATGTGAATTTTTCCGAACATTCACGTTTATCCCATCCGCGACTGCCTCAACCCGTGGCGTCATGACGCCGCAGGAATCACCGGCAACAACACGCTGGCGGATTGGTCGGCGCCAAAGTGCAAGGTCACTTGGCCACCAAACACCTCCAGGGGGCGGTCCTCGGGGTCGTCGTGCACAAAGGGGCCGCAGCCTTTCATCGGGTGCTTCATGTTGGACAAACTGGCCGCTGGGCCGTCCCACTCGTAGTCTTTGCCACGCAAGGTCAGCGCCACGCGGTAACCCACAGGCACCACAATGCAGGTGGCCCAAATTTCCACGTCCAACTCGACCACTTGCCCTGGCACCAGCGCTTGTTTTTCGTCATGGCTGTGAAAGGGACGGTACGGCAGCGAGCGGGCGGCATCGAGCTTGCGGTGCGAGGCGCGCAACCAACCCAAGCTGATCGGACTGTGTGGATCCAAGGCGCCTTGAAACACCACCTCCACGCCTTGCGGGTCAAACACGCGCAGCACGGCAAACACATCGGCGTCGACGGTGCTCGACGACAAGAACAGTTTGAGCGCGGAGGGCCCGGTCAACTCCATCGGCTCGGTCAGTGGTGGCGTCGAGAAAGTCACGCCCTCACCCATGGCATCGTAGGTCACGCTGCCCGATGCCTGCACAGGCGTGCGCGACAAGGACATGTCGTGCGGGTTGAGGAAGAAGTGGGTCCACTGCGTGCGCGCCAGCGGCCATTCGGTTTCGTGGCGCTCGACAAATTTTTCGCCGGGATGACGCACCTGCAAACGGATGCGTGGCTCTTGGTCCCAGCCGTTTTGCTCGCCCTTCAAAAAGTAGTTGAAGAACTTCTTTTGCATGTTCACACCGTAGTCGGTGTAAAACGGCGCCCAGTGCGAACCGCCATGCGCTTCCAACCATTTTTGGGTCGAGGCCGCGCCGACAAAACCTTCCAGGTTGCCGCGCAAATGCAGACCGTGGCCACCCCAGTTGGCGGCTGATAACAAGGGCACTTGCACCCGGGCCAAATTGGCCGAACGCTCGCGGTAGTAAGGGCCATCCCACTCATGGGCCAACAGCTGTGCGGCCATGTTTTCGCGGTTGTTGATCAGCTCTTCTTCGCTCAGCGTTTCTGGCCCACACGCCAGTTCGCCTGTGACCGGATGCTTGCGCCCACGCTCGCCCACGCCGTGCTGCACAGTTTTGACTTGCATGTCTTGCCAGTTCTTGCGAAAACTGCACAAGATGCCGCCGTGGCGGTTGCCGTCACGGTAGTTGTCATGCCAGCCTTCCCACACACAAATCGCGGCCAAGTGCGGCGGCTGCATGGCCGCTGCACGCCATTGGTTGGCGCCGTAATACGAGATGCCGTTGAGCCCCACCTTGCCAGTGGACCAAGCTTGCACGGCCGCCCACTCGATGCAGTCGTGGTAGTCCTGCTGCTCGCGGTCGTTGTTGTGGCACAAGTAACCGGGTGAGCGGCCGGCGCCGCGTGAGTCCACGCGCAAACACACAAAGCCATCGGGCACCCATTTCTCAGGGTCTACCACTTCCCAGTTGGCGTACTGGTTGGTGGTGCCAGACACCGCATCGGGGTTTTCGCGGCACATGATCTCCCACGAGGTTTTGTAGCCCTCTTGAAACGCCACGCCTTTGCCGTAGGGCCCGTAGGTCATGATGACCGGATAACGGCCTTCAGCGATGGGGCGAAACACGTCAGCGCGCAGCACCAAGCCATCGTCCATGACGATGGGCACATCCCAGTCGATGCGCATGCCGTCGCGCACTTCGGTTTTGAAATCCATGTGTATGAGTCCTCTAAAAGGTGTTATTCGGGTTTGATGCCAGCAGACTTGGCCACCTTGGCCCACAAGTCCATGTCGCTGCGCACACGGACGGCAAAGTCGTCGCTGCTTTGACCGCCCACTTCGGCGCCAATGTCAAAGAAACGTTTTTGAATCTCGGGGTCTTTCAAGACCGTGGCAACGTCGCGTTGGATCTTGGCCACCACGTCTTTGGGCGTACCCTTGGGCGCGAACAATCCAAACCATGAGATGGCCTCATACCCCGGGATGTCCGCCGCAATGGTGGGCGCATCTGGAAACAAGGGCGATGGCTTGGAAGCGCCCACCCCCAAGATGCGCACACGCCCTGCGCGCACTTGGGATTGCACCGAACTCACGGCGGCCATGCCCAAGGGCACATGGCCACCGGCCAAGTCGGTCATCAAAGGACCTGCGCCCTTGTACGACACGCTTTGCATGTGGATCTTGCCCATCATGTTGAGCAAATGTCCCGACAGCGCAGCGCTGGAGTCTGACACCCCAAACGCCAAGCTCCCCACGTTGGCGCGTTCCATGGCCAACACATCTTTGATCGACTTGATTGAACTGGCCACGGGCGTCACCAAGGCAAACGGCGAGACGGACACCATGGTCACCGGCATGAAGTCGCTCATGGGGTCATAGGGCAGCTTTTGGTACATGCTGGGGTTGACCACATAGGCGGTGGAGGTCAGCAACAAGGTGTAGCCGTCGCCTGGGGCTTTGGCCACCAAGTCGGTGCCAATGATGGTATTGGCACCGGGCTTGGTGTCGATGACGAGGGGCTGGCCCCACAAGGTGCTGAGCTTGTCCTGGATGATGCGCGCACTGGCGTCGGTGCTGCCACCAGGGGCAAATGGAATCACCAACCGCACCGGCTTGGTGGGGAATGTCTGCGACTGCGCGGTCAAAGCCCCCAGCCCTAAGCTCAAACCCAAGCCCAAAGCCCAAGCTGCTTGCGTGAGATGACGCATCATCGGTGTCCTCCTGTTGTTGTGTGCGCGCATGATGGCGCAAGCGCACCCCACAGACAGTCATGAAGGTTACAAGGCACTGCGGCGGTCTCTCATATATTGTGGAAAAAGGAGACACGATGAAACAGATCATGGCCGCGCTGGCGGCAACCGTGGCCGCGCTGGCCCTCAGCGGATGCGCCAGCGCCCCTACTTCCACCGCCGACAGCGGCCCCCTCACCATCGCCAAACAAGGCAGTTTCTTTGTGGGTGGACGCAACATCGAATCGGCCCACCTGTCGCTGCTGCCCGCTTACGCCCCGTCGGGCACCATCGCGGTGGAGCAAATGTATGTGCGCTACCAAGAACCGGTGGCCGCCAAGCGCCCCCCCTTGGTGTTGATCCACGGCTGCTGCCTGACAGGCAAAACCTGGGAGTCCACACCCGACGGGCGCATGGGCTGGGATGAGTTGTTTGTGCGCCGTGGCTACCCCACGTATGTGATCGACCAAGTCTCACGCGGCAGATCGGCCGCCAACCCCTCGGCCATCGTGCAAGTCAAAGCGGGCAAGGCCGCCACCGACACGCTGCCGCAGGTGTTTGGGGCGTCACAAGAAGGTGCGTGGGCGATCTTTCGTTTTGGCGCCAAGTACCCCGAGGTCTTCCCAGGCATGCAGTTCCCCCTCGAGGCCAAAGAAGAGTTCTTCAAACAAATGGTGCCCGATTGGCTCAACGCCTTGCCCACCCCCAACCCCACGGTGCCTGCCCTGTCGCAGTTGGCGCAGCAACTCAAAGGCGCGGTGCTGATGAGCCATTCGCAGTCAGGCATCTTTCCATTTCAAACCGCAGCGCTCGACACCCGTGGCATCCAAGGCATCGTAGCGGTGGAGCCCGGCGCCTGCCCAGACCCCAAGGGTGACCTCAAGCCCTACTTGGGCATGCCCATCTTGGTGTTGTGGGGCGACTATGTCGAGCTTTCCCCACGTTGGGCGCCGCGCTTGAAGCTGTGCCGTGAGTTTGTCTCGGCAGTCAACCAAGCCGGGGGCAAAGCACAACAAATTGAGCTGACCCAAGTGGGCCTGCCCGGCGCCTCGCACATGCTGATGCAAGACAAACACAGCTTGCAAATTGGCGCTTGGCTGGCCACCTGGATGGACCAAAACATCCGTCCATGACCCCAACGTCCATCAACCCAGCGCTTTCATTTCTCCAACTTTCACCTCCAACCCGACCAGAGACTGCCCGTGACTGATCCTGTGAACAACACCAAAATCGACATCTACAACCATGTCATGCCTCTCGCCTATGTGGAACTGGTCAAACAGCACGGCAAAGAACCCGGCATGATCAAACGCATGAGCAACTTGCGCATGCTCTGGGACATGCCCGCTCGCGTCGAGATGCTCAACGGTTTCCCTGACGTGCAGCAAGTCATCTCGCTGGCCGTGCCCTCACCCGAGATGCTGGGTGGGCCCGATGTGTCCCCCGGCTACGCGCGCGTCGCCAACGAAGGTATGGCTGAGATTTGTCGCCAGTGGCCCGACAAGTTCCCAACCTTTGTCGCCTCGCTGCCCATGAACAACCCCGCGGCAGCCCTCGAAGAGATGGACTACGCGATTGAAAAGCTCGGTGCCAAGGGCGTACAAATTTTGTCCAGCGTGAACGGCAAAGCCTTGGACGAGCCCGACATTTTTCAAATCTTCGAGCGCATCACCAATGTCCACAACATGCCCGTGTGGATGCACCCCACCCGTCCAGGCAGTCGCCCGGATTACCCCAACGAAGACAAATCCAAATACGAAATTTGGCAGGTGCTGGGTTGGCCGGTGGAAACCAGTG
>CAITHK010000274.1 GCA_903892175.1 uncultured Burkholderiales bacterium | reverse complement strand
GCCTCGCCCAAAAATCGCAAGGTCTGTTGGCCCGCGCGCGCACTGGCCAGCCCCAAAGCCATCAAGGCCTGGGGTTCAATCTCGCCATTCACCAAGTTGTCGATGCTGGCTCTGGGATTGAGGGTGTGAATGGCCTCCCGCAAAGCGTGCAAGGTCGGTGCATCGGCCAAGTCCGACTTGGTGATGAACACCTTGTCGGCAATCGCGATTTGTTTGACCGCTTCGGTTTGGTCTTGAATTTGTCCCAGGCCCAGCACGCCGTCGACCAAAGTGATCAAGCCATCGAGCCGGTACTGCGCTTCCAGCAAGGTGTCGCTGGCCAAGGTTTGAACCACGGGTGCTGGGTCTGCCAAGCCCGTGGTCTCGACGATCACGCGGTCAAAGTCAAACACCTCGCCCACACGGCGCTGGGCAAACAAGTCACGCAAGGTTTCTTGCAAGTCGGTGCGCACCGAACAACAAATGCAGCCATTGGCCAGCAAGGTGATGTTTTCGGAAGACATGGTGACCAGGTCATGGTCAATGCCAATCTCGCCCACTTCGTTGATCACCACCGCCACGCGCCGCATGTCGGGGTGCTTGAGCAATTTGGAAATCAGCGTGGTTTTGCCACTGCCCAGAAAACCCGTGATGAGGGTGACAGGAATTTTTCCTGCCAGCGCGTCGCGTTGCCAAGTCACAGACAGGTCTTCAGATGTTCATCTCAAGGATGTAGAGGCCCCCGGTGAAACGGTCCACGGTGTAGACAATGCGACGGTCGTCGACGTACACATCGTTCAACTGAATCGCGCCGGCCGGTGACAGCCTGGGGGCGCCTGGCACAAAGTACGCAATCTCTTGCACTTGGTAAGGGTTGCGGGTGTCGTACACACGCACGCCTGCGTTGAAGAACGAGCCCACGATGATGGTGTCAGATCGAAACGAGGTGGGGCCCGGCAAGTTTTCGTGCAAGTTGTGGGCCCCAAAGCGGCCACCGCGTTTGGCGAAGGCCTCAAACGACGGCGCGGGGAACGTGCCAATGGGCACTGGGTTGGCTTCGTTGCGGGCGTCCACGACCCACACCAACTTGGGCCAGTCGGCGCCGTTGTCTTGCACGCATTCGTCGCTCACGATCCACAAGCCGCGATCGAACAAAGGCAAAACAGTGTGGGTGAAGCCGTTAAAAGGTGGCGAGTGGTTCCACTGGGAGACCACCTTGATGTCTTTCATGTCCGAGATGTCGAGCACCACCGCACCACCGTCGATGTAACCCACAAAGGCACGGTCAGGACGGTCCGGAAACACATTGGTGTTGTGGGTGCGAAAACCGGTGTCGAACTGCTTGGGCAAACGTGCGGGCGGTGGCGCCTCGTCGCCTTCACGCGTGCCGGGGTACCACCAGCGGCCCGCTTCAAAAGGCTTCGTGGGGTCGGAGATATCGACGATGCGGTAGAACTGATCGTCCAGTGGATTGCGGGGCTGAAAATCGGATGCGCCGGACGACATGTGGATGTATTTGCCGTCGACAAACCACACCGCGTGCACGCCACGTGAGTGAGGACCTGAGCAATCAAAGTGCGACAACAAGCGCGGCGTCTCAGGAATGCTCACATCAAAAATGTCCACACCGGCGGGCTTGATGCCAACCTCAGACGCTTGGTAAGCCACCACCAAAGTGTTGCCCACCACGTCCAGTGAGTTGGAACGCAGCTTCATGTGCGGCAGTTCGGTTTGCACAATCAGCTTGGGTGCTGTCGGGTCGGTGACATCCACGCCTGAGAAGTTTTTAGGTGCTGATTCATGGGCCAACCACAAGATGCGGCGACCGTCCGAAGTGAGCTGCATGCCCATGCCCTCGCCCAATCCACCAAAGCCAGCGAGCTCATGGTGGGCCAACAATTTCATGTTGTGTGACAGGGTTTGATCGGCACGTGAAGCGGGGGATGGCGCATGAAGCATGGGTTATCACTCTCTGTATTTTTGACTCTTTGTAATATAACTTGAAGGTTGATTTGTTTGTCGACACGTACGTGACTTACCCCAAGAAAACAGAGGATAAAAAATGAAATCGGTTTTGCGATCAGGCGTTATCAAACGCAGTGCATGGCTGATGGCGCTGGCCATCTCTTGCATGGCATCTTTGGCACAAGCTCAAAGTTTTCCCAGTAAACCAGTGAAATTGGTGGTGACCTATCCACCAGGTGGCAGCTCAGATTTGATGGCCCGCATCATGGGTCAAAAACTCAGCGAGCACTGGGGCCAACCTGTGATCATCGAAAGCCGACCCGGTGCAGCCGGCTCCATCGGCATGGAGTTCGCAGCGCGTCAACCCGCCGATGGCTACACCTTTGTGGTGGGCAACTTAGGCCCTGCGGCGGTGAACCCGCTGATCACCAAAGTGCCTTACAGCATGGAGAAAGATTTCATCCCCGTCTCGCTCACCGCCACCGGCCCCAACATCTTGGTGGTACCTGCCGCATCGCCCTACAAAACATTGGCAGATTTGCTGGCCGATGCAAAAGCCAAACCCGGCGTCTTGAACTTTGGCACCAGCGGTGCCGGCAGCATGGCGCACCTGGGCGGTGAATTGATCATGCGTCAAGCAGGCGTGAAGATGATTGGCGTGCCCTACAAAGGCGGTGGCTTGGCCGTGAACGATTTGATCGCAGGCCAAATCAACATGATGGTGTCTGACGCCTTGCCTGTGAGCCAACACATCAAGACTGGTCGCTTGCGAGCCCTCGCCATCACCAGCGCCAAGCGCTCACCCATGAGCCCAGACATCCCAACTTTTGCAGAGGCAGGCTTGCCCGGTTTGGTGGCCGTGAACTGGTGGGGCGTGTACCTACCCACAGGCACCTCCAAAGCCATTGTGGAGAGCTACCACGATGCGCTGGTCAAGATCATGGCCAACCCCGATTTGAAAGACCGCTTTGCCGGTTTGGGCGTAGAAGCACAAGCCAGCACACAAGATGAATTCAAAGCGTTCTTGGCGGCAGAGCACAGCAAATACGCCAAGCTGATTGCCGACAACAACATCAAAGCCGATTAATTTTTAAAGTGAGTTTTCATTCATGCGCATAGGCATAGCAGGAACCGGCAAGATGGGCAGCGTGATTGCTGCACGCTTGCACACATTGGGCAATTCAGTGACGGTCTGGAACCGTTCCAAAGAACGGGCCCAAGGCCTGATCGATTCAGGCATTGGCTGGGCCGCAACGCCAGCTGAGCTGGCCGCGCAGTGCGACGTGGTGCTGAGCTTGGTGACCAACGAACAAGCCCTGGACGACGTGTACTTGTCGCCCCAGGGCTTGCTCAGTGGCGACGTCAAAGGCAAGCTGTTCATCGAGATGAGCACGGTCAAACCCGCAAAACAACAAGAACTGGCGCAAGGTGCTGAAGGCTTGCATGCGGCCTACTTGGAGTGCCCCGTCAGTGGCAGTGTGGGCCCCGCCAAAGACGGCAAGTTGATTGGCTTTGTCGGCGGTGACGCACAACACCTGGAGCGCGCCAAAGCTGTGCTGGAACAACTCTGTCGTCGCATTGAGTTTGTCGGCCCTCACGGCTCAGGGGCCACCATGAAGCTGGCCATCAACCTGCCGCTGATGGTGTACTGGCAGACCTTGGGCGAAGCGCTGTCGTTGATTGAACCTTTGGGCCTGGACCCCCAACGGGTGATTGAGGTGTTTTCGGAATCTTCCGGTGGCCCCAACATGCTCAAAGTGCGCGGCCCCATGATTGCGCAGGCCTTGTCGGGTGAGAAGAACGATATGGTCACCGTCGACGTGGCCACCATGCGCAAAGACGTGCGCTCGATGTTGGCCCAAGCTCAAGCGCATCAGCGCAAGTTGCCGTTGACCGAAGCCACGCTCAAGAGTTTTGATGCCGCCGCAGACAGCGGTCTCAACGGCGCAGATTGCTCCAAGCTGTTGGTGTGGTGGCTGCAAACGGGTGGCAAGGCTTAACGGGGCTAGGCTTCAATGTCCACGGCCTCGGCGTACTTCCAGAGCATCGAACCCGCGGCCATAGGCCTGTTCAAGTTACTCAATGACTACGGCTGGCACAAGATGCGCGCCTTTGTCGAATTGACAAAGACTTCCAGGGAAGAGTTCACGAACCGTCGATCCGACTTCGAGAGCGTGGACACTGCGCGCGAAGTCATAGCGGGCTCAATTCTTCAACTCGCCTACTTTGCAATCAAGCGCCACGGCGTTTCATCAGGTAAGTCGAAAGCCGCGCTTCACTTTGAGTCGCAGATGAATCGTCTCATCAGCGAACTTCCCAAGCCTCGAAAAAAGACGTTCGTGCTACCAGACCAGTTTTGTGTCGGCAGAGAGATCGGCGACCTCCCTATCGGCATGATCATCTACGCTGGCCGTAATCAGTACAACCACTTCGACGACGATCGCCTTGACGTAGTCAACGCAGTTGTCTTTGATCACCTTCGCCAACTTTTTCCAAATCCACCGAACGGCCACTCGTTTGCGGCGGAAGGCGCAAAGCGACCCCTAAGCTACGCCGTATTGTCAGCGCTTGATTGGATTGACGGCCCACAGGCCTTAGGCTTCGAGCCGTTCAAAAAAGATCTCTCCTCTATCCTACAGATTGAGACCTAACCCTTCAACTCCAATGAGCTGCTTGCGCTTGTTGTCGTTGGTGGTACTCATGGATGACGCTTTCAGGCGTAAGGCTGGAATTGGTTGTTGTCCCGGCTAAGCAGTTGCATCAGCTTGGGGTGAATGAAGAGCTTCTCTTTACCGAAGGGCATTTTGCGCAGCACACCCAGCGCGGCTAGGTCGTGCAGGTAGCGCGATGCGGCTTGGCGCTGGGCAATGCCTTTGTCCACCAGATTACCGATACGGCAATAGGGCTGCTCAAAGATCACGTCCACCAGCTCGCGTGTGTAGATCTTAGGCAAGCGGATGCGCACGTGTTCGGTGGTGTGCTCAGCCAGAGCACGTATGGCGGCGATCTTGGCCGTCGTCCATTTGGATGTGTCGGCCACAGCCTGCAGCATGAAGAGCAGCCAGGGCTCCCAGGCCCCGTCCAGCGTGACGCTGAGCAGCAGCCGGTAGTAGTCGGCCTTGTGGGCGATCACATGGCGGCTCAGGTACAGGATGGGCAGGCTCAACAGCTCTTCTTGGATGAGGTACAGGGTGTTGAGCACGCGGCCGGTGCGTCCATTGCCATCGGTGAAGGGGTGAATGGCTTCGAACTGGTAGTGGCCCACGGCCATGCGGATCAACGGGTCCAGCTCGGTCTGGTTGTGTAGAAAGCGCTCCCAGTTGGCCAGCATGTCGCGCAAGCGGGCCTCGCCTTCGGGCGGGGTGTACACCACTTCACCGGTGCGGTCGTTGGCAAGCTGTGTGCCCGGGGTGCGACGGATGTCCATGTCCACGCCCTTGAGGGTGCGGCAAACCTCAACGGCGGTGGCGGTGCACAGCGGGCGAGCCTGGAGCGACTGAAAGCCCTGATGCAGCGCGGTACGGTAGCGCAGTGCTTCTTTGGTGGCGGGGTCAGCATTGTCATGGCCCTGTGCGTACTGGAACAGCTGGTCGGTGGTTGTGACGATGTTTTCAATTTCCGAACTGTCTTTGGCTTCCAGCAGTGGAATGGTGTTGATCAACATCGCCTGGTTGGGAATGAGCTCGGCGGCTTGTTTGAGCTCGGCCAGCGCAGCACGGGCCTCGATGCAAGCTTTAAGCACGGCCCGGGTTTCCAGCTCGTGCGC
Source organism: uncultured Burkholderiales bacterium (assembly GCA_903892175.1). Lineage (GTDB taxonomy): Bacteria > Pseudomonadota > Gammaproteobacteria > Burkholderiales > Burkholderiaceae_C > Limnohabitans. The sequence goes on along the minus strand of CAITHK010000274.1, from coordinate 56,484 downwards.
TGGGGGCAATGCAGGCAAATGGTTGTGAGGTTGCTCGGGGTGCCAAGCGGGGGCGGCGTCAGTCATGATGCAAAAAACTTTTTTTGGCGACAGGTAAGCAGCTTATGTCGCCACCAGCGACACGTCAACAGGACATGTTGCAATTTTTGTGAAATATCGACATGTCATGAAGTCATGTCGTTTTTAGCGACATGAATAGGACGATGTGTCGAAAAATTTCAATTTAGAGAACATTAGACCATGCTCCAGCGCACCACAAACACGCTTTGGTAGGGCCACATCGACGATGTGGCCCTGTTTTTTTCAGTCCAGTTTCATGTCACGGATGACCGAGCGGAACTGGTCCATCTGGCGGCGCAGCATGGCGTCTTGCTCGGCGGGGGTGGAGCCCACGGGGTCGGCGCCCAAATCGGCCAAGCGCTTCATCACCTCGGGGTTGCGCACGGCTGCAGCAATTTCTTTGTGCAAACGCTCGATGATGTCTTTGGGCGTCTTGGCAGGCGCGAACACGCCGTTCCAACCTTCCAACTCCAACGAGGCAAACCCGAGTTCACGCACCGTGGGCACATCGGGCAAGCTGGCAATGCGTTTAGAGGCCGTGGTGGCAATGGCTCGCAAACTGCCGTTGCGAATCTCGGCCAACGATGACGACAACTGGTCGCCACCGATTTGAAGCCGACCACTCAACAGCTCTTGTTTGAGCGGTGCCGCACCTTTGAAGGGCACATGCTCCATCTCCACCTTGGCGTCGCGTTTGAACGCTTCGCCCAGCACGTGCACCGCAGTGCCCGGCCCGGTGGAGCCGTAGTTGTATTGCAGGCTCTTGTTAGCTTTGAGCAAGTTGGCCAGCTCACGCAAATCTTTGGCGGGCACCGCAGGGTTGGCCGTCAACACAAAAGGGACGTAGACGGCAATCGACACACCGGCAAAGTCTGTCTCTGCATTGAATGGCGATCGGTTGGCCAGCGACTGCGCCACATACGACAAGGGGAAGGAAATGTTGTGCATCAAAAGCGTGTAGCCGTCGGGTGCAGCCTTGGCCACCAAGTCAGCCCCAATGGCGCCACCGGCACCGCCCTTGTTGTCCACCACCACGGGCTGGCCCATGGTCTCGCTCATGCGCTGCGCCACGATGCGCGCCACGATGTCGGTGGTACCACCGGCCGGGAACGGCACGATCAACTTGATGGGTTTGGACGGATAGGTCTGTGCCATCACCGCAGTGCTGCAGAGCGCGGCAAGCGCCACCAGCCCAGTGGCCAATGCCTGAACCATGCGTCGTTTCGTGAATGCCATGTTGTGTCTCCTCGGGTTTAAAACTTGACGTGTTCGCTGCCTTTGAGTTGCAGCATTTCGCGGGCTTCATCGGGGGTGGCCACCTCGTGGCCGAGGCCCTCGATGATTTGACGCACCTGGCGCACCTGATCGGCATTGCTTTTGGCCAAAGTGCCTTTGCCTTGCCACAGGCTATCTTCCAGACCCACACGCACGTTGCCACCCATGCCAATCGACAAGGTGGCAATGCGCATTTGGTGGCGACCACCGCCCAGCACCGACCATTGGTAGTCTTTGCCAAACAAGCGGTCGGCGGTGCGCTTCATGTGAATCACATCTTCTTCGTGCACGCCAATGCCGCCCAGAATGCCAAACACCGACTGCACAAAAAACGGTGGCTTGATCAAGCCACGCTCGGCAAAGTGCGCCAGGTTGTAAAGGTGGCCAATGTCGTAACACTCCAGCTCAAAGCGCGTGCCGTTGGCGGCACAGGCGGCCAAGGCGTATTCGATGTCTTTGAAGGTGTTGCGGAAAATCAAATCACGGCTGCCCTCTAAGTGCTCTTTCTCCCAAGGGTGTTTGAAAGTTTTGAAACGATCCAACATTGGGAACAAGGCAAAGTTGATGGAGCCCATGTTGAGCGACGCCACTTCGGGTGCAAAGCGCAACGAGGGCTGAATGCGCTCGTCGATCTTCATGAACGGCGAGCCACCGCTGGTCAGGTTCAAGGCCGCGTTGGTGCGGGCTTTGATTTGCGGCAAGAACTTGGCAAAGGCCTCAGGACTTTGGTCGGGCTTGCCGGTGATCGGGTCGCGCGCGTGCAAGTGGATGATGGCCGCGCCTGCTTCAGCGGCGCCCACCGAGGCTTCGATGATTTCCTCGGGCGTGACGGGCAAATACGGGGACATGGACGGGGTGTGGATGGCCCCAGTGACAGCACAGGTGATGATGACTTTGGACATGGTTCGCAGTGGACAAATAAGACAGAAAGATCGTATTTCTCGCGGACTGCTTTCACACGCGCGTTAACCCTCTGCCACTGCGCGGACATGCCAAAATCTGTCGCATACGGCACACCTGTTGCCTGGGTAGCGACTGCATCTGCTTGTCTAATCCACCCAACATACAGCACGATGCTGTTGACTATTTTTTTCACTTTCTTTCTAAGGAACTCTCATGTCACAACTCACGCTCGAAGCTGCCCTGAAAATTGCACAAGAAGCGGCCAAAGCCGCTCGCGTGGCGGGCTACCAACCCATGGGCATCGCCGTGCTCGACCAAGCCGGCGATTTGGTGACCTATGTGCGTGAAGACGGCGCCAGCATGTTTCGCTTTGACATTGCCAAGGCAAAAGCCTGGGGCGCGGTGGGCATGGGTGTGTCCAGCCGCGTGTTGGCGACTCGCGCCAAAGACAACCCCAACTTCTTTGTGTCCTTGTCGGCCACCTCACAAGGTCAGTTCTTGCCCCAGCCCGGTGCCGTGTTGATCAAAGACGCGCAGGGCCACATCCTGGGTGCTGCGGGCGCGAGTGGCGGCACCGGTGACGAAGACGAAAAAATCTGCATCGCCGGCATTGAAGCTGCAGGCTTGGTCGCAGGCTGATCTGACGGGCCAGGGAGTGCCCCCCTGCCCTGCTGATGCCTATGCCAGCTTGGCCAGCAATGCGGGGGTGATGTCAGCCACGCTGCGAACGCCACACAGCTGCAGGGTGCGCACCAACTCGGTCTGCAAAATTTCTAGGGCGCGTTGCGCACCGCGGTCCCCGTCTGACACGGCGCCAAACAAGGTGGCGCGCCCGAGCAGCACGCCAGCTGCGCCTAGGGCTTTGGCCTTGACCACGTCTTGCCCACGGCGCACACCGCCATCGACCCACACCGGCACACGTTGTGCCGCCGCTTGCACCACGCCGGGCAAAGCATCGAGTGTGGCCACGGCACCGTCGAGCTGACGTCCGCCGTGGTTGGACACCACCAAGGCGTCACAGCCCATGGCGCAGGCACGATCGGCATCCTCAGGATGCATCACGCCCTTGACAATGAGTTGGCGCGGCCACACGTCACGGATTTTTTGCAGCGCCTCCCAGTCGAACGCCGCGTCGTAATTGCGCCCGACCGACGAGGCCATGCTGGACGCGCTCTTGGCTTGGTCATCCAAGCCAATCAGGTTCTCCATCACCGGCATGCCTTGGCGCAACATGCGCCAGCACCAACCCGGCTTTTGCGCAAAGTCCCACAGGTTCTTGGGTGTGAATCGAAAAGGCACCGAAAAGTGGTTGCGCTGGTCCCGTTCGCGCTTGCCGCCCACGGGCAAGTCCACGGTGATCATCAAGGCCTCGTAGTCGGCCGCCCGGGCACGCTCAATCATGCGGGCCAAAAAGGCTTTGTCTTTGAGGATGTAGGCCTGAAACCACAAACGTCCCGGCGCTGCATCGGCGATGCGTTCAATCGACGCCGTTGCGGTGCTTGAGAGCGTGTAGGGAATACCCGCCGCCACAGCGGCTTTGGCGATGGCGACATCGCCTCCGGGGTAACCAAAGCCCACCGCACCGGTGGGTGCAATGGCCATGGGCATGGCGATCTCACGGCCAAAGATCTCGCTGCGGGTGTCGATCTGCGACACGTCTTGCAACACACGCGGTAAAAAACGGTGGCGTTGAAATGCAGCGCGGTTGGCCGCGAGGGTGATTTCGTCCTCAGCTCCGCCGTCAAAAAAATCAAAAATCGCGCGTGGCAATCGGCGCTGAGCATCAGCACGCAAGTCGGCAATGGAATAGGCGGCAGTCATGAGCAGTTCAATTCAGGTCAGCTTTGACAGCCGCTGCTTTGATCACACCATCCCAACGTTCGTAATCGCGTTTCAAAAATGCAGCAAATTCAGCGGGGGTGTCACCGACGATGACGGCGCCCAATTTTTCCAACTGCACCCGCACCTCAGGTTTGGCCAGTGCTTTGGTCATGGCGTCATGCAAACGGGTCACCACCGCTTGAGGCGTTTTGGCTGGGCCCATCAAGCCCACCCAAGGCGCGGTTTCTTCAAAACCACCAAAGCCCGCTTCGGCCATGGTGGGGGCCTCTGGAAATTGCGCCAAGCGCTTTGCCGTGCCCACCGCCAAGACATGCACGCGCTTGGTGGCCACGAAATCGGCCAAACCCACCACGGGATAGATCATGAAATCCACCCGGCCCGCCATCACCTCCAGCAAGGCAGGTCCGTTTCCCTTGTAGGGCACGTGCAGCATCTTGACCTTGGCCGATGTGCCCAACAATTCAGCAGCCAAGTGCCCCGAGCCACCACTGCCCGACGACGCGAAACTCACCGCCTCGGGCTTGCTGCGGGCTTGCTTGAGCAAGTCAGCAATCGTGCGCAAGGGTGAGTCATAAGCCGACACCACCACCATCGGCAAGACCGCCGCGTTGGAGATGGGGGTGAAGTCCGTCTTGGGGTTGTAGCCCGCTTGCTCGCCCAGCAAGATGGGGTTGACGTTCATGCCCAAAGACGAGAACAACAAGGTGTAACCGTCGGGGGCTGAATTGCGCACTTCACGGGTGGCAATCATCGAGCTGGCGCCGGCTTTGTTCTCCACCACCACCGATTGGCCCAGCGTGGTGGTCATGTCCTTGGCCAATACACGGGCAATCACGTCGGTAGGGCCGCCAGCTGAAAAGCCCACCAGCAAACGGATGGGCTTGGTGGGGTACACATCAGCAGCGTGGGTCCAGCCACACAGCGCCAGCAGCGAGACGCTCAGCAATCGGGTGAAGGTTTGACGGGTCATGTGTGTCTTGGAGTTGTGGTGGGAAAAAGGTGGCCTGTGCAACACGCATCACGCAATCGCGTGGGTCATGCTGCCGACACCGGTAACGTCCAAACGGAGTTCGTCACCCGGTTGCAAATACAGCGGCGGCTGGCGAAACGCGCCAATGCCAGCCGGTGTGCCGGTGGTGATCACGTCACCCGGCTCCAAGGTCATGAATTGGGACACATAGGCCACCAGTGTTGTGACCGGGAACAACATGTCGGCCGTGTGGCCGTGCTGCATGCGCTCGCCATTGAGCCAACACGACACCTCCAAAGCTTGAGGGTCGGGCACTTCGTCACGCGTCACCAACCACGGGCCCATCGGGCAAAAACCGTCCATGCTCTTGGCGAAGGTGGTTTGGGCCGGCGAAATATCAAATTGGAACTCGCGGGCACTCACATCGTTGAGCACGGTATAGCCCGCCACATGCTCCAAAGCTTGGGACTCGGGAATGTCGCGGCCGTAAGCACCGATCACCACCGCCAGCTCTGACTCAAAGTCCAACTTGGTCACACCAGCAGGTCGCACCACGGGAGCACCGGGCGCCACCACCGACGAGGACATTTTGAAAATGATGCGTGGCTTTTCAAAGGGTGCCACCCCCGTTTCCTTGGCGTGGTCCGCGTAGTTGCGCCCCACCCCAATGATCTTGCCGGGGCGTGGCACCGGCGCGTACAGGTGCACATCGGCCAACGCCGCTTGAGGCACCGCGCCCCAGGCCACATGGTCTTGCAGCTTGGCCACGGCTTCGGAGCCAGCACTCAACCAGCGCAGGATGCCCCCCACCGGCACCTGGGTCCCGGCGCGCCGATGGTGCGCAACAGCAGTGGCGCTCAGGGGCATCGCCTCGATCCAGTCCGAAATGTCCAACACCTGTTGGTTCACCACAACGCCCGTGCGAACCCGGTCGTCTTGATGGTGGTAAGTGATGAGCTTCATACCGTGGCAGCGTCAAAGTAACGGTTGGCCATGACTTGACAGCGCTTGATGTAACGCGGCTCGTAAGCACGGTAGTCGGGCACGGCGTTGTGCAGCGTGCCCAGGTTATCCCACATCAACACGTCCCCGACTTGCCAGCGGTGCTTGTACTGGTACTTGGTTTGCAGTTGGTGCTCGTACAAGAATGCCAAGGTTTTCTCGCTCTCAGCTTGAGTCATTTCGTTGATGCGCATCGAATAGCCGGGGTTGGCGTACAACACCTTCTTGCCCGTGATGGGATGGCGCAAGATGGCCGGGTGCGACACCGGGGGCTTGGCCTGGCGTTGTGCGGGTGTCAAGGGTGGGCGTGTGCTGCCGGCTTTGGCCCGCATCATGTCCCAGAACTTGGCGAAGTCGTGGGTGATGGTCATGCCGTCTAGGCGCAACTTCAAATCTTCGGGCAAATCGTCGTAGGCTGCGTGCATGTTGGCGAACTCGGTGTTGCCCAAGGGTTCACCATCACGGTGTGGAATCTCCAAGCCGTACAAAATGTTAGAGAAAGCCACCATCTTGCTGTACGACATGTCGGTGTGCCAGTCCTGACCCGCATCGCTGAGTCCCATGGGTTTGCCGTCTGGCCCGATCTTGTTAGACAAAATCATCACCTCGGGCAAGCCCGGGTCTTGGTACATGTTGGCCACGTTGATTTCTAGCTGACCAAAGCGCTCGGCAAACTGTTTGAGCTGCAACGAGGTCAGCATTTGCTTGGGGTAACTCAACACACCATAGCGGCCCAAGGCTTGTTCCAACTGCTGAAATTGCGCATCGGTCAAGGGCTGAGACAAATCCAACCCCTCGACGCGGGCGCCCAAAATTTCTCCAGTTTCAATGATGTTCATCTCATCCTCCAGTGCCATCACGGCTACACACAAAAGTAACGACTTGCTGCGCCTGGGCCAAGGCCACCATGCGCTCGACCGTGGCCACGGAGGAATGGGCGGGAATGTCTGGGACGGTGGTGAGGTGCAGTCGACGCAACAGCGACTGAATCTGGACCTGCGAAGTCATCCGCGTTGAGCTTATCGAGTTTTCTCACCCACAGAGCTTGGATATGTCACGCGCTGGACATGGCAAATACGGGACCTTTGAAAACCCAGCGCTTGAGGGAATACGATATAAAACTAGGGTTAATACCTATTAAATTTGCACCGACTAAGTAAAAACCCTATGATCGAACCGTACGACAGACACTTTAGGAGTTTTTTCATGACCAGTTTTGTCCACCTCGACTACACATTGGCACACCCCGGCGTGGTTCGCGCTCAACGCGCGTATGGCGCAGCCCAGCTTTTGCGCAAGCGTCTGCAAGGCGAAACCGGCACCGCCACACTGCTGCTGACCTTGGCAGGCTTGAGCTTGCTGGCTTCGATCTACGAAATCATCGAAACCTCGCCAGAAGGCCAATTGCTGGCAGCATGGGTGGTGTTTTGGATTGCAGGCACCGCCTTGATCATCGGCACACGCAAAACCGTGGGACGCATCGTCCAAGCGTGGAAGCGTGCGGACCAAGACGCTCGCATGTGGGAAGTGGCACAAGCCGATCCTCGCGTGATGGCTGATATCGCCTGCGCCCGCGGTCGCGCTGAGTGATTCCACGGGGGGGCATCAGGCCGCCAACCCGGTGACCGCACTGGTGCTCAGGGAGTTGCCAGTGCGCTGATCGCACTGGCAAGGGCCAAATCCTTGTGTGTTAAGCCGCCCGCGTCATGGGTGGTGAGTGTCAGGCGCACACGCTGGTAGACGTTCCAAATCTCTGGATGATGGTTGTGCAATTCAGCCAATTGCGCCACTTGCTGAATGAATGCCATGGCGACCGGGAAGCTTTTGAGTTCCCACTGCCGCTGCAAACTGCCCCCCTGCACATCGTGTGTCCACTCGGGCACGCAATGGGCAAGCATTGCCGGGGTGGCCAAAAATTGCATCAAGCCTGCGCATCCGTCTTCCACCAAGTCCAGCACCTCTTCAAAGCCAGCGCTGCCTGCTTGGTAGGGGTCGGGCACCACGGTGGCACGGGATGATTTGAAAAACTCTGCGAAGCGCCTGATCTTGTGTTGGTGTTGGCTGGGGCACTGGTCTTGCAACAAGGCCAAGTTGTCCCAATCCATGGCCAAGATCAAATCAGCTTTTTCAAAGTCGCTTGGGCTCACCTGGCGCGCACGCAAGTCCGCCAGGTTGTAGCCTCGTCGCAGCGCATGCGCTTGGCTGCGCGCATCTGCTGGTGCATCCGCGTGGTAGCTGTGGGTACCGGCGGAGTCCACCGTCACCACGCCCAACAAATGTGCCTGCGCCAAGTGATGGCGCAACACACCATGCGCGGTTGGGCTGCGGCAAATATTGCCCATGCACACCATCAAAATCTTGTAAGCCATGTCGTTGCCGATGCTGTCAAAGCCTGAACTCTAATCGACCCACGTCACCTGGGTGCCAAGCAGGGACATCGCTGTGTTTCTAGAATGGCGCCATGACACACCCCTTACTTTTTGACTTCACACAGCAAGCCTTGGCTGATGGCTACCAAGAAGTAGTCGAACGCCAATGGGCCGCCAACACCGTGGCCGAAACCCATACCCACCCGTTTGCAGCCCGCGGTTTGCTGACTCAGGGGGAGATGTGGTTGACGCAACAGGGCCAGACACAACACCTGCAACCCGGCGACATCTTCAGCTTAGAACCCAACACGCCCCACGAAGAACGCTACGGCTCTGAGGGCGCCACCTATTGGGCCGCCCGCCGTTCGTGAACTCTTTGGGCGGTTCCTACCGCGCACTGGTGATAGGTTCCACAGGGGCAATTGGCAGCGCTTTCGTGCGCGCTTTGCAGCAAGATCCCGCCTGCCAACAAGTGCACGCTCTGTCAAGGCACACGCATCCAGGATTTGATTTAGAAGACGAGGCCAGCATGGCCCAAGCAGCGGCGGAGCTGGCCCAGTTTGCCCCTTTCCACCTCATGGTTGACGCCACGGGAGCCTTGACGTTTGGCGCGCAAGGTCCTGAAAAAAGCCTGCAGGCCCTGCACGCACCACACATGCTCAAAAACATGGCGGTGAACGCCGTGGGGCCCACCTTGTTGTTCAAACACTTGATGCCGCTGTTGGACACCCAGCAGCGCACGGTGTACGCCAAGTTATCGGCGCGTGTGGGCAGCATTGGCGACAACCACAAAGGGGGTTGGTACAGCTACCGCGCCTCCAAAGCGGCACTGAACATGCTGCTGCAGACGGCCGCCATTGAAGCCAACCGCAAACGACCGATGTTGGTGGTGGCCGCCTTGCAACCCGGCACTGTGGCCTCAGCGTTGTCGCAACCTTTTGTGGCTTCGGGCGCCCTGCAGCCCGACACCTCGGTGTCGGGCCTGCTCAAGACCTTGGATGGCTTGCCCGCGATCGCAGGGGCCCATTTTGTGGACTACCAAGGCGTGCCCATTCCTTGGTGAGTTGTGGCTCACGCGGCCATGGCCAGGCGCAGTGACCGGGTGGCCACGTCTTCCAACCAAGCCAAATCCACCTGTTGGTGTGCCTCACAAATGAACCAGGGCTCACGGGAGTCTGGCTCCAACATCACGCCCGCGTCGATCAAATGCCACGCAAACCGTTGGTAGAGCGCGCTGTCGGTCTTGCGCCAATCGCGGTAGTTGGTGGGCACATTGGGCGTGAAATGGATACCAAACATCGCAGGCGGACCGGCAAACGCATGGTCAATCCCCGCTGCGGTGAAGACCCGCCCGAGCAGTGCTTGAATTTGCGTGCCCACACGGTCGATGGTCTTGAAGGCATCGGTTTCGGCCAAGATCGTCAAGGTCGCATGGGCTGCGCGCAAGGCCACCAAATTGGCCGTGTAGGTGCCGCCGTGCACCACCCCGCCTTTGTGAGAGCCCACCACATCCATGACATCGGCTCGGCCACCGAAGGCTGCCACAGGGTAGCCATTGCCCATGGCCTTGGCAAAGGTGGTCAGATCGGCATGAATGCCATACAACTGTTGGGCGCCGCCCGGGGCCACCCGAAAGCCGGTTTTCACCTCGTCAATCAACAGCAGAGTGCCATGTTGATTGCACAAATCTCGCAAACGCTGCAACCACGCCTGGCTGGCTGAGATGCTGCCGGCATTGCCAATGATGGGCTCCAGCATCACGCAGGCCAAGTGGTTGGCGTGGTCGGCGAACAACCGCTCCAACCCATCAAAGTTGTTGAGTTCGAGGATGTCAAGCAAATCACGCGTGCGGGCTGGAATGCCTGCACCAAAAGGAATCACGCGGGGCGCAGCCGCACCGTGGGGGTCCCACTGTTCGATATCGGACTTCCACATCATCTCGTCGTACAAACCGTGGAACGAGCCCTCCACAATCGCCACCCGGTCGCGCCCCGTGAAACCACGTGCCGTGCGCAGTGCGCCCATCACCGCCTCGGTGCCCGAGTTGGCAAAACGCAGCTTGTCGATTTGCGGACACAGGGCTTTGATTTGCGTGACCACCTCGGTGTCAAGTGCCGTGGAAAAGCCTGACAAGGTGCCGAACCGTGTGATCTGATCCACCACGGCCGCATCCACCCGCTCGTCGCGATAGCCCAAGATGATGGGACCGTAGCCCAAGCGAAAATCGACATAGGTCTTGCCATCGCAATCGGTCAACACGCAGCCTTTGGCGCTGTCAACAAACACCGTGCGGTCGTCCCCCCAATAGCGATAGTTTTCTGCCACGCCTTGCGGCATGTGCAAATGGGCTTGGGCCATGAGTTGCGATTGTTTGGACATGTGCGACTTTCAATCCAGAGTCAAAGCGCTTGGCCATGCGGGGGGCGCAACAACAAACCGGCTTGCTCTTCGATCAGGCGAACCACATGCAACTCCGCCGCTTGCTCGCCATAGGTTTGTTTGGCTTGTTGAAACAAAGACTGCGCGGCACCCGCCATGGGCAAATTCACGCCTTGTGAAGCCGCAATGTCATGGATCAACCCCAAGTCTTTGCAACACAGCGCCAAGGAAAAACTGGGGTCGTAATGACCCGCAAAAATCGACGGCACATCGTGCTGTGCCACCCAACTGTTGCCCGCACTGGACTTGATGGCTTCCCACACGGTCTCCAAGGGTACGCCCGCTTTGGCCCCCAACATCAAGCCCTCACCAATGGCCGCCGCACTGACAAACCACAGCAAGTTAGTCAGCAACTTGATGGTGGCTCCGTTGCCCGGCGCACCGACATGGAATATTTTTTCTCCCACCACATCGAAGATGGGTCGGTGCTTTTCAAAACACGCGACATCACCACCGACAAAAATGGACAAACGCCCCAGCACCGCAAAGTCCACCGCATTGGTGACGGGTGCTTCTAAAAAATCGACCTGCAAGCTGTGCCCCACGGCCACCAACTCACGCACCAAATCGACCGCACTGGTGGAGGTATCGATCACGCAAGTTCCCGGCCGCATGGCCGCCAACACACCGCCCTCGCCCAGCATCACCTCACGCACTTGGGCGGGCCCTGGCAAAGAAGCCATCACCACATCGGCCGCAGCTGCGCCCTGCGCCAAGGTATCGGCCCATTGAGCCCCCAGTTGCAACAAGTTATCGGCTTTGCTGCGCGTCACGTCAAACACCGTCACCGGGTAACCGGCCTGGATCAAGTTGGCCGCCATGGGGTTGCCCATGTTGCCAACACCGATGAAAAACAACCGGGGCTTGGTGCTCATGACTTCTTAAATCCTAAAAACAAATTGCCACGGTTTTGCTCCGGCGCATAGGTGAACCCATAAGCCGCCATCATGCGCTGCGCCTCGCTGAACGAGTAGGTTCGGTAGTTCACCGTTTGCGCCATCACAGTTTGCGCACCGTCTTTCAAGTAGTAATGTTTGGTGAACCCAATCGGGCTGGGATCAATCTGCTGCGAATAGGTCATGCCGTTGGAGATCACCGTGTCGTAGTTGTGGTGTGGGCCTTGGATGCCCAACAACAACACCCCGCCTGGCGCCACGCACTGGGCCACCCGTTCAAAGCCCTTGTGGTTGTCCGCGTCGTCGGGAATATGGCTCACCATGAACGGTTCCTTGTCACCATCGATGACAAAGTACCAAACGCCCCCGTAAGAAAAAGCCAAATCATGTGCATCACGCAAGGTCAACTCGCACACGTTTTGCTGAGACAACGACACATTGGCAAAAGGCTTGAGACGTTGCTGTGCAATGTCCAACATGGGTTGCGTCAAATCAACGCCAGAAATGGCGACATGGGGCTGTCGCTTGGCCAACTCTTGCAGAATCAAGCCCGTGCCGCAACCAATTTCCAGCACTTGTTCAAAGGGAGTTTCTGAAATCAAACTGCTGACAATCTTTTCGTAGTCGTAATACCCCGATGTCATGATCACATCGTAGTAACTCGCCATATTTGAATAGTCGCCCATATGCACTTCCATAAAAAACTCAACTGTTGATATATCTTGGCAAAGTGCACAAGGTTCAAAGGAGTTTAGGTGAGTTCAATAGGTAGATTGGCGCACGATTTAAATCATGATTTTTGAATTAATTTGTTTTCAAAATCAGCAAGGGTTTGAACCTCAACTTTTCACCAGGCCGCCACACACCCGTCGCTGCGCGGGTCTTCGCCGCCTTCGATCCAGCCACTCGGGTGCAGCACCAAAGCGCCTGCGTGGCCCATGCGCTCGTCAAAGTCAGACACCACCTCCACCGGATGGCCCAGGGCGCGCAAGCCCTCGATGACTTCAGCCGCATAGCGTGACTCCAACTTGAGCGTGGTGCTCTGCTCGGCCCAAGTACGGCCCAGCAACCAACGCGGTGCAGCCACCGCCGAGCGCACGTTGTGCCCGCCCCAGACGTAGCGCGAAAACACCGCGGCCTGGGTTTGCGGTTGGCCTTCGCCGCCCATGGTGCCGTAGACCAACAAGCGGCCATCGTCGAGTTGTGCCATCGCTGGGTTGAGGGTGTGAAACGGCTTGCGCCCTGGCACCAAGCTGCGCAAACGACCGGGTTGCAGGTCAAAAGAACAACCTCGGTTTTGCCACCAAAAACCACTGCGAGGCAGCACCACGCCGCTGCCAAACTCAAAGTAAATGCTCTGGATCATGCTGACCGCACGGCCTTGGTCGTCGACCACGCCCATCCAGGTGGTGTCGCCGTCGGAGTTGGGAGCAGGCCATGGGCTGGCTTGGTCGATGGGCACCTGGGAGGCCAAATGGCTGATCACCTCCTCGGTGAGCAAACTGGTGGGCGGCACGGCCATGGCCTTGGGGTCGGTCACATGCTGGTCGCGCACCATGAAGGCCCGCTTGGTTGACTCCACCAGGGCATGGATGCCGGCCACGTTGTCTGGGTTCCAACCCTCTTGGCGGATGCGGTCATAGACGCCCAAGATCAGCAAAGAAGCCAAACCTTGGGTCGGAGGCGCCATGTTGAACAGCGTTGCGTTGGAGATTTTCAAGGACAGCGGCGCTTGCAGCGAGGCCTTGTGACGCGACAAGTCTCTAGGCAAAAGGGGGCTACCCACCTCGGCCAAGTCTTGGGCAATTTGGCGCGCCAACTCGCCGCGGTAAAAGTCGTCAGCCCCGGCGCGAGCCAGTTGCTCCAAGGTGGCAGCCAGGGCTGGAAATGTGTGCGTGTCACCGTAGTGGGGCACCTCGCCTTGTGGCGTTAAAAAGGTTTGGGCAAAGCCCGGCTGATGGGCCAACTCAGCCAGCTTGTTGCGGGTGTTGGCTTCTTGGCTGTGGGTGACCGCAAAACCCTCTCGCGCATAGTGGATGGCGCTTTCCAACAGACGCGCAAACGGCAAGCGTCCACCCCAATGCTGCTGGCTGTAAGCATAGGCCGCGCCCCAGCCTGACAAGGTGCCCGCCACGGTGTTGGCCGCCAGTGGACCACGCCACGGAATGCTGGTGGCGTCACCATACAAACCACGTGTCACGGCTTCTCCCGCCGCACCGCAGGCGTCAATCGATTGCATCGCTTGCCCCGGCGCATGCAACAACCAGAAACCGTCACCGCCAATGCCCGTCATGTGCGGGTAGACCACCGCCAAGGTCGCCGCCACTGCAATGGTGGCTTCGATGGCGTTGCCACCTTCACGCAAAATGTCCAAGCCCGCTTGTGAGGCCAAGGAGTGAGAGGCGACCACCGCGCCACGACGACCAAGAATGGGGTTCATACAGGACTCCAGGTAGGTTCCGCACTGACAGCAGCGTTGTGCGCCGAAAGCACACGCGCAGCCGCACTGCGGGCAAACAACAAATGGCTTCGCATTTCACGGTAACACGTCACCGCGTCGCGTGACAGCAAAGCCTCCACGATGACCGAGTGCTCTTCGAACGACTCGGCCATGCGCTCTAAATTCAAAAACTGGGTACGCCTGAAGGTGGAAATGCGATGGCGCAAACCGGTGGCCAAATCAATCAAGGTGGGGTTGTGGCAACCGCGAATGATGATGCTGTGCAAAGCACGGTTCAATTCGTCGTACTGGTCAGCGTCCCCCGCTTGCATGGCTACACGTGCCTGGGCATGCACCTGACACAAGGCATTGCGTTCGGTCTCTGTCATGCGGGCTGCGGCATGGCGGGCGCAGGCGGCTTCCAACTCGCCAATCGCTTCAAACATTTGGTCCAGTTGGCTGGGCGTGACCTCGGCCACCACAGACCCTCGGTTGGGTCGATACACCACCAAACCTGTGGTGGCGAGTTGTTTCAAAGCTTCGCGCACTGGCGTGCGCGACACCTTAAAGCGCGCGGCCAACATGGCCTCGTCCAAACGCACACCGGGCGCAAAACTGCCCAGCACAATGTCGTCGGCAATCTGGCGACACACCTCGTCGCTCAAACCGCCACGGCTGCGGGTCACGTGGTGTTCGGCCAAACTCATCCTGCGCTCACCTGTGTCATCGGATGCCAGCACGCCAAGGCACTCGCCCCCTGGGCTTGCAACGTAGGGCGCTGCGTCAAACACGGGTCTTGCACATGGGCGCAGCGCGGGGCAAAGCTGCAACCGGGCGGCAGCGCCGTCAAATCGGGCGGTGAGCCCGGCACCGCCACCAGCGGCTGGCCCCGGTTGGCAGCACTCACGGTGGACGCCAAGAGGCCTGCGGTGTAGGGGTGGCCGGGGTGGTTCACCACCTGTGCCACATCGCCTTGCTCGACCACACGCCCTGCGTACATCACGGCGATGCGGTCGGCCACTTCAATCGCTGCGCCAATGTCGTGGGTGACAAAAATCACCGACATGCCGGTCTCTTGCTGCAACTCGCGCAAGAGCAGCAAGATTTGAATTTGCACCGTCGCATCCAAGGCCGTGGTGGGCTCGTCGGCCAGCAGCAACTGGGGGCGACACACCAGGGCCAGGGCAATCATGGCGCGTTGGCGCATGCCGCCCGACAGCTCGTGTGGGTAGGCATCCAAACGGCGGCGCGCTTGCGGAATTTGTACCCGCTCCAACATCTGCAAGGCTTGGTGTTGAGCCGTTTTTCGGTCCACCGCGTCGTGGGCCTGAATGGCTTGCACCATTTGCTGGCCGATGGTGTAGACCGGGTCAAACGCCAAGCCGGGTTCTTGAAACACCATCGACGCCACACCGCCTCGGTAAGCGTCGAGTGCGCGACCTTGCAGCCCCAACACGTCGTGACCGGCCACCGTCACCTGGCCCGTGACCTGGGTGGTGCGCTCGGGGTGCAGGCGCAGCAAGGTGCGCAAGGTCACGCTTTTGCCCGAGCCAGATTCACCCAGCAAGCCCAGCACCTCGCCCTGCGCCAACTCAAAACTCACATCGCTCAGCGCATGGGCTTTACGGTGACCGGTGAAGTGCACGTTGAGGTTTTGCACCGACACCAATGGGCGGGTCATACCGACACCTCCTGCTCAGCCGAATGCGCGGACTGATGCACAGGCGCGTGCATCCGGTCATGCACCAGCGCGTGGGCCTCGGTGTGGCCCGAGCGCGGGTCGTTCATGTGGCAGGCCACGGTGTGGGTGTCGAGCTGGTGCACGGCCATCAGTGCAGGGGTTTGTGCCTCGCACACGGCTTGCGCATGCGGGCAGCGGTCGCGAAAGCGGCAGCCACTGGGCGGGTTGATGGGGTTGGGTGGGTCGCCCGTGAGCGGCGAACGTTGCGTGCGGTGACTCGGGTCCATCGACGGCACAGCCGACAGCAAAGCACGGGTGTAGGGATGCGCCGCCTGGCCGTAAATGCGCTCGACCGGGCCTTTTTCAACCACTTGGCCCAAGTACATCACCATCACATCGTCGCTAATGTAGTGCACCACATGCAGGTCGTGCGAGATGAACAAATAGGTCAACTGCCGCTCGGCCTTGAGTTCTTGCAACAAGTTCAACACCTGCGCTTGCACCGACTTGTCGAGTGCTGCCACCGACTCGTCCAAGATCACCAAGCGCGGATGAAACGCCAAGGCCCGCGCAATGTTGACGCGCTGGCGTTGACCGCCCGACAACTCGTGCGGATAACGCGAGGCAAATTGGTCAGGCTCTAAGCCCACCCGTGCCAACAAGGCCCGCGCTTCTTGGGTGGCTAATCCGGCGGGCATGCCATGCACCTGCGGTCCATAGGCAATGGTCTCGCCAATCGTCAAGCGTGGGTTGAGCGAGGCAAACGAGTCTTGAAACACCATTTGCAAATTGCGGCGAAACTCCTTCAAGGCAATGCCGCCGTACTCGGCCACACCGTCACCGTCAAACACCATGCTGCCGCTGTCAGGGGCCATCAAGCGTGCGATCAAGCGCGCGGTGGTGGACTTGCCGCAGCCCGACTCGCCGACGATGCCCAGGGTCTTGCCCTTGGCCACCGAAAAGCTCACACCGTCCACCGCATGCACAAACTTGCGCTCACGCGAGAACAAGTCAGCACGCACGGGAAAGTGTTTTTTCAAATCACGCACCACCAGCAAGGGCTGGGCTGGCCCGCCCCGGTCTTGGGGCGTCAAGGCAAGAGAAGCTGAATCGGTCATTTGCGAATGTCCATGGCTGAACGCACGCCATCGGCCAACAGGTTGAACGCGATGGAGGTGATGAAGATGAGCAAGCCCGGCAGCGCCGCCACCCAAGGGTTGTTGTAAATGGCTGAGCGCAAGGTGTTGAGCATCAGGCCCCACTCGGGCTCAGGCGGCTTGACGCCCAAGCCCAGAAACGACAGGCCCGAGGCCAAGATCATGCTCACGCTCAGCAAGCCCGTGGCATACACAAACACAGGCCCGAGCACATTGCCCAGCACATGCACGCGGATGATGGAGAAAGCGCTGGCCCCACTCATGCGCGCGGCCTCGATGTAGTCAAGCTGTCGCACCTGCGTGGTCACGCTCTCGGCCACTCGCACCACCTGCGGCACAAACACCAGGGTCAAGGCAATCAGGCTGTTGCTCATGCCTGGCCCCAAAGCGCCCGAGATGGCCACGGCCAGCAACACCGAGGGGAAGGCATAAAACACATCCAGCGCACGCATGATCACCATATTGACGCGCCCGCCCACATAACCCGCAAACAAACCGATCGAGGCACCAATGCCAAACGCGGCCAGCACCGGCACCACGCCCATCAGCAAGGACAAGCGCCCGCCGTACATCAGGCGCGTCAACATGTCGCGCCCCAACTCGTCGGTGCCCAACAGGTAGCCCGGGCTGCCCACGGGCAACAGGCGACGCATCATGCTGGCCTTGAACGGGTCCGCCGGTGCCAACCAAGGTGCCAGCACAGCGGCCAACACAATGCACAGCAGCACGCAGGCACTGGCCAGAGCCACCGGGTCTTGGCGCAACTGACGCCCCACCACATGCCAGTAGCTGCGGCTGGGGGCCAAAGAAACAGTCTGTGTCATGACCCGCACCTCAGCCGCGACCCATGCGGGGGTCAATCAAGGGTTGAAGAATGTCGACACACAAATTCAAAACGACAAAGAACATGCACAACACCAAAATCGTGCCTTGCAACAGCGGCATGTCGCGCTGAAAAATGGCGGTATTCAACAAGAAGCCTGTGCCTGGCCAGGCAAACACCGTCTCCACCAAAATCGAGCCTCCCATCAGGTAGCCCACTTGCAAACCAGCCACCGCCAACACCGTGGGCGCGGTGTTCTTGGCCACGTGTTTGAAGACAGCCACGCCGCTCAAACCACGGGCGCGCAAGGCCACCACAAACTCTTGGCCCAACATGTCGGCCACCAAAGCGCGCACGGTGCGCGTGATGATGCCCATCGGAATCACCGACAAGGTGATGGCTGGCAACACCAAGTGGCGCAGGTGCGCAATGTCCCACACCCACTCCGACGACCCACCCGGCCCGGCCCCCATGGCGGGGAACCAGCCGAGCCAGATTGAAAACACAATCGTCAACACCAGGCCCAGCCAGTAGTGGGGAATGCTCACCCCCACCACCGACAGCAAGGTGGCCACACGGTCCACCCAGCCACCATGCTTGTACCCCGCCAGCGCCCCCAACACACAGCCCACCACCACACCCAGGCCCGCCGCCACACCGGCCAAGACCAAGGTGTTGCTGACCGCGCCCAGCACCTCGGTGGCCACAGCACGGCCTGAGGCGATGGAGGTGCCCAAGTCACCCTGCACCGCGCGCCACAGCCACAGGCCGTATTGCACTGGCACCGGACGGTCTAGGCCGTAGGCGCTCTTGAGGGCTTCGATCACGTCAGCCGGTGCGTCAGCAGGGGCAATGGCGTTGAGCGGGTCGCCCGGCGCCAAGTACACCAACATGAACGACACCACGGTGACGCTGAGCGCGATGGGCAATGCGTACAACAGACGCTTGAGGAAGTACGTCAACATTTAAGGCATGCGGATGGTGGTGAGGTCTTGGAACCAGTGTTGCGCTTGCACAAACTCTTTCACTTTGGCAGACATGGCGTGCGGGTTGGTGTCGTGCACCACCCACAGCATCAAAGCCTCGTCCACCATGGTTTCGTGAATCTCGGCCAACAGCTTGTCTTGGATCTTGGTGTCAAAGTTCTTGCGAATCGTGTCGATGGCACCGTCCACCTTGGGGTTGTTGTAGCCGCCCCAGTTCACGCCGTTGGGCGCGATGTAGCGGCTGTCCACAAAACGCGTGATGGCATAAAACGGATCGGCCGTCACATAGCCTAAGTTGATGGCGGTGATTCCCTTGCCAGCGTTCATGTCGGCCTTGGCGCCACTGCGCCAGTGCAGGTAGAGGTTCTCCAACTCCACCACTTCAAACTCCAACTGAATACCAATTTCAGCCAAGCTTTGCTGGATGAACTCGTTCATCGGCAACGACAACATTTGACCGGTGCCACCTTGCGCAATGATCACTTTGGCCTTGAGCGGTTTGGCAGGGCTGTAACCGGCTTGTGCCATCAAGGCCTTGGCAGTTTTCACGTCATAGGTGATCTTGAAAGCAGGCTTGCCAAACCAGGGGCTGGTGCTGTCGAGCTGACCTTTGGCGGGTGTGGCCAAACCGTTGAGCAGCTTGACGATGGCGTCGCGGTCAATCGCCAAGTTGGCGGCTTTGCGCACACGCACATCGGTCCAGGGTGAACCGGGCAGCGTGGAGAAGTGGTAAGGCCACACATGCGGCGTGACGTTTTGCACGATCTTGAAGCCCGAGCTTTTGAGCTGAGGCAGCACATCAGGGGGTGGCGTTTCAATGATGTCGACCTGCCCGTTGAGCAAGGCATTGGCACGGGTCATGGCATCGGGAATCGGCACCAACACAATGCGGTCGGTCTTGGCCATGCGGGTCTTGTCCCAGTAGGCGGCGTTCTTGACCAAGTCAGCACGCTCACGCGCCACCAATTTGTCGAGCTTGAAGGGACCCGTGCCCGAGGGCTGGCTGGCCACTTTGCTCCAGTCGCGACCCAGCTTGTCCCACTGCGCGGGGCTAGAGATCAGGAACCAGGGCAACTGGTACGGAAACAAGGCATCCACGTCTTTGGTGGTGATCTCCACCGTGTACTCGTCGACCACGCGGTACGACGCGATGGACGGAATGCGTGGGCGCACTTGCGCGCTTTGCTTGGCATCGAACTGGGGCGACTTGTCGGACAAGACCTTGTCCAAGTTCCACACCACCGCGTCGGCTTTGAAGTCAGAGCCGTCGTGAAACTTCACACCTTTGCGCAGCGTGAATAGCCATTTTTTGGGGTCTTTGGCATCAGCCTTCCAGGCACTGGCCAAGCCGGGCACCAGCTTGCCGGGGCGTGTGCCGATGTTGGCCTCCCAGGCCACCAGCGGGTCATAAATGGTGTGGCCCGTGAATTGGTAAGCACCTGCGCCACGGTCAGGCTGGCCGGTGGTCAAAGGAATGTCGGCCATGGAAATGCCATAGCGGGCGACCGTCTCAGCCTGCACGCCTGCGTGCAATGCCAAAGCAATGGGCAAGGCAACCAACCAGTGCGGCAGTTGCTGAGGGACAAATTTCATGTGGGGCTCCAATGTGAAAAGACAGCTGCGTGATTGCATGCAATGTGCCAACTTGCATGCAACAGCTCATGTTTTTTGCAAACCCATGTTTTGAAAGGAGAAATCCATATTTGTATCCACGGGTTGAACCGAAGGAACCTTCAAATGCCTCCTTACAAGACGACGAGATTGCATGCAATCGCACCAATTCAGCGCGCAACAAGGCCGCTCGCACACAACTGGGGAGGATCCAGGACTTTGATTCGCGAACGCGTGCATCACGTGAGGGGCGTGCCAGCGCACATGTGCTGCGCACGCTTCTTGCTGGCTTAAACTCATTGGCAAGCAATCTCGCTTGTCAATCACCTCACTGAACAAAGAACAACCATGAGTTCACTCAATTTCATCGGCGGCGAAAAAGGCGGCGTGGGCAAGTCCGTCGTTGCACGGGTCTTGGCGCAATACTTCATCGACAAAAATGCCCTGTTCACCGGCTTTGACACCGATCGTTCACACACCTCTTTCATTCGTTTTTACGAAGACTTTGCGTCTCCGGTCGTCATCGACAGCTATGAAGAGCTGGACTTGATTGCCGCTGCACTTGAAACGTCGTTTGCAGGAAAAATGCAAAGCGTGATCGTGGACTTGGCCGCGCAAACCGCCGCACCGTTGGCGCGCTGGGTCAAAGATTCCGACTTGTTTGCCGTCATGGCCGACATGGGCGTGACCGTCAACTTCTGGCACATCGCCGACGATGGCAAAGACTCGGTAGACATGCTGGGCAAACTCGTCGACACCTATGGTTCAGGCCCCAACTATGTGGTTGTCAAAAACCTGGGACGTGGCAGTGACTTTTCGCAACTGGAGCAATCCAACGCCATGGCACGCGCTTTGCAATTCGGCGCACGCGTGGTGTCGCTGGGTCAGTTGCAAGAAGCCAGCATGCGCAAAATTGACCGCCAAAACGCCAGCTTTTGGGCCGCACTCAACCACCCCAGCGGCGACGACGCCTTGGGGCTGCTTGAGCGCCAACGCGTCAAAAATTGGTTGAAGAAAACCTACGACATGTTTGACAGCCTGCCCTTGCCCTGAAACTTGAGACACACGGACGATAAGGCGCTCGCTGGGTGAAGCGCGGCGACATATGGCGGGTGAGTTTGGACCTGACAATTGGCGGATGAACCGCTCTACGCCTATGACTCTTTCTCGCCCAAGCACACTTGGCATCGACTTTGGCACTTCCAACTCCGCCATGGCTTGGGCCCCAAACAAGGGTGTCGCACAACTTTTGCAGCTAGAAGGCGAAGCCACGGCCATTCCAACGGCTGTGTTTTACAACGCCGAAGCCGACAGCACACACTTTGGCCGGGATGCGATCACCCATTACCTCGAAGGCACCGAGGGTCGCTTGATGCGCTCGCTCAAAAGCCTGCTGGGCAGTGCCCTGTTGCAAGAGACCACGGTGGTCAACCACCGTCAGATCAGCTTTCAAGACATCATTGCCACCTTCTTGGCCATGCTGCAAGAGCGCGCCACGCAGACGCTGGGTGCGCCACCGAGACGCGTGGTGATGGGGCGTCCTGTGCATTTTGTCGACGATGACCCTGTGCGCGATGCGCAAGCACAAGCGTCATTGCTTCAAGCCGCACACTCGGTGGGATTTGAGGATGTGTCGTTTCAGCTAGAGCCGATTGCAGCGGCACTCGACTACGAGCGTCGCCTGACGCGTGAGCGGGTGGTGTTGGTGGCCGACATTGGCGGGGGCACCTCAGACTTCACCGTGGTGCGTTTGGGTCCCCACCGCATGGGGCATGCAGATCGCAGCGCCGATGTGCTGGCCACCCGTGGTGTGCACATTGGCGGCACTGATTTTGACCAACAGCTCAGCCTCGAACACGTCATGCCTTTGCTGGGCTTTCGACACTTGGGTGCTCAACAGCGAGAGGTGCCCAACCGCGTGTTCTTTGACTTGTCCAGTTGGCACCTGGTTCATTGGCTTTACCAGCCCCGCGCCTTGGCACAAGCGCAGGCCTTGCGCACCAATTACAGCGACGAGTCCTTGCACCGCCGCTTGATGCGGGTGCTGACTGAACGCCAGGGTCACCACATCGCACACGAAGTGGAACAAGCCAAAATTCGCGGCTCCCAACAAGGCGCTGACACAACCATCCATATGTCTTGCATTGAACCGGGTTTGTTGGCGCCGCTGAGTGTGGCCGACATGCAAGCGCATCTGAACAGTTTGCTGGCACGCGTTGTGAACTGCGCCAGTGAATGCGTTCACCTTGCGGGACTGGGCGACAATGGCCTTGACACCATTTACCTGACGGGCGGCTCTTGCGCTTTGAAACCTTTCCAGCAGGCGCTGCAAGCGCGTTTCAAAAACGTTGACATGATCGAGGGAGACCTGATGGGTGGGGTCGCCTCGGGTTTGGCGTTGACGCAGTGAAAGGCAAGTACCCATGCAAAAAATCATCCACTCTCAGCACCGCCCTTGGCGTTGGTTGGCAGCTTTGCTGATTGCCTGCAGTGTGAGTGCACTTGCGCAAAAATTTCCTACCCATGCGGTCACGATCTTAAACCCCTATCCAGCAGGTGGAGGTGCAGACAACATTGCGCGCATGCTGGCCAACCACCTGAGCCAAGAATGGGGGCAGGCCGTCATTGTTGAGAATCGCCCTGGTGCTGGCACCACCATTGCTGCGGCCTACGTTGCAAAGGCCAAACCTGACGGGTACACCCTGTTGCTGAGTTCGACGCAGCACGCGATTGCGCCCTTGCTGTTTAAGAAGCTGCCCTACGACTACCTGACCCATTTGTCAGCCGTGGCCACCTTGTCATTCAGCCCGTTCGTGTTGATCACGCCCATGGAGTCTGAGTTCCGCACCCTGGATCAACTGGTGATGGGCCTCAAGCAAAAAGGAGACAAGATCAATTTCGGGTCTTCGGGTTTGGGCGGGTTGCCGCATTTATCTGGCGTTCGACTCAACCAAGTCACGGGCGCTCAAGCACGGCACATTCCTTATGCCGGCACGGCCCCTGCGGTGAATGCCATCTTGAACGGCAGCACGGACTTTTTGTTTGCCGACAATTCAATCATTCCGCTGATTCAAAGCGGCAAAGTGCGTGCACTGGCTGTGACGTCTGACAAGCGCACCGAGAGTTTGATGCAAACCCCCACCATGGCTGAAACCTTTGCGGGCTTTACGGCCACCGTCTGGACAGGACTGGAAGCACCTGCGGGAACACCTCGCCCAGTGATCGATCAGATACATGCTTCAGTGCTGAAAGTTCTCAAGGAACCCGCCTTGGTCAAGTTTTATAAAGACTCTGCACGCGAGATGAAAATTCTCAATCCCGATGAGTTCTCGCAATTCAAAGAGTCTGAAGTGAAAACCTATGAAAAACTGGTGCAAGACGCAAAGCTCAACCTCATCGAAAACTGAGTGCTTAGCATCGGGCATTTCGAGCCAGACACGAACAACAACACCAACACAAAGAAAGACCTGACATGGGTGCACAGTGGAAAGCAAAACACAAAGACGTAGCGGCCAACGCCAAAGGCCGCATGTTTGGCAAATTGGCCAAGGACATCATGATTGCTGCACGCAACGGCGCAGACCCAGCTGCGAATGCGCGCTTGCGCCTGGTGCTCGAACAAGCACGCAAAGTGTCGATGCCCAAAGAAACCTTGGACCGAGCCATCAAAAAAGGCGCTGGACTGACCGGTGAAGTGGTCCATTTTGAACATGTGATGTATGAGGGCTTCGCCCCTCACCGTGTGGCCGTGATGGTCGAGTGCCTGACCGACAACGTGAACCGCGCTGCCTCTGAAATGCGCGTGCTGTTTCGCAAAGGTCAGCTCGGCACCTCGGGCTCGGTGGCCTGGGACTTTGACCACGTGGGCATGATCGAAGCCGAACCCGCAGCAGGCGCAGACCCCGAGATGGCGGCCATTGAAGCCGGCGCACAAGACTTAGAGCCTGGCAACGAAGAAGGCACCACGCTGTTTTTGACCGACCCGAGCGACCTGGACTTGGTCAGCCGCGCCTTGCCTGCCCAAGGCTTCACCGTGTTGTCAGCCAAACTCGGCTACAGGCCTAAGAACCCCATCGACCCATCCAGCTTGAGCGCACCCGACTTGGAAGAAGTCGAAGCCTTTTTGGCCGCCATCGACAACAACGACGATGTTCAAAACGTGTACGTGGGACTGGCTGGTTGATAAACCATCAACCAGCTTGCATGACCGCCAGAAAATGATCGGTCATGATGGGGCAAAACAACTTGCCCCGATTGCTGGCGATGATACGCAAGGCTTGTTGAGGCGTACTGGGCTCTTTGGTGAACTCCCCTTCAATGAGCTCTTCGTAGCATTCGACCAAGGCCACAATGCGTGCGCCCACAGGAATGGATTCCCCTGAGAGCTTGTCTGGAAAGCCAGTGCCATCGAAATACTCGTGGTGCGAACGAACGATCTGCCCGACACCACTCAACTCCTCGGAAAAGCTCAAACTCATTTGGCCCAACGCTGCGTGTTTGCGGTAGATCTTCACATCCCCCAACGGCAATTCAAAATATTTGGTGCGCAAAATATGATCATTGAAAGCAATCTTGCCTGCATCGTGCAGCAAGCCTGCAATGAACACCTCTTGTTGATGGTCTGCATCCAAGCCCGCATGCTTGGCCACTTTGCGGGACAAATGCGCCACTTTGCGCGAGTGCTCCAACAACTCGGGGCGACGCAAATCGATCAAGCCTGAAAAAGCTTTGATGGACATCATGTAAGAGGATCGCAGTTTCGCGTCTCGCACGCGTGCTTGTTCCCACAGATCGATGGCCGACTTGATCACCCCCAACAACTCTGCGTCATCCCAAGGCTTGGTCAAGTAGCGGTAAATTTCACCTTGGTTGATGGCCGCAATCGCGCCGCCAACTTCGGCATTGCCCGTCAACAAAACGCGCATGGTGTGCGGCCATTTTTGGCGCACCTGGTCGAGCAATTCAACCCCAGTCATGGCTGGCATTTGCATGTCCGAAATGACCACATGAAACGTTTGTTCAGCCATCAAGGCCAAGGCTTGGGCGCCACTGTCTGCCGTCACGACTTGAAAGCCCTCCAAGCTGATCATGCGTTTGAGCGCAGACAGGATGTTGGGTTCATCGTCAACACACAGAATTTTGTAATCGGAAGGGTCGCGAACGGCTGTCATGACAAGGTCCAAAAAATAGTTTTAAGTTGCGTCGAGGTGAGGAGGGGCAAGTTGAACCATTCAACTCACTCTTTGGGGGCCCCAGAATCTTTGACAATGGCTTCGTAACGCTTGATTTCAGTCAGGGTGAACTTGGCAAAGTCTGCCGAAGAACCACCCAACACCTCGGCTCCCATCTCGGTCAGACGGGTGCGAATCTCAGGCGACCTGAGCAACTTGTTGAACTCGACATTCAAGCGCTCCACCACTTCAGCCGGTGCGTTGGCTGGCAGCATCAGGCCATACCATGCCGAGGCAATCATGGGGGTGCCCGCTTCGGTGAACGTGGGCACTTGCGGCAAGGCGGGCAAGCGCTTGGCAGAGGCAACGGCCAAGGGCTTGAGCAAACCACCCCGAATGCTGCCCAACGAGCCGGTGTCAATCATCATGTCGATGTGGCCAGCAATCAGGTCTTGCGCTGCGGGCCCACTGCCTTTGTAGGGCACGTGACGAAGGTCAATGCCAGCCGCGGTCTTGAACTGTGCGCCCGCCAAATGCTGCGATCCGCCAATGCCTGCCGAGCCGTAGGTGAATCCACCCGGCGACTGCTTGGCCGCAGACACAATGTCTTTGAGTGAATTCCATGGCGACTTGGTGGGCACTACCATCACATTGGGAATGGCGCACAAGGACAGCACGGGCGTGAAGTCATGCACCGGGTCAAAACCCAGCTTGTTGTAGAGGTGCGGTGCCGCTGCGTTGGTGGAGCTGGTGGCCAACAAAATGCTGTACCCATCGGCTTTTTCTTTGACAAACGCTTGGGTGCCAATTACGCCACCGGCACCACCTTTGTTGTCCACCAGCACCGGCACACCCATGGCTTGCGACAGAGGCTGCGCCAGCATGCGTGCAATCTGGTCGGTGGCGCCACCTGCCGCCCAGGGCACCCAAATTTTGATCGGCTTGTCCGGATAGGCTGCACAAGCTGCTCCCGCCCAAACGCTCAGTGCAATCAACCACCCAGTGCTACGGCGGGTGCAAGTGCGCATCTCAATGCCCCTTTTGTTTCAGCGCCACGCCCACCCAAGCGGAGGAGTAACGGCCATGCAAGATGTCTTGGATGGTGGCTTGCTCATGGGCCACTTTTTCATGGGCCAGTTGAGCAATCTCTAATGCGCGCTGCGCCGGCACCGCCACCAGACCATCCCCATCGCCCACCATGATGTCGCCTGGGTTCACCAACATGCCGCCCACGGTCACCGGCACGTTGATGCTGCCTGGACCATCCTTGTAGGGCCCCCGCAAATTCACACCCCGAGCCCAACAGGGAAACTTGTGCGTCTCAAAGGCATCCACATCACGCACCGCCCCATCGATCACAAAAGCCAGCGCCCCTTGCATGCGCGCCGAGGTCATCATGATCTCGCCCACCAAGGCGCGTGTCACATCGCCCTCACCATCGACCACCAGCACGTCGCCAGGTTGCAACATGTCCAGGGCTTGGTGGATCAACAAGTTGTCGCCAGAGCGCACGCGCACCGTAAAAGCATGGCCGCACACAGTCACGATGGATCGGTTGACCGGGTGCAAACCTTCGGTGCCCACCAAGCGACCCATCACATCGCCAATGACAGAGGATGGCAACCCTTGCAAGGCTTGGATGCCCTCGGCAAATGGTTCGTGGCGTGGATGAATGACGATTCCGCTGGACATGGGGTTTTCCTTTTTTCAAATAGCAATTCAGTCGACCGTTGCACCAGAGCGCTTGACCAGCGACTCCCAGTACGGCAATTCTTTGGCAATGAACAGGTTGAACTGTTCCACACTGCCGGCCACGTCGCTGGAGCCCATCTTGCCCAAGCTGGCGGCCACATCGGGAGTTTTCATGACCTTGTGCAGATCTTGGTTCAAGCGCTGCAACAAGGGAGCGGGCGTTTTGGCCGGCGCAAACACACCGTACCAGTTTTCAATCACAAAGTTGCTGTAACCCAACTCCTTCATGGTGGGCACATCGGTCAAACCTGGCGAACGCACGCTGCCCGTGGTTGCCAGCGCACGGATGCGGCCTGAGTTGAGTTGCGACGCAATGGCCGTGGTGGTCTCAAAAGCCATCTGCACTTGGCCAGCCAAGACGTCGGCCAGAGCGGGCCCTTGTCCTTTGTAGGGGATGTGGGTGAGGTCGAGTTGCTTCTCCAACTTGAGCATCTCGCCCATCAAATGCTGAGGGCTGCCGCTGCCCCCTGAGGCGTAGCTGTACTTGCCCGGTGATTTTTTGACCCACTCCACCAACTGTGCCAGGTTGTTGGCTGGCACTGCGCTGTTGACATACAACACCAGCGGCACCGATGCCACCTCCATCACCGGCGCCAAACCTTTGACCGGGTCGGTGCGCAGCTTGTACAAGTTGCGGTTGATCACCACCCCCGTGTTGTTGCCCAGCAGCAAAGTGCAACCATCGGGCGCGGCCTGGGCCACATACTCGGTGCCGATGTTGCTGCTGGCACCGGCGCGGTTTTCCACCACCACTGTGGTCCCCAACTCTTTGGCCAAACCCGGCGCCAACAAGCGCGACAAAATATCGGTGGTGCCAGCCGGCGGGTATGGCGAGACCAACTTGACCGTCGCACAGGGATACTGCGCTTGGGCTTGGGCTTGGGCTTGGGCTTGGGCTTGTGCGTGGGCCGAGGAGCCGCAGACCGCCAGCCCCAGTGCCAGCACAGCCAAAGCTTGTGGAAATTGAATGCATTGCATGGTGTGTGTCCCTGGTGGTGTCAGCGCCGCACAGGGATTCCAAACCACGGCGCACGCAGGCGCCTATTCTCAAACATTCGGGCGTGCTGTTGGGTGACAGATGCAACACACGCAACACCACGTCAAACCGAATACAAAGGCATTCATGCCGCCCTCACTCGCCCAGATGCGCCTTCCAGGTGCCCTGCCGCCCTCGCCTGCTGCACCTGGTGCAGGGTGATGTGGCGCACTTCGGTCTGGCTCGATTGGATGTGCGCACGCAGCAAACGCACCGCCTCGTCTTGGCGGCGGTCGAGCACGGCTTGCAAGATACGCCCGTGTTCGGCATAGGTCACGTCGATGCGGTTTTGGTAGGTGAAGTCGAGCCGGCGCACGATGCGGATGCGCTCAGTCACCCCTTGGTGCACGCGCACCATCTCCACATTGCCGGTGGCCGCCACCAACTGGTGGTGAAACGCTTCGTCCCATTCGGCCACTTGGTGTTGGTCGCTGCTGCGGGCTTCCAGCGGCACCAGCCAGATGCTTGCCAAGCTGTGCAACACGCTGCGGTCGGTGCGGATGTCGTCAAGGCACAAGCGACTGACCGACTCGGACTCGATCACCCGACGCAGGTCGTACAGCTGGTCGAACTTGTCAAAGTCAAACGGGCGCACCTGCCAGCCACTGCGAAACAGCACATCCACATAGCCTTCTTGACGTAGCCTGAACAGCGCTTGACGCACCGGCGTGCGTGACACGCTCAAGCGTTCGCTGATTTCGGTTTCGGTGATGCGGTCACCGGGCACCAAGCGAAAGTCCGCAATGTCACGCTTGAGCTGTTGGTACACCTCATCGGCACGCGACGGGTGTGACACGGTCATGCCAGCAAGCTCACATGCGCGGCCACCACACGCCAGCCCTCAGGCGTGCGCATCCAGGTTTGACTTTGGCGGCCGGTGCGCGGATTGCCCGTACGTGCGAACTCGGTGTTGGCGGTGGCAAAGTCGCGCCCGTAGGTGGTGATGACCGTGTTCATGCAGGTGCGCGCCAGCCCCTGTGAGGGCCGCTTGGCGCGAAAGTCCTGGATGGCTTGGTAGCCATACAGGTTTTCGGTGGCGCCATAGCGCAGGGTGTGCGGGCTGTTCCAAAACAACTCGTCGAGCACGGCCACGTCGTTGCTCACCAGCGCTTGCTCGTAGCGGTCAAAAGCGGCCTGCATCTCGGCCAGCACGTCAGGCAAATTGATGTCCATTCACAACTCCACAGGTTTCACATGGGCCAATCCGGCCGATTCAAGCGCCAGCGCTGCACGCAGGCACAGGTCTTCGCGCCACGGCGCAGCGATGACTTGCACGCCCAAGGGCAAGCCATTGGTGCCACTGGGCCACACCGGCGCGGCCACCACCGGACAACCGGCAAACGAAATCGGTTGGGTCAACAGCCCCATGGCTGCGCGTGCGGGCAAGGTCTGGCCCTGAATGTCGAGCCACTCGGTGCCAATGGGCGTGGCGCACACGGGCGTGGCCGGGGCCAGCAGCACGTCCCAGTCTTCAAACAAGGCATTCACTTGGTCACGGTAGAGGCGGCGAAAGCGCTGGGCTTTGACATACCAGTCGGCGGGTTGCAGGGCACCGGCCCAAAAGCGGTCCACCGACAAGGGCTCAAAGTCGTCGCTGCGGGTGCGCAACTCGTTCAAGTGCAAGCTGCCGCCTTCGCTGGCGGTGATGATGAAGGCCGCCGCACGCGCCAGCGCAGCGCTGGGCCAGCGCACCTGTGCCGTGGCACCCAGGCACTGGGCGACCAATTGCACCGCCTCGCGTGCCGGGGCACTGGCGTGGTCATGAAAGTACCCGTCGAGCACGCCCACGCGCAGCCCTTGCAGCCCGTGGGTCAAGCTGCCCATGACGGGCTCCACACGGTGGGCATGGCAGCCGGGGTCGAGTGCGTCGGGGGCTTGCAGCGCGTCGTACATCTGGGCCAAGCCAATCAGCGAATTGGCAAAGCCGCCCAGGTGGTCAATGCTGTGCACAAACGGGTAACTACCCCGGCGCGACAAGCGGCCAAACGTAGGCTTGATGCCCCACACGCCGCACAGCGATGAGGGCACGCGGATAGAGCCATTGGTGTCCGAGCCCAGGCTCAGCGGCACTTGGCCCGCAGCCACTGCCGCACCCGAGCCGCCCGACGACCCACCCGCAATGCGCGACAGGTCATGCGGGTTGTGGCATGGGCCGTAGTGGGTGTTCTCGGTGGTGAAGCCGTAGGCAAACTCGTCCATGTTGAGCGAGCCCACCAGCACCGCACCGGCGGCGCTCATCTGCTGCACCAGCAGTGCATCGGCCTGCGCCGGGGCATGGCCTTTGTTGACGATAGAGCCCGCCAGCGTGACCTCGCCTTGCACATCGAACAAGTTTTTCACGGCATAGGGCACACCGGCCAAGGCGGGCAACACCTCGCCACGGGCGCGTTGCGCATCCACCGCCTGCGCTTGGGTGCGGGCACGCGCATGGCACAGGCCGGTGAACGCATTCACGCGCGTGTCAGTGGCGGCAATGCGATCCAGGTGAGCATCCAACACCTCGCAGGCGCTGAATTGGCCGCTGGCAATGCCAAGCGCCAGCTCGGGGGCAGAGAGGGTGGTGAGCGTCATGGCGTCACCTGCTTGGGGCAATAAATTTCAGCCAGCTCTAGCTCGTGCGGCATGTCCAAGGCGTCTAGCAGTTGCGCCATGGCCGCTGTGCGTTGCAAATGCGCGGCCACGCGCACCGCGCGTGCCTCGTCCACCGGCAGGCCCAACACCGTGGCGCTCACCTGCACGTACTGCACCATCTGTGCATCGGTCAATCCTGCATGTGTCCAAGCGGCATGGGTCATTTGCGCACCTCGCGTTGAAAAATTTCCAAGCTGAGTTTTTTGGCGCTCACAAAGCTGGGCTCGGTGAGGGTCTCCACCGTGCGGGGACGGGGGTCGCTGTAGTCCAAGATTTGGGCCACCTGCGTGGGGCGCTTGGTGAGCAACAAAATTTGATCGGCCAAGTACACCGCCTCTTCCAAGTCGTGCGACACCAACAGCATGGTGGTGCCGGTTTTCATGAACACATCTTGCAACTTTTCTCGGATGAACAAGGTCATCTCAAAGTCGAGGGCCGAGAACGGCTCGTCCAAAAACAGCACCTCCGGGTTGGGCGCCAGCGCCCGCATGATGGAGGCGGTTTGTTGTTGCCCACCCGACAACTCGTAGGGGTAGCGGTTGAGGTCAAACTTCACATCGAACGAGGCCACCAGCTCTTGCACGCGCTGCTCCACCTCGCCCTTGGACTTGCCTTCGAGCTTCAAGGGGTAAGCAATGTTGTCGATGGTGCGCATCCACGGAAACATGGCTTCGCGGTAGTTTTGAAACACATAGCCAATCTTGGTGTCTTTCAAGGACTTGCCGTCAAACAAGATCTCACCGCTGTCGATCGGAATCAAGCCCGCGATCATGTTGATCAAGGTGCTTTTGCCGCAGCCGTTGGGGCCAAACACCGAGACGATTTTGTTCTTGGGAATGTCGAGGTTGAAGTTTTCGTACAGCGGCCAACCAGCAAAGTATTTGGTGAGGTTGCGAATGGTGATGTGTGTACCGCTGGGGCCCGGCACAAACGGAGGTGCTGCCGGGTCAGGTGCCACCATGGGGTTGAGAACAACAGTCATGCTTACCTTCCGCTCCAATGGACGATGCGTTTTTCTAGCACCAAAAACACCACGTTCAAGGCATAGCCCAAGGCACCTGCCGACAAGATGGAGGCGTACATGTCGCGCACATTCATCACCTGCTGCGAGTCGATGATGCGGTGGCCCAGGCCACGCTCTGAGCCGATGAACATTTCAGCCACGATGACGATGACCAGCGACATGGACACCGCGCTGCGCAAGCCCACAAAGGTGGGTTGCAGGCTCTCCCACACCAGCACGTCTTTGAAAATTTGCCAACGCGTGGCCCCCATCACCTTGGCGGCCATCACACGCTGCTTGCGCGCATTGATCACGCCATAGGCGCTGTTGAACAACACAATCAGCAAAGCACCAAAGGCCGCAATGGCCACCTTGTTGATGTCAGACACACCAAAGATCATCAAGAACAAGGGAATCAAAGCCGACGAAGGTGTGGAGCGAAAAAAATCAATCACAAACTCCACGCTGCGGTAAGCGCGCTCGTTGCTGCCCAACAGCACGCCCAAGGGCACGCCGATGACGCCAGCAATGGCAAAGGCCTCGAGCGTGCGCGCCAAGGTGTAGGCAAAGTCTTTGAGCAACTCACCGCCGGCCATGCCAGTGAACAGCACCGTCAAGGTGGCCGAAGGCGAAGGCAGCAAGATGGGACTGATGAGCTTGTAGCGCACCACCAAGTCCCAAATGACAAACAACACCACCGGCCCAATGAGCGGCATGAGCTGTGCCGGGCTCCAGCGCGCGGGCGCGACCACCGCCCCCGCTGCGGCGCGGTCGGCCAGGCCTTGCTTGGCCGCAGCCATCAACACGGGAGAGGAGGCTTCGTGCATGGCTTAACCCTTGTACAACATGGTGTCGACCATGAGGCGTGAGGGGAAGATGCCCTTGTCGGAGAACAAGTCAAAGAACTTCTGGAAGTGGCCAATGTCTTTGGGCGTGAACTCGTTGTAGAGGGTGTAAGCGGCCAGAGGCACCTCAGACGTCAACGCGCCTTCAATGGCGGTGTAGCCCTTGAGGTACTGACGCGCCTCAGCAGCGTTGGTGCGCACCAGTGCAATGCCCTTGGCGTAGGCGGTGACGAACTTCTTGGTTTCCACAGGATGGTTTTTGACGAACTCGGCCGTGAGCGAGGCCGAGCCACCGAACCAAGGGGCCATGGCGTCGCCCAGGATGTATTTGGAAATCACGCCCGCTTCCAGCACGCGGGTGCTGCCGTTTAAGCGTCCAATGGTGCCGGTGGGCTCTAGCGTGTAGACCGCATCCACCTGGCCTGCGGCCAAGGCGGCCACGTGTTGGCCAATGGGCAACTCGATCACCGTGGCACCGGTGGCACCGCCCCGCTCGAGCACGGTTTTGGCCAAGGTGACGTTTTGAATACCGGGGCCTGAGGCCACTTTTTTGCCCTTGAGATCGGACATGACTTTGGCCGTGCTGGCCACGGGCACCAAGAACTCGTCCAACACGTTTTTCACGTTGCTGGGGTTGGCACAAAAGATTTTGAACGTGCCCGGTGCGGCAATTTCACCAATCGCCAAGTTGGCCGAACCGGTGCCGTTGGCGCTGCCGTCGCAACGACCGGCCAGCATGGCTTCCATGATTTGCTGTGCGGCCGCAAATTTGATGGGCTCCACATCCAAACCGGCTTCTTTGAAGTAGCCCTTTTCCACCGCGGCATAAAACGGCAGGCCCGCCGCAATGGGCCAGTAGCCAATGCGAATTTTGGGGGTGGACTGTGCACGCACGATGGCAGGTGCGCCCATGAGCCCTAAGGCAGCACTGGCGGCACCGGCTTGCAACAGTTGGCGACGTGAGGTGGATGGGTTCATGAGATCTCTCCTAGAGGTGGGTGAAACAAAAAAACAAAATCAAATCGTTCAAGCTTGCAGGCTGGCCACGTAAGCGCGCCAACCACCGAAATGACTGATGTCTTGCGCGCCGATCAAAGCCTGCGGCTCGCACACAAAGCCCTGCACGCGGGTGCCATCGGCCAAGCGCAAAGTGCCAATGCCCAAGGGCTCAGGAATCAGGTCCACAAAAGAGCCGTAGTGGCGCGTGGGCATCTCCCACACCTCCAGGGCAATGGCATGGCCCTGCCCGGGTGCCACACGCAGCAAGCCGGGCTTGGGCGGCGTGGTGTTGGGCAAAGCAAACAACTGGTAGTCGGCACTGGTGGTGGTGGTGTGCAGCAGGCGCGCACCACGCTCGGTGAGTTGCGTATTCAAGGGCATGCCCGACAAATGAGCACCCACCACGGCCACGTGCACCGTGGGCTCAGCCTGCAAACCTGCAATGGCTTGCATGGCAGGCAAGGGCTCGCCCGTGACACCCAACGTCAAACCCGTGGCGTGGTGGTAACGCTGGCCCAAGTCGGCCAATTGCCAGTCGCTGCAAGACGGGCCAATCAGCGTGATGCCAAAGGGCAAGCCATCGGCACGCAACACACTGGGCACCGACAGCGCGGCGTAGTCGAACAAGTTGACAAAGTTGGTGTAGTGGCCCAAGTTGCGGTTGAGCACCACCGGGTCGGCCTGCATTTGCGCAATGGTGTAGTGCGTGGGCGCGGTGGGCACCAGCAACACGTGGATGGCATCCCACATGCGGTGGGCAACTTGTGCCAAGCCCAGCATTTGTATTTCGGCGGTGCAGTAGTCGGCGGCGCTGTCGTGGCTGCCTTTGCCAACGATGCTGCGCACGGGCTCGATCACGTGCTCGGGGTGGGCGTCAAAAAACGGTTGAATGGCCGCATAGCGCTGCGCCACCAGCGCGCTTTCGTACAACATGGCGGCGGCTTGCAAATGCGGCGTCATGTCGATGGCCACTGGCTCGCCACCCAAGGCACACATCTGCGTGATGGACGCATCGAAGGCTTGCTTGGCTTGCATGTCGCCAAAGAATTCAAGCTGCTGTGGCACACCAAATTTGAACTGTGCTGGCAAGGCCTGGGTGTTGAGTGTGAGCTGGCGTGAAAAGGGGTCGCCCGCATCGGGCCCCATGCAGGCTTGCAACACTTGCGCGGCAGTGGCCACGGTGCGCGCCAAGATGCTCACACAGTCCACGTTTTGCGCCGCAGGCACCACACCGCGTGCCGAGATCAGCCCACGCGTGGGCTTGAGGCCCACGATGTTGTTCAAGCCCGCAGGCACGCGCCCAGAACCTGCGGTGTCGGTGCCCAATGCAAAGTCAACCTGGCCCGTGGCCACCACATAGGCAGATCCAGAGCTTGAGCCGCCCGACACATACAACGGGTTGAACGCATTAGGGACCGCACCATAGGGCGAGCGTGTGCCGTTGAGGCCACAGGCAAATTGGTCGAGGTTGGTTTTGCCATGCAGCGATGCACCGGCGGCGAGCAGCTTGCGCACCACTTCGGCGTGCTCTGACGGGGTGTAGGCGAACTCGGGGCAGGCAGCTGTGGTGGGCACCTGCGCCGCGTCGATGTTGTCTTTGACGGCGAAGCTCAGGCCGGAGAGCGCCCCTGAATGGGCCGTGCTCAGAGGGGGCGTGAGGCGTGTGATCCAGGCTTCATCGGCCAGTGCGTTCGTCTGCGAATGAGGGCTTGAGCGTGACACCATTGTTGTGCATCCAGTCTTGTATCCAAGATGGAATGCAATAGGTGTGCCACGATTGAAGGCGATACAAATTTTGTGGGGCGGGTTGAGCAGTCTTGTCGCTTAGTGATGCGGATAGGGGCTTTAGGCTGAGAGCGAACGCTCAAGGTTTGTAAGGCCGAGGCCGAGACCGAAGAGAACTACATGAAAGCTGTCGATAGGCAAAATAGCGGAAACACCAATAAGCTGAGTGATTGCACTATTGGGCGCCAGTACTGCACCAACATTCGAGTACGGTAGTTGATCTCCTAATGAGATTTATGACCGTAGACGCACCAGCTCATTCGTTGAAATCAAATCGAACACGCCCGTTAGAAAACGTCACCTTGTCTCGTGTCGTCAAACAGTGCCAATGTTCGTAGTGGCCGTCAAGCGTCACCATGCGCAAACTGAAGGGATCAAAAACTGCGGCACAGGTATGCGAACTAACGTCCTGTGACCATAACAAATCACTCACCTTAAGAGCTCGAATTACGCTTCCACGGATTAAGGATGTTCGCCCCTGTGGTTTCAAAGTCGGCCACATTGCGCGTCACGACCGTCATGCCATGAACCAGTGCGGTGGCTGCGATGAGTGCATCACGTTCACCACGTTTGTCTGGCACGTGAAGGTGCGCACAGCGCTGTGCAACCGCTGTATCAATGGGCAAAGTTCTGCTGGAGAACTCTGGCAAAACAGACTGCTCTAGCCATGCTCTCAAAATCGCGCCCTGAGAGCCGTCCTTGCGCTGAATCGACAAGACACCCTGCTCTAGCTCCATGATGGTGATGACCGACACGAACAAATCTGCGGCATCCACACTTTGGGCCCATGCTGCAACGTTGGGATCGGCTTTACCCGCTTGAACTTTGCGCAATTCAGAGACCACATTGGTGTCCAAAATGAACATCATGAAAGGTCTACTTGGCGGGTTTCGATGAGCGCGCGAGTGGGCTCAAATTCAATGTCTACAGCGCCTGGCATGGCGAGTGCGTGAGCAATATTGCGGCGCTGTTTTGTCAGGTTCTGGTAGTCTTCAAAGCGCAGCAGGACGTGTGCGGGCTTGCCGCGATCGGTGATGAACACGGGACCGTCCTGCGTCGCCTTTTTGGCACGACTCACATCTTGGTTGAGTTCACGGCTTGAAAAAGTGGTGATGGTCATGGCGGCATCTCCCATTGATTTGAAGAGGTCCTTGAATGTAGGTATGTTACTACATTAAATTCACATAGCTACATGCAGAGGATAGGTCCCCTATTCGCCCGGGTCCGCCATGCCCCCAGCAAACTCAATACGTTTTATAGGGCAAGAACTTGCCCGACAACACCACATTCACGCGGTCGCCTTTGGGGTCGGCGGTGCGTTCGATGTCCATGGAGAAATCGATGGCGCTCATGATGCCGTCACCAAACTCTTCGTGGATCAACTCTTTGATGGTGGTGCCGTACACGCTGACGATTTCGTACCAGCGGTAAATCAGTGGGTCGGTGGGCACGGGGGTGGGCAGCGAGCCTTTGTAGGGCACCACTTGCAGCCACTTCTGCTCTTCGGCGTTGAGGCCAAAGATCTTGCCAATGATTTTGGCTTGCTTGGCATCGAGCGTCATCTGGCCCAGGCAGGCAGCCGTGGTCCACTCTTTGGACAGGCCTACTTTTTGGGCCACGTCTTCCCATTTGATGCCTTTGGAGACCTTGACGGTCATGATTTTTTCGGTGATGTCGTTGCGGTTCATAAAAAGCTCCTCTTAAGTTGAAAAAAAACAGATCAATGGGCGGGGCCCACATGGGCGCGTGCCACCAGAAAGTCGACGATGTGGTTGCGCAACTCGTAATAGCCAGGCAAGTGGTGCAGGCCAGCACGGGTGCGGTCCCGCGGCAAGGGGTTGGTGACCGATTCAGAAATACCACCCGGCAGATAGCCGTTGGGGGTGTCGCTGCCGTTGTGCATGAGCAAGATGCGGTCGGCCAGCAAACAAGCCTCGTCCACGTCGTGGGTGATCATGAACACGGTTTGCTGCGTCTCGCGCACGATGGTCATGAGCTCGTCTTGGATGGTGCCGCGCGTGAGCGCGTCCAAGGCACCAAAGGGCTCGTCGAGCAGCAGCATGCGCGGCTGGATGGCAAAGGCACGCGCAATGCCCACGCGCTGCTTCATGCCGCCCGAGAGCTGAGAGGGCCTTTGGTCGATGGCGTGGCGCAAGCCCACGAGTTCGACAAACTTTTCCACATGCACATTGACCTTGGGGGTCTTCCATTCGGGCCAGCGCGATTTCACCGCAAAGGCAATGTTTTTGCGCACAGTCAGCCAGGGCATGAGGGCGTGGCTTTGAAACACCACGCCACGGTCCAGGCTGGGGCCCACCACCTCGCGGTTGTTCATGTACACGTGGCCACCGCTGGCAAGGTCTAAGCCCGCCAACACGTTCAAGATGGTGGTCTTGCCACAGCCCGAGTGGCCGATGATGCAGACAAACTCACCTTGCGCGATGTTGAACGACACGTCGGCAAACACCGGTCGGTCGGCGACAAAGCGCTTTTCGAGTTGTTCAATTTTCAGAAAGTCTTGCACAGGGGTTTCTTTCGCTGGGGTTTATTCCACATAGGTGACGGCTTGCTGCAAGCGAGCAAAGCACATGTCGAGCAACATGCCCACGATGCCGATGACACCGATGGCAAAGATGACGTTGGTGAGCGACAGGTTGTTCCACTCGTTCCAAACAAAGTAGCCAATGCCGGTGCCTCCCACCAGCATCTCGGCGGCGACGATGACCAGCCACGCAATGCCCATGGAGATGCGCATGCCCGTCAATATGGTGGGCGCAGCGGCGGGCAAGATGACGCACCAGGCGCGGCGCAAGGGCGACACCTCCAGCGTGGCCGACACATTGAGCCATTCGCGCTTGACCGAGGCCACACCAAAGGCGGTGTTGATGAGCATGGGCCAGACCGAACAAATGAAGATCACAAAGATGCCGCTGATGGACGAGTCTTTGATGGTGTACAGCGCCAACGGCATCCACGCCAAAGGGCTGATGGGCTTGAGCACTTGGATGAACGGGTCAAACGCCAAGCGCAACAGCGGCGACATACCAATCACAAAACCCAACGGCACCGCCACCAAAGCGGCAAGCACAAACCCCAGGCCCACACGGCCCAAGGAGTGGGCCAGTTGGATGAGGATGCCTTTGTCGTTGGGGCCGTTGTCGTACACCGGATCAGACACATGTTTCCAAATGGTCTCGCCCATTTGCGTGAGCGTGGGAAAACCATTGGTCTTGGTGCTGCCCGGGTCTTTGCCCATCATCTTGAGGTACTCCGCCTGTTCGGCGGTCATGCCCGCAGGGTTTTGGCCGGGGCCCACTTTGCGCTCCATGGTGGCGAGGGACCACACGCCCAGACACAACAAGAAGATGAGCACCGAGATGAGTCGGGCTTTGAAGCGAATCGAATTCATGCGCGGTCAACCCATCTTCGAGATGGCAAAGCTCTTGACGTACTCATCGGGCTTGGCCGGGTCAAACTCTTTGCCCATGACCTTGAACTTTTTGTACGCGCCTTCGGGCGGCTTGAAGCCCACGAGTGCCATTTGTTTTTTGGCCTCGGTCAACAAGAACACCTTTTCGGCAATTTGCTTGTAGTTCACATCGCCTTTGATGTAGCCCCAGCGCTTCATTTGCGTGAGCATCCACACCG
This sequence comes from uncultured Burkholderiales bacterium, assembly GCA_903892175.1. GTDB lineage: Bacteria > Pseudomonadota > Gammaproteobacteria > Burkholderiales > Burkholderiaceae_C > Limnohabitans. Next base: position 17,160 of record CAITHK010000274.1, on the reverse strand, counting down.
CCATGCTCTGCCAGGGGATGGGGTCGAAGTTGGCGCGGTCGGGCACGTTTTTGATGTTGCCCAAGCCATCGGCAAACTTGCCGGTCAACACCTGCATCAACACCGCCTCGGGTTGGTTGAGGTATTGGGTGGGCGCAATCACTTTGGCAATCAACTCGCGGTCTTTGGCTTGGCTGGCCATGAAGCTGGCGGTCAGCACCGAGCGGTAGAGCGCGGCAAAGGTGTTGGGGTTTTGTTGGATGAAGGCGTCGCTCACCCCAAAGGCGCAGCAAGGGTGACCGTCCCAAATTTCTTTGGACAAGATGTGAATGAAGCCCACCTCGTCGTACACCGCGCGTTGGTTGAATGGGTCTGGGCCCAAGAAGCCGTCGATGTTGCCTGCGCGCAAGTTGGCCACCATCTCGGGTGGCGGGGTGACACGGATTTGCACATCGGTGTCGGGGTTCAAACCGTTTTCGGCCAGGTAGTAGCGCAGCAAGAAGTTGTGCATGCTGTACTCAAAGGGCACGGCAAATTTGAAGCCCTTCCAGCTCTTGGGGTCGCGCTTGTCTTTGTGCTTGACGTGCAAGGTGATGGCTTGGCCGTTGGTGTTTTGAATGCTGGCCACATTCATGGGCATTTGCGTGCTGCCCAGGCCCATGCTCATGGCCAAAGGCATGGGTGACAAAAAGTGGCTGGCGTCGTGCTCTTTGTTGATCATCTTGTCGCGGATCAAGGCCCAACCTGCGGTTTTGTTGAGCTGCACATTGAGGCCTTCTTTTTTGTAAAAGCCCAAAGGCTCGGCCATGATCAACGGGCTGGCACAGGTGATGGCGATGAAGCCCACCTTGAGGTCTTTCTTCTCCAACGCCCCTTTGTCTTGAGCCATGGCCTGCAAAGCACCGAGTGGCAGTACCGACGCAATGGCCGCGCGTGCGGTGTTGGCGCCTACGGCTTTCAAGAAGCCACGACGCACACCGTCCACCGGAAACAAGGCCTTGACCAATGCCGCTTCCATGAATTGACGCCCGGCCTCTTCCACCGAACTGGCCACTTGAATGTGCTGGTTGGACGCGTGGTCTTGGCCACAGGCACAACGCATGAGCAAGGGACGGTCGGCGTTGTAGGGGTCGTAAGCGCTGGAAGATGTGTCGTCAGGCAAGTGGGACATGGGGCACCTCGAAGTTGATATACCTCTTCTATGCAAGCCCCGCGCCAGAAAAATGTAAGCTTCGCGCACTGCCATGGCGCATGAGAGTGCGCCTCACGCACCATGTCACGCGTTTTGCGCACCAGACACAAGCAAACGCGCCTCGTCGTGGTGAATATCAGCCCTGTGCTGACTGAATCATGTTGCGCACCACCGGGTAAATTTGCGCGTCCCAGCGTTTGCCACTGAACACCCCATAGTGGCCCACACCCGCTTGCAGGTGGTGCGTCTTGCGGTAGGCCGGCAGCATGGTGCACAAGTCTTGTGCCGCCAGGGTTTGGCCTTGGCCGCAGATGTCGTCTCGTTCGCCTTCGACGGTGAGCAGAAAAGTTTTGCGTATGGCTCCCAGCTCCAACGCCCGGCCACGGTAGGTCAACTCGCCTTTGGGCAGCAGGTGGTCTTGAAACACATGCTTGACCGTTTCTAAATAGAACGGACCCGAGAGGTCCATGATGGCGAAGTACTCTTGGTAGAAGTCACGTATGACATCGGCTTTTTCATGGTCGCCATTCAAACGGTGCTCATACAAGTTGGCAAACGACTGGCGATGGCGGCTGAGGTTCATGTTCAAAAACGCCATGAGCTGGATGAAGCCCGGGTAGACCCGCCGCCCCACACCCTTGAACTGCAAGGGCACCATGCCGATCAGGTTTTTTTCAAACCAGTCGATGGGTTTTTCTTTGGCCAGCTCGTTCACCTGGGTCGGGTTGATGCGGGTGTCGATGGGCCCGGCCATCAGGGTCAGGCTAGCGGGCTGGCATTCATGACGGTCTTGTGCCATCAAAGCCGTGGCAGCCAAGCATGCCACGGTGGGTTGGCACACGCCCATCAAGTGCGCGTTGGGCCCGAGGTGCTGCATGAACCAGATGATGTGTTCGATGTACTCGTCCAGACCGAACTCGCCCTCGCTCATGGGAATGTCGCGGATGTTGCGCCAGTCGGTCAGGTACACCTCATGATCTTGCACCAAGGTCTGCACGGTGCCGCGCAACAAGGTGGCAAAGTGGCCCGACATGGGCGCGACCAGCAACAACTTGGGCAAGTCGTGTTGGTCTTCGCGCTTGAAGCGCAGCAGGTCACAAAACGGTGTGCCATACACCCGCTCTTCTTGAATGGCATGCGTCTGCCCTTGCAGGTCTTTGACCGGCAAGATGTTGTAGTTGGGGCGCACATGGGTGAACCCCATCAACGCAATTTGTTCGTAGTAAGCCGTCATGCGCTGCAAAGGCGTGGCGGGTTTGCCGTCAAACCACTTCATGCAGATCTCGCGGGCCTGATCAGCGAACTGGCGCACCGGGTCGGCCAAGTTGGCCGCCATCTGGTAGTTGTGATAGATCATGAATCGCGGCCTAAGGCCCCATGCTGTGTGTATGCGGTGACAAGTGCAAGAGCCGTGCCACTGATGGCATATTTATTGCGATCGTGTTGTCACTTTGGCAACTTCACCGATCGGCATTCATGGCTAAGACAACCCTCACCCTGAGCAGCAAGAACTACTCGTCTTGGTCTTTGCGAGGCTGGCTGATGGTCAAGCTCTCGGGCATTTCCTTCTCTGAAGTGATGGTTGCCACAGACAACGTGGACGCACGCGCAGAGTTGCTGCTGTTGTCGCCTTCGATCTTGGTTCCGTGCCTGAACCACGGCAGCGCCAAGGTGTGGGACACCTTGGCGATTGGCGAATACCTCAACGAGATCGCACCAAAAGCAGGCCTGTTGCCAACCAACGCGGTGCACCGTGCACATTGCCGGTCCATTTGTGGCGAGATGCATTCGGGCTTTTCTGCCTTGCGCGCGTCGCTGCCCATGAACATCAAAGCGCACTTCAAAAACTTCAAGGTGTGGTCCAAAGCCCAGCTCGACATCGACCGCGTGCTCTTCATTTGGCGTGAGTGTTTGAGCACCTACAAGGGCCCTTACCTGTTTGGCAAAAAACCCACGCTGGCCGACGCTATGTTTGCGCCCGTGGTGATGCGTTTCAAGACCTATGGCATTGCACTCGACCCGGTGTGCCAACGCTACAGCGACCAAATTTTGTCAATGCCTGAGATTAAGGAGTGGATGGCAGCCGCAATTGCCGAGCCCGACGATATTGAAGAACTTGAAGTGGAGTTTTAACCATGAGCACGACCCTCGCCTACGACAGCCAGACCGACTTTTCGCACATCAAACCCAACGACACGCAGTTCTTGCCCGGGGGCCTGCGTGACTTTTTTGTCTACCGCGACCTCGGGGTGGCAAAAGCCACCCACGGCAAGGTGATTGCCCACATTGCCAAAGCCAATCTGCCGCCCGAAAACGGCACCGGCTGGCACTACCACGTGGCCGAGTTTCAAATTGTCATCATGCTCAAAGGCTGGGCCCGTTTCATGTACGGTGACCAACCCACTTTGGTCTCAGCAGGTGACTGCGTGCACCAAAAGCCCGGCATCGTGCACTACCTGTTCGACTACTCGCCCGACATGGAGTACCTAGAAATTGTGGGTCCGGCAGACTTTGAGTCGATCTCCGTGGAAGGCCCCTGTGAGGTGCCAGACGTGACGCCTTGGAATTGACATCCTTCCCTGCCTAAAGCAGGGGATTCCTACGGCGCTACACATGAGTTTCCTCACGCATAGTCGCTTCGGTGGGTTCCTGCTTCACAGAGGCTGGTTTCGTCTTACGCTTACGCGCAGTACATCGAACAACAGCAGACGCCGCACTAGGGGACAGTTCCGCTGTCGGCGCTCTACATCCCCGCCCTAAAGGACGGGGTTTTTACGCGCAAGATGGATAAACCGGTCACATTGTTTGTTCTGACTCAGGCAGGGCTGTTTTATGGTTTGCTGAGATGAACAGCCCACTAGCGCGCCATGCCAAAATGGACAGATGGTCATCCACAATTCCAAAAAAAATCATCATCATTGCGGGACCCAACGGCGCAGGCAAGACCACATTTGCACGCAACTTTCTTCCTGCTGAAGCCCAAACGTTGAGGTATATAAACGTTGAGGTTTATCCATGCCGATCTGATTGCGGCAGGACTGGCCCCCTTCAATCCTGAATCAGCAGCACTCAAGGCGGGTCGCTTGATGTTGGAAGAGATTGATGAGTGTGTGTTGGCAGGCAAAAGCTTTGCCTTTGAAACCACTCTCTCAGGCCTGACCTACCTCAAGAAAGTTGCTGTTTGGCGGCAACTGGGGTTTCAAGTAAAGCTTTGGTTTTTGTCTTTGCCAACAGCAGATATAGCCGTATCCAGGGTCGCCAACCGCATTGCTCAAGGCGGCCATCACATCCCCGAAGACGTGATTCGTCGGCGTTTCAAGTCTGGGCTTGACAACTTTCACAACAGATATAGTCGTGCTATTGACTCATGGGCGTTTTACGACAACTCTGGCATTGAGCCTCAACTGATTGACTGGAGCCACCAATGAACACCAAAGACATTCGTACCTCCACAGACCCAGATTTGGCTGGCTCCTACGCTGCCATGCAACGTGCTGCACGCGCGGCACAAGACGTGGCCATCAAGACCGATACCAGCATCGTTGTATCCATCAACGGCAAGGATGTGCGCATTACAGCTGCCGAGTTGATCAAAATGCGCGCGCAAGAGAACCCGCGACATCCGCACTGAATCTGCCGATTGGTAGGATGGCTTCAACATGACACCTGTTGACATCCTCCCCCAAGCCTCTCCCCTGCCGCAATTGGCACAACAACTTCAGACCACGGGCTATGCCATCTTGAGCGCCGACAGTGTGTGTGCCTGGGCAGGCTGCACACTGGTCGAATTGAACGCCATCGCCCAAAGCTGGCATGGCATGCCAGCAGACCCGTATTTGAAAGACGGGGGACGCTATCGCAAACGGCGGCACGCGTCTTTCACGTTTGCGCACGACGTGGTGTCGCCAGTCGCGCACCGTGCGCACTGGCAACCCCTGACCTACAACGCCTTGCATGGCGGCATGACACGCTGGTTTGAACCCATGCCCGCCGACGTGGTGGCGTCAGCACCTTGGCTGCGTTTGTTGCGTGCTTTTGCAGAGACGGCGATTGACTTGCAGGCCGAGAACTCCGGCAATCACGCGCCGCCCGTGCAATGCATCGAGGCACACCAATTTCGCATCGACACCACCGATGGCATTGGCCGCCCCACCCCCGAAGGCGCACACCGCGACGGGGTGGACTTGGTGGGCGTTTTCATGTTGCACCGACAAGACATCAAAGGGGGTGAGACCCGCGTGTTTGACGCCCGTGGCACCACAGGCGAACGCTTCACCTTGCAAGAGCCCTGGTCTCTGCTGTTGCTCGACGACGCACGTGTGATCCACGAAACCACCCCCATTCAACCCACCCAGGCAGGCGGCTACCGCGACACGCTGGTTCTCACCGCCAAGCAAGACACGTTTTTGGAAGAAGCCAATCCCAACCTCAACACACCGCGGTCAAGTTTTTAAGTGTCTTTAGACGATGCGGCTTGCAAAGCCAACAGTTGGTGGTGCAATTCAGGAATGTCTTTGTTGATCACAGCCCACACAAGCTCGTAATCAATAGAAACATACCCATGAATGATTCGGTTGCGCATGTAGTAGAGAGCTTCCCATGGGACTACGCTATGGGCTGCAGCAAACTCTGGAAATCGCTTCAAGATATTGTTTGAAGCTTCGCCAAGAATTTCGATATTTCTGACGACAGCGCCTTGCAACATGGTCGCGTTCACGAAATCGACCTCTGTTTGTTCCTCAATGTATTGAGTGATGCGATCTAGGGCTTAGAGCATGTGCCCCAAGAAATCCTGAAGCCTTAGATCGTTGAGCCCTGTCATATCGGCATAGCGTTTTTAATCACTTGGTCTCTTAAGCTCAAGGGCAAAGCTTTAGGCGTGAGGACATCGACATGAATGCCAAGTTGTCGCTCTAAGCGAAGCTGGAGCTTGGCGATGTCCAGCAGCGAAGTATGGGGTTGAGGGTCCACCAAGATATCCAAGTCGCTGGTTTCTGTGTCTTCTTTTCTGCTCACCGAACCAAACACGCGAGGGTTCAGCAAGCCGTGTTCCGTCACAAGTGCTCGGATGGCATCTCTGTGATTTGAAAGGAGGACAGAAGGTTTCACAGAACCAATTTTACGGCGTTGTGCTCATTTTCAAAAATGATGTACAGGCACTGTCAACGCACCGTCGCAAAGTCAATGAAGCCTTGTTCCACGTTGGTGTGGGTCAGCTTCACGCGCAGGAATTCGCCCACTTCGTGGTCGTGGGTGTACGAGGTGAGCATGCCCTCCACCGGCGGCGAGAACACGCGCACCCAGGTGCCGCTGGGTGTTTTGCCAGTGACCACGGCTTCAAACACATGGCCGATGTAGCCCGTCAGCATCAACGCTGCTTCTGATTTGCGCATGCGACGCTCCACCTTGCGCGCTGCGTCTTCTTGGCGGGTGCAATGCAGGGCCAAGGCTTCCAATTCTGCGCTGCTGTAAGGCGCTGGTGCCTGCATCAGCAAGCTCTTGAGCATGCGTTGGGTCACCAAGTCCGGGTAGCGGCGGTTGGGCGCGGTGGAGTGGGTGTAGTCACGCACCGACAGGCCAAAGTGGCCAATGGCTTCGCTCTTGGGGTGCTCCACCACGTACTCGCCCGAGCCCATGAGTTTGACAATCACCAAAGACAAATCCACAAAGCGCACCGGGTCGGCGATGTGGCGTTTGGCCAGAAACATTTCAAGCGCCGCCGAGTCGGGCTGGGCTGGCAAATGCTCACCATAGGTGGCGGCCAAAGCCACGATGCGTTGCCACCGCTCGGGCGAGCGCACCACACGGCGCAACGACGCGTGGCCATGCGCCGCCAAAAAATGTGCCGTGCAGGTGTTGGCCGCAATCATGAATTCTTCAATCAATTGACGCGCGCGGTTTTGCACTTGCTGGCGAAGGGCCACCACGCGCTCGCCTTCAAACACCGCATGGGCTTGCAGAGTTTCAAACTCCAAGGCGCCTTGGGCGCGTCTGCGCGTGCGCAGCAACTGAGCCACGCTGTCTTGCACATGCAGTTGCTCAGCCATGCCTTGGACGATGGCAGCGGCCTCGGGCAACACCCCGTCGCCTTCTAACCAGTCAGACACGGCGTCATACGCCAGCTTGGCTTGGTTGCGTACCTTGGCGCGGTACAGGGTGTGGTGGGTGATCTGCGCGTCGGTGTTGATGCACATCTCCACCACCACTGCCAACCGGTCGACGTGTGGGTTGAGCGATGTGAGGTCGGTGCACAAACGCTCGGGCAACATGGGAAACACCCGCGTCGAGGTGTAGACCGAGGCGGTGTTGTGCTGCGCGTGGGCGTCTAAGGCTGAGCCTTTGGGCACCAAAACATCCACATCGGCAACGGCCACATAAATTTGGGTGTCTCCATTGGGCAGCGACTCAGCCACCGTGAGTTGATCGAGGTCACGCGAATCGTCGTTGTCGATCGAGCACCAAGCCAAGGCCGTGAGATCCACCACGCGCGGGTCTGCGTCATCTCCAGCGTGCGTCATGGCTTGCACTTCGTGCAAGGCACGGATCGGAAAATCGGGCTCCAAACCCCGCTCCACCATGGCTTGAGCTGCAATCAAAGACAACTCAGAGCGACCCGCAAAATGTTTGGTATTCATGTCACAACTGTAACGTTTACCTGCGGGCGTATCATGGTCTTTACCATGCCACTGCTTCACAACCTGCGTTCTTACCGTTACCAAATCATGGGGGGACTGCTGCTTTTGTGTCTGGTGACATGGGGCGGCCTGCGTTGGTTTTTAGGGCCTCAAATGCCTGTGGCCTGGGTGGTGCAGCGCGATTTTGTGCAAACCGTGGTGGCCAGTGGCCGTATCCAAAGCCCGCACCGCGTGGAGCTGGGTGTTCAGATCACAGGCACCGTCAAAGCGGTGCCTGTCAACGAAGGACAAACCGTTCACACTGCGCAAGTGTTGATTGCATTGGAAGACGCCGAGTTGGCGGCCAATGCGCGGCAAGCAGAACTGACCGTCACCCAAGCGCAAGCCAAGTTGCGGCAACTGCGCGAGGTGCAAGCTCCCTTGGCCGAGCAGGCGCTGCTGCAAGCACAAGCCAACCAAGATGCTGCCTCACGCGGTTTGCAACGGACACAAGATTTGTTCAAACAAGGATTCATCGGGCAAGCGGCACTGGACGAGTCCGTGCGTGCCGAACACGTGATGCGCTCGCAAGTCAAGAGTGCGCAGGAACAACTCAGCAGTGCCCGCAGCGGCGGAAGTGACATGGCCGTGGCCGAATCCGCCTTGTCGCAAGCGCAAGCCGGAGCAGAGCTGGCGAAATCCCGGTGGCGCTACAGCCAAGTGTTGGCCCCCGTGGCGGGCACGCTGATTGCCCGCAGCGTGGAGGCGGGGGACACCGTTCAGCCCGGCAAAGTTTTGATGGTGTTGTCGCCCGCGGGCGAAACACAGCTGGTGGTGCAAATAGACGAGAAACATTTGAATTTGTTGAAACTCGGCCAATCCGCACAGGTCTCTGCAGACGCTTACCCAGACCAACGCTTCACGGCCGAGCTGGTCTACATCAACCCCGGGGTGGATGCCCAACGTGGCTCCGTAGAGGTCAAGCTACGGGTGACACAGCCGCCGACTTATCTGCAGCAAGACATGACGGTGTCGGTCGACATTGAAGTGGCCAAGCGCAGCCAAGCGGTGCTGGTCCCGACCGAAGCCGTGCACGACTTGCAGAGCCAAGATCCCTGGGTCTTCAAAGTGGTCAAAGGTCAAGCGGTTCGCAGCCCTGTCAAATTGGGCCTGCGCAGCCAAGGCTTGAGCGAGGTGTTGGATGGGCTGGTTGCTCAAGACCAAGTCTTAGCCACTGCCAGCGTAGGCGTGAGCGACAAAGCCCACATTCGGCCCGTCTCGACCCTGGTCGTGAAATGAACACGCCAGCCCACCCGCTGAACGCCGTGGTGGGCTTGTCGTCTTGGATGCCGTTTGAATGGTGGGTGGCCCTGCGGTTTTTGCGTGAAGGACGGGTGCAAACCGCCTTCATCATTGGCGGGGTGGCGATAGGGGTGGGCGTGATTGTGTTCATGTCGGCCTTGCTCAGCGGCCTGCAAGCCAACTTTGTCAAACGCGTCTTGACAGGACAGGCCCACATCCAGCTGCTGCCGCCTAAAGAAGTGGCGCGCGCATTGCCCAACCTAGGCCATTCAGGCAACCCAACCTTAGAGGACAGCATCGTGCAGTCTCCCCTGCAGCGCTTCAAGAGCATTGACCAATGGCAAAGTGTGGCGGCGCTCATCAGGGCCTTGCCCGAAGTCAGCGTGGTCTCTCCCGCCGCCAATGGGTCGGCCTTGGTGGTGCGAGGCGATGCGAGCCGCGCCATCAGCGTGGTGGGCATCGAGCCCGAGCTGTACTTTCGCATCGTGCCGATGCCCGAAAAAATCGTGCGCGGCAGCGCACGCCTCACCGTCAACGACATCTTGATCGGCACAGAACTGGCCAGCGACTTGGGCGTGTCGGTGGGCGACAAGCTCAGGGTGACGGCGGCCAATGGCAACGCCAACACACTCACCATCAGCGGCATATTTGATTTGGGCAACAAAGGCGCCAACCAACGCACCACCCTCATGACCTTGCACTCGGCCCAAAGTCTGTTGGGCTTGGCTGGCGGGGTGACGGCGCTGGATGTGACGGTTCACGATGTGTACGCTGCAGAGCTGGTGGCCCATCACATCACCGCACTCACCGGCGTACAAGCCGACAGCTGGATCAAAACCAATGAGCAGTTTTTCGCCGCCGTGAGCGCACAAACCACCGCCAACACCGCCATTCGCTTGTTTGTGGGTTTGTCGGTCGCCTTTGGCATTGCCAGTGTGTTGGTGGTGTCGGTGGTGCAAAAGTCGCGCGAGATTGGCATCTTGCGGGCCATGGGCATCACGCGCGGGCAGATCTTGCGTGTTTTTTTACTGCAAGGGGGATTGCTCGGCTTTGGCGGAGCCTTGGCAGGCAGCGTTCTGGGGTGGTTGGGGCTGGCGGTCTGGATGCAAGCCCAACGCAACCCGGACGGCACCGTGATGTTTGCCATCAGCTTTGAACCCCTGATGTTTGCCACCGCCTTGTTGCTGGCCACGGTGACGGGGCTGGCCGCTTCGTTTGCGCCAGCCATGCGCGCAGCCCGCCTCGACCCTGTGGCGGCCATCCGTGGATAGCACCGCCCGCATCACAACACCGCAGGTCTTGCAATTGCAGGGTGTGTGCAAATCCTTCAATCTGGGTCAACCCAACGAGATCGAGATCCTGCACCACATCGACTTGACGCTGGAGCGAGGCGAGTTTTGTGGCGTGATGGGCCCCTCGGGCTCGGGCAAAAGCACCTTGCTCAACATCATCGGTTTGTTGGACCGCCCCACCCAAGGCCAACTGGCCATTGGCGGCGAAGAAACCACTGGCTTGGACGACCATGCCTTGACACGCTTGCGCGGCCACGCCATAGGCTTTGTGTTTCAGCACCACCACCTGCTCAATGCGTTCAGCGCACAAGAAAACGTGATGATGCCCTTGCTCGGAGCGGCGGGTTTTCCAAACCGACAGATCGCCCAACGCGCCGCAGAGCTGCTGGACAAAGTCGGCTTGAGTTCCTTCGCCCACCAGGCTGCGGGCAGCCTCTCGGGCGGCCAGCAACAACGCGTGGCTGTGGCCCGTGCCCTGGCCATGAACCCGGCCCTGCTGCTGGCCGATGAGCCCACCGGCAACCTCGACAGCAAAAGCGCCGACACAGTGTTTGAACTGCTGCGCCGCGTCAGCCATGAACAAGGCACCACGGTGCTGTTTGTCACCCACAACCCCGAGTTGGCCTCACGCTGCGACAAAACCATCCAAGTGGTGGATGGCCGCGTGATTTAACGCAACAGATTGGCACCCATGCTCAAACTCATCTTCTCTGCCCTGCTCTTGTGTGCAGGCGCTTCGGCATTGGCGATTGAAAAAATCACCCTCTGGCCGACTGTGTTGTTTGTGCGCGGACAAGACCTGTGTCAGTACCAAGACGCCTTCGGTCAAAGCCGCAACGACTTGACGGCCCAAGCCACCAACCAACTCAAGGCCTTGGTGCAAGTGGGTGTGGACTCGAAAGACGCGATCGAGATTTTGCTCACCGTGGACGCCTTGATTGACAAGAACAAAGCCATGGCCAGCGCCGGACAAGGCATGGACGTGACCTTGGAGGCCAGTCTCAAAGCCTCCATCGACGCGGTGTCGCAAGGCCTCAACCCTGAGAACACGCGCTTGGAGTTTGCCAACCCCACACCGGTGCTGGCGTTTCTCGAAGCCTTGCGCGACAACAAACGCTTTGACACGCCCGACATGCAACAAATGTCGCGCGTCAAAGGTTTCGTTTGGGGCACCTACAGCTATTCACCCGGTTGCAAAGGCGATGTGCTGGTGACCCTCCATGTGGTGCTGCCGCGCGGTGAGTCGGTGAGTTTTCAAGCCCAGGGCAAGCCCGAATCGGTGATGGGCAACATCGCCGTCCAGATGGTGCGGCACTTTCAGCGCACCAGTTTCCCCACGGTCATTTCCATGGGGGATCGCTTCTTGGTGTTGGTGGGCGCACCGGGGAGCTCAATCAACAAAGCGCCAACCCCCAAAATTGCCGAAGACGCCTGCGCCATGATCAAGGCGCGCTTGCCCAGCGAAAAAGAATACGAGTACCTGTCGATCTTGGGCGACTGGAGCGGCGGTGTATCGCTGGACCACAAGCTCTGGGCCATGGCCAACAGCCACGTGCTGTCGCCCGACACCCGCAACCCCAGCCCCGTGCGTCACCCCGAAGATGTGAACTACCAAGAGGTGTACTTTTACTGCGTGCGCTGATCCAACGCCCTGGCGAGTTTCTGTATACGAGCACGCACAGGCTGCGGTCAATAATTCGCGCTTGATCTTTTGTTCAGACACACGCCATGAAAAAAATCCTCCTCCTCGGCTCGGGTGAACTCGGCAAAGAGTTTGTCATCAGCGCCAAACGCCTCGGTTGCTACGTGGTGGCCTGCGACAGTTACGCGGGCGCACCGGCCATGCAGGTGGCCGATGAGAGTTGCGTGTTCAACATGCTCGAAGAAGCGCCCTTGCGCGCCGCCATTGCGCAGCACCAGCCCGACTTGATCGTGCCCGAGATCGAAGCCATCCGCACCGAAGTGCTGCTGGAGGTGGAGCAAGAAGGCTTTGAAGTCATCCCCAGCGCACGCGCCACCAACCTGACCATGAACCGTGACCGCATCCGCGACGTGGCCGTGGGCCTGGGCGTGCGCACCGCCAAGTTCAGCTATGCCGAGTCGGCCCAAGAGCTGCTGGCACAAGCCGAAGCGATTGGGTTTCCGGTGGTGATCAAGCCGGTGATGAGCTCATCGGGCAAAGGCCAAAGCGTGGCCAAGACGGCAGCCGACATTCCAAGCAGCTGGGACTACGCCTGCCAAGGCATGCGAGGCGACCGCAAAAAAGTGATCGTCGAAGAGTTCATCGCGTTTGATTTTGAAATCACCTTGCTGACCATTCGCCAACGCAGCGGTCCCACCTTGTTTTGCGCCCCCATTGGCCACGTGCAAGAGCGCGGAGACTACCAGTACAGCTGGCAACCCCAGCCCATGGCAGCGGCCTACCTGAAAGCTGCCCAAGACATGGCAGAAAAAGTGACCTCCGATTTGGGCGGGGCAGGTTTGTTTGGCGTGGAGTTTTTCGTGACCAACAACGAAGTGATCTTCAGCGAACTCAGCCCACGTCCGCACGACACCGGCATGGTGACCTTGATCAGCCAGAACCTGAGCGAGTTCGACTTGCATGCACGTGCCATTTTGGGCTTGCCCATTCCTCAGATCGACACCGTCGAAGGCGCCAGTGCCGTGGTGCTGGCCACGCAAAACGGCACCGCGCCCACCTTCACGGGTGTGGCCGAGGCTTTGAGCGAACCCGGCGTGGATGTGCGTTTGTTTGGCAAACCCACCACCCGCCCCTACCGCCGCATGGCGGTGGCGCTGGCCAAAAACAGCAACGCCTTGGCGCGTGCGCGGGCGGCTGCCGCCAAGATCACGGTGCACTGCACGGCGCAGTGAGCCCCGCAAATGGCCGTCGGGGAGATGCTCAGTCCGGTTTGACTTTGGCTGTTTTGATGATGTGGGCCCATTTGTCAATGTCGTTTTTGACGGTCACACCAAATGCAGCCGGTGTCGTACCCTGAACCGTCATGCCTTGGTCGGTGTAGATCTTGCGCACCTCGGGGTTGGCCAGCAGCTTGCCAATCTCCGCACTCATGCGATCCACGGCCACCTGCGGCGTGCCAGCCGGGGCCATCATGCCCACCCACGCGTCTTCGTTGAAGCCCGGCACGGCATCGGCCACCGGCGGCACGTTGGGCAAATGCGGATGGCGTGTGGCAGCACCCACGCCCAAGGCGCGCACGCGGCCCGACTCGATAAAGGGCTTCATGGTGGCCAGGCCATCGATCATCAAATCCACCTGCCCGCTGATCACATCAGTGCGCGCCACCGCACTGGACTTGTAGGGCACGTGGGTCATCTGGCTGCCGGTCATGTACTTGAACTGCTCGGTCACCAGGTGGTAGATGGTGCCGCTGCCCGACGACGCGTAATTGAGCTTGCCAGGGTGTTGTTTGTCATAGGCCAGCAGCTCTTGCGTGGTCTTGACGGGCAAGTTCGGGTTGACCACCAGCACCAGTGGCAGCGAGGCCATGAAGGAGACAGGCACAAAGTCTTTCAAGGTCACATAGCCCAAATTGGGTTGCAAGGTCTCAATGATGGCGTGGGTGTTGGAGATCATCACAAAGGTGTGGCCATCGGTGGGCACACGGATGGCGGCACGCATGCCCAAGGCCCCGCCTGCGCCTGCGATGTTTTCGAGCACCACCTGTTGACCCAAGGCCTCGGAGAGTTTTTGCGAGATCGGGCGCATCACCGTGTCGCCGCCTCCACCTGCTGCAAAGGGCAAGATGATCTTGATGGGCTTGGTGGGCCAGTTTTGCGCTAACGCGCTGCACGCCAACACGCTGCCGGCCAGTAGGCACAACAAACCGCGCGTCAAACGGTGTGAAGAAGTCGCGGTCATTGGGAATCTCCTTGAACGGTGAGCTCAGTGTTGTTTGAAAAATTGCAACATGGCCTCAAACGCCTCGGGGCGCTCACTCATGAAGCCGTGCCAGGTGTCTTCGTACACCCGCAACTCGGCATTCGGTATGGCGGCGGCCAAGGCCTGGCTGTGCTCGACGGTGGTGATGATGTCGTTCTTGCCAATCAAGATTTGCGTGGGGCAGGTGATCTCGCCCAAACGCGCCATCACATCGTGCGTCAGCAAGGCATTGCCAGTGTTGAGGTAGCCGTGCAGCGGGCGGTTGACTTGCAGCATGGCGTCGACCGAGGCATGGATTTTTTCGTGGTGCTGCTCGTAGTAGGCCTCGCTGTAAAAGTAGGTCAGCAAACCGGCCAAGAAACAGCGGTTCACCCCCATGGCTTGGGCCGAGCCAAGCCACCAGCTCACCATGTCGTGACCGCGTGGGCCCAGCTTGCCAAAGGTGGAGGTCATGGCCAGGCTGCGCACGCGCTGGGGTTGCTGCAACACCATCTGCTGCGCAATGGCACCGCCCAAGGACTTGCCCAAGACATGCGCGCGCTCAATGCCCAATTGGTCCATCAGCCCCAAGGCATCGGCCCCGAGCATCTGCGTGGTGTAGGGCATATCGGGGGCGTCGGTGCCGCCAATGCCTCGGTTGTCAAAGGCCAAGACCTGGAAGTCTTGCGCCGCCCGCATGAGCTGCGCCCCCCACGACGACCAGTTGCCACTGGCGTAACCGCCGACCATGACCAACCACTCGCCCTCGCCTTGGACGGTGTAGTTCATTTGAATGTCACCCACTTTGACCTGTGGCATAGAAGACCTCCTGAAAATTAAAACGCGGCGGGTTTGGGATAGGCGCGTGCGCCATAGCCGCCGTCGATGGACACCACCGTGCCGCACACCGCGCTGGCCCGCGACGAGGCCAGCAGGCACACCATGTCGGCCACTTCACGAGGCTGAATCAGCCGACCACCGGGGTGCCCCACCAAGGCCTCGCGCCAACGCTCGGGGTCACCGCAACCTTCTTGGCTGCGACGGCGCAACGACGCAATGGCTTTGTCGGTTTCCACCCAGCCGGGGTTGACGCCCAAGACACGCACGCCAAAGTCCAGGCTGATGCTGCCCACCGAGCGCGTGAAGGCCACCAAGGCGGCGTTGCCCGTCGAGCCTGCGGCATAGCTGTGGTCGAGCTTTTCAGCGCCCAGGCCAATGATGTTGAGGATCACGCCGTTGCCCCGCGCACGCATGCGGCGGTAGTAAGCGCGGGTGGTGTTGATGTAGCCAAACACTTTGAGCTCCCAGCCGGCGCGCCAGGCCTCGTCATCGAGTTCCACCACATCACCACGCGGGGTGGCCCCGGCGTTGTTGATGACCACATCGACCTCTGAAAAGGCGTCCACCATGCGTTCCACCGAACCGGCTTGCGCCAGGTCCAGAGCCAAGGTTTGTACCTCCACCCCAAAGCGCGTGCTGAGGTCGTGTTGCAAGGCATGCAAGCCTTCGGCGCTGCGTGCCACCAAGCGCAAGGCACAGCCCTCTGCGGCAAAGGCTTCGGCCACCGCGCGGCCAATGCCACGCGAGGCACCGGTGACCAAGACCGTGCGTCCAGCCAGTTGTAAATCCATCGGGTACTTTCTGGTTCCACTCATCAAGCGCGCGTGGGGCGCAGCTCGATCAAGTCGGGGCAACAGGTGTCGGGCGTGCACACAGCGTAGACCACCGAGTCGGCCACGTCTTCGGGGGTGAGCGGCGCGTAGGTGCGTGAGGTCACGGCAGCAATGGCTTCGGGGTGGTCGTTGCCATCGCGAATCGCGGTGTCCACCATGCCCGGGGCAATTTCGGTCACCTTGATGCCCTGACCTTTGAGCTCGATGCGCAAGCCTTTGGCAATACCCGACATGGCGTGCTTGGTGGCACCGTACACCGCCGACAAACGGTTGATGTTGCGCGCCGACAGCGAGGTCATGACCACGATGTGGCCGTGGCCGCGTGCCGCCATGGCCGCACCCACCAACTGGCTGATGCGGATGCTGGCCAGCACATTGACATTGAACATGGCGTGCACTTGCGCGGGCGTGAGTTCCACCAGCGGTGCATAGGTCAACACTCCCGCGTTGTTGACAAAGATGTCGGCCTGTGCAGACGCAGCGGCCAGAGCCTGCACAAAGGCTTCTTCTTGCAAGTCACCTGCCATGGCTTGCGCTTGCACGCCCAAGGTCTGACAGGCCTGGCACAGGGCTAGCAGCTCGGCGTCGCGCCGCCCGGTGACGATCAGGTTCGCGCCCTCGCGTGCCAACGCCAAGGCGGTGGCGTGGCCAATGCCAGCACTGGCCCCTGTCACCAAGGCACAACGGCCACTGAGTCGGCCCGCCATTTACTTGGACCCCTCGTGGGCGGGGTGGCCCACCGGAATGTCTTCGACGTTGTAGGTGTCGTACGTGCCTGGAATGATGATCTCCAGCACTTCCAGGTCGTCGGAGTATTCGAGCACGGTGTGCTTGATGCCCGCGGGCTGAATCCAGCAACTGCCCGCGACCATCATGTGCTCGCCATGGCCTTCAAACTCGGCACGGCTCCAGCCTTTCAAGACATAGACCATTTGGAACTTGACGTCATGGATGTGGCGTTTGCTCACGGCGTCTTGGTCAAAGGGTCGCCCCCGACCGTTCACGTGTGCATCGACCAAGCCACCGGTGGCTTCTTTGGCACCCAGGTCGCGGTAAATCTCCTGTGCGTCCTGCTGCGCGGTGATCTCGCGGACGAACTCGTGAATCTGCTCCTGCAACTGGTTCCAGAGAGTCCTGCCGGCGGCTGTGCGCTCGGCTTTCTTGATGTTCGGCGCGTCGAGGATAGCTTGGTCGATCTCGCCGGTACGCTTGCGCGCTTCGGAGT
>CAITHK010000273.1 GCA_903892175.1 uncultured Burkholderiales bacterium | reverse complement strand
GGCTTTGAATTCGCTGACAGCCGCCCAGAACGCATCCACGCCCTGGTTGAGCAAGGCGCTGATTTGCAGCACCTTGGGATGCCACACACTGTCGTCGCCGTGTGGGTGACCCGATGAGGCATGCATGCCCAGCAACTGCAAGGCACTGGTGATTTGCAACTGCGCGCGGGTCGCGGCGATGGCATCGATGTCGGCCTTGTTGATGACCACCAAATCGGCCAACTCCATCACGCCTTTTTTGATGGCCTGCAAATCGTCGCCCGCGTTGGGCAGTTGCAGCAAACAAAACATGTCGGTCATGTTGGCCACGGCGGTCTCGCTTTGACCCACGCCCACGGTTTCCACAATCACCACGTCGTAGCCAGCGGCTTCGCACACCAGCATCGACTCGCGGGTTTTTTCTGCCACCCCGCCCAAGGTGCCGCTCGATGGGCTGGGGCGGATGTAGGCCTGCGGGTGCACGCTCAAATGCTCCATGCGGGTTTTGTCGCCCAAGATCGAGCCACCCGATACGCTGGAGGATGGGTCCACCGCCAGCACAGCCACCCGGTGGCCCTGGCCAATCAAATACAAACCCAAAGCTTCGATGAAGGTGGACTTGCCCACGCCCGGCACCCCGCTGATGCCCAGCCTGAACGACTGGCCGGTGTGCGGCAGCATGGCGGTCAGCAAAGCGTCGGCCAACACGCGGTGGTCGGTGCGGGTGGATTCGAGCAGGGTGATGGCCTTGGCCATGGCGCGGCGCTGCACCGCTGCGTTGCCGTGCAGCAGCCCGTCGACCAATTGCTCAGGTGTCATGCCTTGTGCCTGGGTGTGGGTTGAAGAGGTTTAACCCAAGGCCTTCTTAATTTGCGCCAACACGTCTTTGGCGCTCACAGGAATAGGCGTGCCCGGACCGTAAATGCCTTTGACGCCTTGCGCGTACAAGAGTTCGTAGTCTTGGCGTGGAATCACCCCGCCCACGAAGACGATGATGTCGTCGGCCCCTTGTTTCTTCAGCTCGGCAATGATGGCGGGCACCAAAGTCTTGTGGCCTGCGGCCAAGGTGGACACGCCCACGGCGTGCACATCGTTTTCAATCGCTTGGCGGGCACATTCTTCGGGGGTTTGGAACAAGGGCCCCATGTCCACATCAAAGCCCAAGTCGGCGTAAGCGGTGGCCACCACTTTGGCACCCCGATCGTGCCCGTCTTGGCCCAGCTTGGCAATCATCACGCGGGGGCGGCGACCTTGTTGGTCGGCGAACTCGGCAATCTCGGCCTTGAGCGCATTCCAATAGTCCATGGTGTCTCCTTCGCCAGAGGCTGAGTCGTAGGCTGCGGCGTACACACCGGTCACCTTTTGCGTGTCGGCGCGGTGTCGACCAAACACTTTCTCCAGCGCATCGCTCACCTCACCCACCGTGGCACGCAAGCGCATGGCTTGGATGGTCAGCGCCAGCAAGTTGCCTTGGCCCGACTCGGCCGCCGCAGTCAGCGCGTCAAGCGCGGCTTGCACCCCGGCGCCGTCGCGCGTGGCTTTGATGTGCTTGAGGCGTTCAATCTGGCCATCGCGCACGCGCACGTTGTCGATGTCCAAGGTGTCGATCGGGTCTTCCTTGGCCAACTTGTATTTGTTGACGCCCACGATCACGTCTTTGCCCGAGTCGATTCGGGCTTGTTTTTCAGCCGCTGCCGCTTCGATCTTCAGCTTGGCCCAGCCGCTGTCCACCGCCTTGGTCATGCCACCCATGGCTTGGACTTCTTCGATGATCGCCCAGGCTTTGTCGGCCATCTCTTGGGTCAACGACTCCATCATGTAGCTGCCAGCCCAGGGGTCGATCACGTTCGTGATGTGGGTCTCTTCTTGAATGATCAACTGGGTGTTGCGGGCAATGCGCGACGAAAACTCAGTGGGCAAGGCAATGGCTTCGTCAAAGCTGTTGGTGTGCAAGCTTTGCGTGCCACCAAACACGGCGGCCATGGCCTCGATGGTGGTGCGCACCACGTTGTTGTAGGGGTCTTGCTCGGTCAGCGACCAGCCCGAAGTTTGGCTGTGGGTGCGCAGCATCAAGCTCTTGGGGTTTTGCGCGTCAAAGCCCTTCATGATGCGACACCACAACAGGCGGGCGGCACGCATTTTGGCAATCTCCAGATAGAAATTCATGCCCACCGCCCAGAAGAACGACAGGCGCGGCGCAAAGGCGTCCACATCCAAGCCCGAAGCCATCGCCGTTTTCACATACTCTTGGCCGTCGGCCAGGGTGAAGGCCAACTCCAACGCCTGGTTGGCACCCGCCTCTTGCATGTGGTAACCCGAAATCGAGATCGAGTTGAACTTGGGCATGTGCTGCGCGGTGTAGCCAATGATGTCGCCAATGATCTTCATCGATGGCTCAGGCGGGTAGATGTAGGTGTTGCGCACCATGAACTCTTTGAGGATGTCGTTTTGAATCGT
>CAITHK010000272.1 GCA_903892175.1 uncultured Burkholderiales bacterium | reverse complement strand
TGTACTTTGGCCTGCTGATGAAGCAGCGCAATCCGGCGCATGACATCACGGTGGTTGAGCGCAACCGCCCTTACGACACCTTTGGCTGGGGCGTGGTGTTCTCCGACGCGACCATGGACAACATGCGCGCCTGGGACCGCGAGACGGCCGACCAAATTCAAGAAGCCTTCAACCATTGGGACGACATTGAGTTGTTGTTCAAAGGGCAACGCATCCGCTCAGGTGGCCATGGTTTTGTTGGCATTGGTCGCAAGAAATTGCTCAACATCTTGCAGGCACGCTGCGAGCAACTGGGTGTGAATCTGGTGTTTGACTGCGATGTGCAGTCCGACCTCGACTTCCCCGATGCCGACCTGGTGATTGCCAGCGACGGCATCAACTCCAGCATCCGCACCCGCTACGCCGAGACGTTCAAGCCCGACATCGTCACCCGTCCCAATCGCTTCATTTGGCTGGGCACGCACCGCCTGTACGACGCCTTCACCTTTGATTTTCAAAAGACCGAGCACGGTTGGTTTCAAGCCCACATCTACAAGTTTGACGACACCACCACCACCTTCATCGTCGAGTGCCCGGAGCATGTGTTTCTGGCCCATGGCTTGGACAAGGCCGACCAAGATGCCTCGATTGCGTTTTGCGAGAAGCTGTTTGCCGACACCCTGGAAGGCGCCAAACTGATGACCAATGCGCGCCATCTGCGCGGCTCGGCTTGGCTCAATTTCCAGCGCGTGGTGTGCGAGCAGTGGTGGCTAAAAAACCAACACAACAGCCATGTGGTGCTGATGGGCGACGCGGTGCACACCGCCCACTTTGCGATTGGCTCAGGCACCAAGCTGGCGATCGAAGATGCGATCGAACTCACCCGCCAGTTTGAGCTGCTGGGCGATGACCCCAGCCACATCACCGACGTGTTGACCGCCTACCAAGAAGCCCGCCGCATCGAAACCCTGAAAATTCAAAATGCTGCCTGGAACGCCATGGCCTGGTTCGAGGTGTGCGGCGAGCGCTACTGCGACCAGCTGGAACCTGAGCAGTTCATGTACTCGATGCTCACACGCAGCCAGCGCATCAGCCACGAGAACTTGCGTTTGCGCGACAAGGCTTGGCTCGATGGCTATGAGCACTGGTTCGCCCAAGACAACCCCGCCCTGCCCGCCACACCGCCCATGTTCACGCCCTACAGCGTGCGCTCGGTGACCCTGAAAAACCGCGTGGTGGTCTCGCCCATGGCGCAGTACTCGGCGGTCAACGGCATCGCGGGCGACTACCACTTGGTCCACCTGGGCGCACGCGCCATGGGCGGTGCAGCGATGGTGTTTGCCGAAATGATTGGCACCAGCCCCGACGCGCGCATCACCCCGGGTTGCCCCGGCCTGTGGAGCGACGCGCAAGCCGACGCGTGGCAGCGCATCGTGTCTTGGGTGCATGCCAACAGCGACGCCAAAATGGCCGCGCAAATTGGCCACTCGGGTGCCAAGGGCTCGACGCGCCGCGCCTGGGACGGCATCGACCAACCGCTGGGAGACGACGACACCGAGGCCAACTGGCCGCTGTTGAGCGCGTCGCCTCAGCAATACGTCCAAGGCGTGAGCCAAACCTCGCACGCCATGACACGCGCCGACATGGACCGCGTCAAAACCGACTTTGTGGCAGCCACCCAGCGTGCCGCACGGGCCGGGTTTGATTGGTTGGAGTTGCACTGCGCCCACGGCTATTTGCTCTCCAGCTTCATTTCACCGCTCACCAACCACCGCGACGATGACTACGGCGGTTCGCTCGACAACCGCTTGCGCTACCCCCTCGAAGTCTTTGCCGCGGTGCGGGCAACTTGGCCAGACCACCTGCCGATGTCGGTGCGCATCTCGGCCCACGACTGGGTGCAAGGCGGCATCACGCCCGACGATGCGGTGCTGATTGCCAAAGCCTTCAAGGCGGCCGGTGCAGACCTGATCGACTGCTCGTCAGGCCAGGTCAGCAAACAAGAAAAGCCCGTGTTTGGCCGCATGTTCCAAACCCCGTTTGCCGACCAGATTCGGCAAGAGGCGGGCATTGCCACCATCGCCGTGGGGGCCATCAGCGAAGCCGACCACGTCAACAGCATCATCGCGGCCGGTCGTGCCGACTTGTGCGCCGTGGCCCGCCCGCATCTGGCCAACCCGGCTTGGACGCTGACCGAAGCCGCCCGCATTGGCTACCCCGCGCTGGCTTGGCCCAAGCAATACCTGTCGGCCAAACGCCAAATCGAAGCCAACTTCGAACGCGCAGCCACACAAGCCCTCAAATAAGCCCTCAAACAAGCCCATCCTCCAACCTGCACACCACGCCATGAGCACACCCCCACTTCACGCACGTCACGCGGTGGTCACCGGCGCCGCACGCGGTATTGGCGCTGCCATTGCCCAACAGCTGGCCCAGGCAGGCGCCAGCCTGACCCTGATCGGGCGCAACGCCGACAGCCTGCAAGCGCTGGCTCACACCCTCGGCCCCGACGTGCGCGTGCACATCGAAGCCGCCGATGTGAGCGACCCCCTGGCCATCGAGCGCGCCATGGCCGCCAGCGTGCACGCCCTGGGCCCCGTGAACATCTTGGTCAACAACGCCGGCCAAGCCGCCAGCTTGCCGTTTGCCAAAACCGATTGGGCGCTGTGGCAACAGATGCTCAACGTCAACCTCACTGGCACCTTTTTATGCACCCAGGCTGCGCTGCCCAGCATGCTGCAAGCCGCCGCCGATGGCACCCCTGGGCGCATCGTCAACGTGGCCAGCACGGCAGGCTTGCAGGGCTACGCCTATGTCAGCGCCTACAGCGCCGCCAAGCACGGCGTGATTGGCCTCACGCGCTCACTGGCCTTGGAATTGGCCCGAAAAGGCATCACCGTCAACGCCATTTGCCCGGGCTACACCGAGACCGACATCGTGGCCGAGGCCATTGCCAACATCGTGCACAAAACCGGCAAGACGCCAGAACAAGCCCGTGCCGCATTGGCAGAGCGCAACCCACAACAACGCCTGGTGCAACCCGAAGAAGTGGCCCACGCGGTGCTCAGCGTGTGCGTGCCCGGCAGCAGCGCCATCAATGGACAAGCCATCGCCGTCGATGGCGGGGAGTTGGCAGGATGAACCCCCTAGAAACCGAAGACCTGGAGTTGCGCGCGCGCGACGACCACCATGCCTCACTGCGCCTGTGGCTGCGCCTGCTGTCTTGCACCACCTTGGTGGAAGACAGCATTCGCCAACAGCTGCGCGAGCAGTTTGACATTTCGCTCTCGCGCTTTGACTTGATGGCACAACTCGAACGCCACCCCGAAGGCCTCACCATGGGCGAGCTGTCGCGCCGCATGATGGTCAGCGGTGGCAACACCACCGTCATCGTGGACCAGCTGGAAAAAGAGCAGCTGGTGCAACGCCACATCGCCGCCAAAGACCGTCGCTCCTTCCGTGTGCTGCTCACCCCCTCGGGCCACAAAGCCTTCGCCCGCATGGCCTCGGCCCACGAGGGCTGGGTGGTGGCCTTGTTCAGCGGCTTGTCTGAG
The DNA here is from genome assembly GCA_903892175.1 of uncultured Burkholderiales bacterium. Classification (GTDB taxonomy): domain Bacteria; phylum Pseudomonadota; class Gammaproteobacteria; order Burkholderiales; family Burkholderiaceae_C; genus Limnohabitans. Next base: position 11,247 of record CAITHK010000272.1, on the reverse strand, counting down.
CGCCAGCAGCAGCAACTCAGCAACCTGCTGGGCCACCTCAAAACCAGCATCCACCACAGCCAATCCAACCCGCCTTCGGAGCACGCATGAGCACTTCTTACCTCAACGGCCAAGCCCACCAATTGCCACGCCACCGCCACAGCTTAGCGGCTTACCCTGCCGAACACTTTTTGTTTGCCTTGTACGAAGGTGTGGCCACCATCACCCTGAACCGCCCCGAGCGCAAAAACCCGCTCTCCTTCGAGTCTTACGCCGAACTGCGTGACTTGTTTCGCGCCATGGCCTATGCCGACGATGTGCACGCCGTGGTCATCACCGGCGCGGGCGACAACTTTTGCTCAGGCGGCGATGTGCACGAAATCATTGGCCCGCTCACCCAGCTCGACATGCCCGGCCTGTTGGCCTTCACCCGCATGACGGGCGACCTGGTCAAAGCCATGAGGGCTTGTCCGCAACCCATCGTGGCGGCCATCGACGGCATTTGCGCCGGGGCTGGTGCGCTGTTGGCCTTGGCGTCTGACCTGCGCTATGGCACCGAACGCAGCAAAACCTATTTCTTGTTCAACAAAGTGGGGCTCGCGGGCTGCGACATGGGGGCTTGCGCCTTGCTGCCGCGTGTGATCGGTCAAGGCCGCGCCTCGGAGCTGCTTTACAGCGGGCGCGGTTTGCCTGGCCTGGAGGCCGAACGCTGGGGTTTTTACAACCGTGTGTGCGCCCCCGACGAGGTGCTGGCCCAAGCCCAGGCCATGGCCCAGCAACTCGCTCATGGCCCGACCTTTGCCAACGCCATGACCAAGAAGATGCTGCAACAAGAATGGAACATGGGCGTGGACGAAGCCATCGAAGCCGAGGCCCAAGCCCAAGCCATTTGCATGATGACCAACGACTTCCACCGGGCCTACCACGCCTTTGTGGCCAAACAAACGCCTGTCTTTCAAGGAGACTGAGCATGGCAGACACCCGCCCTGTGAATCGTTCATGGCCCCCCGAACTCGACTGGCCTTTCTTTGACGACGCCCACCGCCACCTCAAGCGCGACTTGCAAGCCTGGTGTCACAGCCACATCGACAGCCAAGCCGCGCATGGCGACGACGTAGACGCCCAGTGCCGCCACTGGGTGCAGGCCTTGGGTCAGGGCCAGTGGTTGCGCCATGCTGTGGCGGGCACCGCTGTGGGCGGCGCCCAAGCCAGCATCGACACCCGCGCCATCTGTTTGCTGCGCGAAGAGCTGGCCTGGCACCACGGCTTGGCCGACTTTGCCTTTGCCATGCAAGGCTTGGGCTCAGGCGCCATCAGCCTGTTTGGCACCGCCGCACAACAAAACCACTACCTGCCCCGCGTGGTGCAAGGCAGCGCCATCGCCGCCTTTGCGCTGAGCGAACCGCACGCGGGTTCGGACGTGGCGGCCATGGCGTGCACTGCCACCCCTGACGGCGAAGACTACCTGATCAACGGTGAAAAAACCTGGATCTCCAACGGCGGCATCGCCGACTTTTATGTGCTGTTCGCCCGCACCCACGAGGCACCCGGTGCACGCGGCATCAGCGCCTTCATCGTCGACGCCAACACCCCGGGACTTGAAATTTCGGAGCGCATCGAGGTCATCGCCCCGCACCCCTTGGCCACCCTGCGCTTTGTCAATGCGCGGGTGCCCGCCAGCCAACGCTTGGGGCAAGGCGGCCAGGGCTTCAAAGTGGCCATGGCCACGCTGGATGTGTTTCGCACCTCGGTGGCCGCTGCCGCGCTGGGATTCGCCCGCCGCGCCTTGGACGCGTCGATCCAATGGGCGCGCACACGCCAGATGTTTGGCCAGAGCTTGGGGGATTTTCAAATCACCCAAACCAAGATTGCCCAAATGGCCACGCTGCTCGACGCTGCCAGCTTGCTCACCTACCGTGCGGCTTGGCTGCGCGACCAAGGGCAGCGCATCACCCGCGAAGCCGCCATGGCCAAGATGACGGCCACCGAAAACGCCCAACAGATCATCGACATGGCGGTGCAACTGCACGGCGGCATGGGCGTGAAAAAAGGTTGCATCGTCGAGTCGCTCTACCGCGAGATCCGCGCCTTGCGCATCTACGAAGGTGCGACCGAGGTGCAGCAGCTCATCATCGGGCGCGACCTGCTCAAGTCCTGACCCGAAAGGCACGACATGACACACCCTGACCCCACGCAGCTTGACAACCCAGTGCTCACCGCGTCCTCGCACCTGGACACCTTTGCCCGCGACCGCTTGCCACCGAGCGATCAGTGGCCCCAATTTGTGTTTGACGCCCCCGAGCTGCACTACCCCGATTTTTTGAACGCCACCGCCGAGTTGGTGGACCGTCATGTGCGCGAGGGCCGTGGCGAGCGCCCCGCCATCCATGGAGCCCACGGTTGTTGGACTTACCGTGCGTTGCAACAACAGATCGACCGCATTGCCCAGGTCCTGATCCACGACATGGGGCTGGTATCGGGCAACCGCCTGCTGCTGCGCGGCGCCAACAGTCCGATGATGGCAGCGTGCTGTTTGGCCGCCATCAAAGCCGGCTTGGTGGTGGTGCCCACCATGCCTTTGCTGCGGGCCGTGGAATTGAAACAAGTCCTCGACAAAGCCCAGGTCAGCGCCGCCTTGTGCGCCAGCAGCCTGGCCGACGAGTTGGCGCACTGCCTCGACCCCACACACGCCCAACACGCGCCCAGCTTGCAACAGATGGTGGTGTTTGACAGCACCGCGCCCAACGGACTGGAAGCGCGCATGCAGCGCTTTGACTCACCCTATGTGGGCCACCCGACCACGCGCGATGACGTGTGCCTGATTGCCTTCACCAGCGGCACCACGGGCAAGCCCAAAGGCACCATGCACTTTCACCGCGATGTGCTGGCCATGTGCGACCTGTTCCCACGCCATGTGCTGAACATGGGACCTGACGATGTGGTCTGCGGCACACCGCCGATTGCCTTCACCTTTGGACTGGGCGGTTTGTTGGCGTTCCCGCTGCGCCATGGTGCCAGCACCGTGCTGTTGGAAAAACTCACACCCGAATTGCTGCTGCACACCATCGCGCAACACCGCGTGACCCAGTGCTACACCGCCCCGACTTTTTATCGCCAAATGGCGCTCCTGGCCGATGGCGTGGATCTGAGCAGCTTGCGTCACCCCGTGTCCGCAGGTGAGGCCTTGCCCGAAGCCACGCGTGCGTTGTGGCTACAGCACACTGGCATCCCCATCACCGACGGCATCGGCGGCACCGAGGTGATCCACATCTACATCGCCAGCGCTGGCAAAGACTGGCGTCCCGGCACCCTGGGCCAAGTGGTGCCGGGCTACCACGCGCAAATCGTCGACGATGCCATGCAAGCTGTGCCGCCCGGCACACCCGGGCGCTTGGCCGTGCGCGGCCCCACGGGCTGCCGCTACCTGGACGACCCGCGCCAAACCGACTATGTGAAAGACGGTTGGAACCTGCCCGGCGACACCTTTGTGATGGATGCCGATGGCTACTTCAGCTACCTCGCGCGCAACGACGACATGATTGTGTCGGCGGGCTACAACATCGCAGGCCCCGAAGTCGAAGGCGTGCTGCTGAGCCACCCGGCGGTTGCCGAATGCGGCGTGGTCGGCATCCCGGATGAAGCCCGTGGCCACATCGTGATGGCCCATGTGGTGCTCAAGCCCGGCTTTGTGGCTGGAGACGCCTTGGTCACCGCACTGCAAGACTTTGTGAAAGGCGAAATCGCCCCCTACAAGTACCCGCGTCGCATCGACTTCGTGGCTCAATTGCCGCGCACCGAGACCGGCAAACTGCAACGTTTTCGTCTGCGCCAAATGGCGCAAACACCCCATTGAGAAAGGTCAACCATGTGGCATGTTTTACAACCCGAAGGATGGATGGCCCCCAAAGGCTATGCCAACGGCATTGAGGCGCGGGGACGCCAAATTTATGTGGCCGGCATGATTGGCTGGAACAGTCAAGCCAAGTTTGAAACCGACGACTTTGTGGCCCAGTGCGCCCAAGCGCTGCAAAACATTGTGGACACCCTGGCGTGCGCCAACGCCGGGCCGCAGCACATCGTGCGCATGACCTGGTACATCAAAGACAAGCAAACGTACTTGGCCCGTGGCCGCGAACTCGGCAAGGCCTACCAACAGGTGATCGGTCGCCACTACCCGGTGATGACCTTGGTGCAAGTGGCTGACTTGCTGGAAGACCGCGCCCACGTGGAGATTGAAGTCACCGCCGTGGTGCCTGACTGATCGGCATCCAAGAGAGACGCGGCGCACCTAGCGCTCAAGCCTTGCCTGCGTGCTTTTTGAAATGCTCCATGAACGCCTGCGCTGCGGGAGAGATGTCGGCCCCCAATTTGGTCAAGGCCACAATTTCACGCGTGACGGTGGGTGACACCAAGGCCACCGTGCTGATGGTGGTGCTTGACGACAGCGATTGCGCCCGTGTGATGGCATACGACGGCAACACCGACACCCCCTCACCCGCGGCCACCAGACCCAAGGCAGTGGCCACTTGCGAGACTTCGTAGGCGGGTTGTATGCGACGGCTTGAGCGCGCAAAGGCTTGGTCCACCAGGGTGCGCAAGCCACTGCCACGGCGCAACAAAATCAAGGGCTCGCTCAGCAGGTCTTGCCAGGCCACCTCACGCTGCACCGCCATGGGGTGGGCACTGTGGCAGGCCAGCATCAAGGTGTCGGCGTACAAGGGCGTGGCGTGTAGATCGAGTGCGTCGTCGTTGGCGGTGCACACCGCCATGTCAACCATACCTTGGCGCACCAGCGCGGGCAATGAAGCCACCGGACCATCCAGCAACTCCACCCGCACCTGAGGGTTGAGCACACGAAAACTCGCAATCAATTGTGGGAACAAGGCACTGGCCAACAAAGGCGTGGCCACCAAGCGCAGCACACTGTTTTTCATGTGTTGTGCGGCTTGCAGATCGGCCAAACCTTGCTCCAACTCGGCAAACACGCGCTCCACGGTGGGCAAAAACTGTTGCCCCGCCGGGGTCAACACCAAGCGGCGTGTGGTGCGCTCAAACAGGCGCACGCCCAAGTCGTCTTCCATGGCGCGCACCAGCATCGACAAGGCCGACGGCGTCAGGTGCAGCCTGGCCGCAGCCCGCGTCATGCTCGACTCTTGCGCCACGGCAACAAACCCACGCAACTGGCGCAGACTCAGGTTGGAAGTGGCGAGTTTGGAGGACATGGGTCAAAGAATAGCCTGCATGGCAGCCAAAAACTTGTGGCGGTACATCTGTTTTGTGGAGAGCACCTCTTTCCCAGCCACCACACGGCGGCGCCAACTGGGCGAGGGTGAGGAAAAAACCAACGCATCCAGCACCTGGGGCAAAGGAATACCCGCCAGCGCATCGCTGTCGGGGTCCAACTCCAGCCAATCGGCGCGCTGACCCAGCGCCAGCCCGCCCAACGGCAAGCCCGTGGCCGCCACGCCGCCGCGCCAGGCGTTGTCCAGGAGCACGGCAGCCGAAGAGCCCAAACCGAGCTGGCCATCAAGCGCCACATTGCGCCGCTGCCCGCGCAGGCGTTGGCCGTACTCCAGCCAACGCAACTCTTCCAACCCATTGCGGTTGATGTGGCTGTCGGTGCCTATCGACCAGCGCAGCCCCTGCGCCAAGGCTTGCGGGAATTCAAAAAACCCATCGCCCAAATTGGCTTCGGTGGTCGGGCAAATCACCACACTGGCGTCGCGCTGCACCAGCCCCCTGATTTCGTCAGCGGTGGCATGGGTGGCGTGCACCAGGTTCCAACGCGCATCCACCGGGGCGTGATCGAGCAACCATTCAATGGGTCGCTGCCCCTGGTGCTTCAAGCAATCGTTGACCTCTTTCATCTGCTCGGCCACATGGATGTGAATCGGTCCGTCGGTCACGCCCGCTGCGACCTCCCACAAAGCCACCGCATCCACTGCGCGCAAGGAATGCAAGGCCACGCCCGCGTTCAGGGGCGCGGACAGCGGCGATGTGCCCTGAGCCGAGCGACGCGCCAAGGCGTTGACGGCCTCGCGCAAGGCCAGCACCGACGCCGGGGTGGACGCAAAGCGGCGCTGCATGTCGCTCAAACCCGGCTGGCCAAAGCCTTGGTGCATGTAAAGCGTGGGCAACACGGTCAAGCCAATGCCCACGGTTTGGGCGGCGCGCACCAAAGCCCAAGTCATCTCCCCCGGGTCGGCATAGGCGCTGCCATCGGGTGCGCAATGCAGGTAATGGAATTCGCACACCTGGGTGTAGCCCGCGTCCAACAACTCGGCATACAACCACGTGGCAATGGCCTCGAGTTGATCGGGCTGAACCGCCAAGGCAATGCGGTACATGCGCTCGCGCCAGCTCCAAAAATCGTCGCCAGCGCGCTGGCTGTGTTCGGCCAAACCCGCCATGGCGCGTTGGAACGCATGGCTGTGCGCGTTGACCATGCCGGGAATCACCCAACCCACGGCACTGGCGCCTTGGGCCTGCTGTGGCGTGGGCGATGGGGTTATGGCCGACCAGCAGCCACTGGCATCGGCTTCGAGCAACACATCGGCCACCCAAGCGCCGTGTGTCTGGCCTGGCAACCAGGCCTGCTGCGCCAGCCACTTCATCGCGGCAAGGCCTGCACGGCCTCTAAGCCTGCGCGCACCATGGCATGGAGCACGGGCTGGAATTGGGCGGCCAAGGCCGCGTCGTAGGCATAGGGCGCCACTTCTTGCATGTACAAGCTTTGGCATTTCTCCAACTGCACCGCATGGATGCCGCCCGCTGGGTTGCCATAGTGCCGCGTGGTGTAGCCGCCTTTGAAGCGCCCGTTGACCACGCTGCTGATGCCCGGCGCATCTTGGCAAGCCTGCGCCACCGCTTGCGTCACCCGTGCATCGGCGGCTTTGCCGTCGGCCGTGCCGATGTTGAGGTCGGGCAAGCGCCCCTCAAACAACCACGGAATGGCGCTGCGAATGCTGTGCGCGTCCCACAGCAAGACTTGGCCGTGCAGGGCTTGCAAGCGTTGCAGCTCTTGCGCCAAGGCCTGGTGGTAAGGCTGCCAATACTGGCTGCGGCGCGCCAGGCGCTGGGGCATGGAAGGCTCGCAACCCGTCTGGTACAGCGGGTCCCCGGTGAAAAAGCGCGTGGGGCACAGCTCGGTGTTGGAGGCACCGGGGTACATGGGCGCGTCGTCGGGTGGACGGTTGAGGTCGATCACATAGCGCGAGGTGGTGGCACGCAACACGCTGGCCCCCAAGCCGTCCAGAAAGTTGTAGAGCGTGGCCAAGTGCCAATCGGTGTCTTCCACCGCCAGCGCACGCGGCACATACAAAGCACGCAGTTCGTGCGCAATGTCGGTGCCGATGTGCGGCATACACACCAAAAGGGGCGCAGTGCCCTGCTTCAACTCAAACACATTCATGGGGGGGTCTCTTTCTGGGGCTGGCCGCCCCAAATGGTCTGTCTTCGTGGGTTGGCACCCATGGCATAACAAAGCTCGGCCGGATGCGCCACATCCCACAGCACAAAGTCAGCGCGCTGCCCGGCCACCAGTTGCCCTCGGTCGTGCAAACCCAAAGCCTGCGCCGCAAGGCGGGTGGCGCCCAGCACCGCTTCTTGGGGCGTCAAGCGCATCAGTGTGCACGCCATGTTGAGCATCAGCAACATCGAGGTGCAGGGTGAGCTGCCGGGGTTGCAGTCGGTCGACACCGCCATGGGCACGTGGTGCTCACGCAGCCACGCGATGGGTGGCAGGCGGGTTTCGCGCAAAAAATAAAACGCGCCCGGCAGCAGCACGGCCACCGTGCCCGCAGCGGCCATGGCACGCACGCCGTCTTCGCTCAACCACTCCAAGTGGTCGCAACTCAAAGCGTTGTAGCGGGCGGCCAAGGCCGCGCCCTGGCTGTCGCTGAGCTGCTCGGCATGCAGTTTGACCGGCAGGCCCAAACGCTGCGCAGCTTGGAACACCCGCTCGGTTTGCGCCAGACTGAAACCAATGCGCTCGCAAAACACATCCACCGCATCGACCAAGCCAGCGTCATTCAGCGGTCCCATCATGTCGATCACCGCTTGGATGTAGTCGTCGGCGCGGCCCGTGTATTCAGCCGGCAGCGCATGGGCACCCAAGAACGTGGTGCGCACGTGCACCGCATGTTGCTGGCCCAAACGGCGCGCCACCTGCAAGCACTTGCGCTCGTGCGCCAGCGACAAGCCGTAGCCGGATTTGATTTCCAGCGTGGTCACGCCCTCGGCCATCAGCGCCTTCAGGCGACGCTGGGCTTGCAGGTACAAGCTCTCGGCAGACGCGTCGCGCGTGGCCTGCACGGTCGACACAATGCCGCCGCCTGCTCGGGCCACCTCTTCGTAAGTCGCACCGTTGAGCCGCAACTCAAATTCGTGGGCGCGTTGACCGCCGTACACCAAATGGGTGTGGCAATCGACCCAACCGGGGGTGATGAGCGCGCCCTGTGCGTCGTGCACCTCGGCCACCTGCAACCACTGCGGCGGCAGTTCACGCGCAGGCCCGGCCCACACAATCTGCTCGCCCTCACACACCAAGGCACCGTCGTCGATCAAGCCATAGCCATCGGTGGCACCTGCGGCACAGGTGACCAAACGGGCGTGGATCCAGAGTTGGGGTTTCATAATGCTCCCTCGATGAACAGCATCAGCGCATGCGTGCTGTGCACCTGCACCACCTCGTGCGCCGCCAGCGCGCGCCAAGCCAAACTGTGGTGTGGCACAGACAGCGAATGATGGCCCTGCGTGATGCGGGTGTCGTCGTGCAGGGCAAACACGGCGGCCAAGCCTGCGACGCCAGGCGTATAGGCAGGCGTCTGCGCGCGCACGCGTTGCATGTGCGCGGGCAAGCCACGCGTCATCAAATTGAAGTCGAGGGTGGCGCCGTCGATCAAGTCACAGTCGCACCGCCATTCGCCATCAAACGCCAACACCTCGCTGTGTGCATCCAACCGGTGGGTGGCTTGCGGAAAACGCAGCACCACACCCGCGCCTTGCAGCACAGCAAACCAGCGCTGGGTTTTTTCAAAGCGCGAGAACGGACCATGGGTTGCCACTTCGGCCACGGACAGACGCCAGCGCCAATCGGTGCTTGATGGGCCCGACAACAACTCGCGCGTCACTCCGCCACCATTGCGCCAAGGTGTGGGCGCCACATCGGCCAGGGCCAGCATTTGCCAATCGGTGTTGTGCGTCGTCATGCTTGGAATTCGCCTTTGAAGCTGTAGCGCGTGCCTGGGTACACCAAGCGCGCCAAACTCGCCACATGGCTGGCGCTCACTGTGCGCCGCACCATGACCAAACATGCCTCGTATTTGCGGATGCCCAACAGCTTGGCCTCATCGGCGCTGGGCAAGGTGGCTTCGATGGAATAGCTGGCTTGGGTCAGGGGGGCGTGGTCGAGCAAGTGGCGTGTGGGCGTGGTTTGGCTGAAATCAGTTTTCAAATAATTGGGTGCGGCCAGTGGATTGACGTAGCGGTCTTCGTACTGAATGGGCACGCCGTTTTCTAAGTGGATCAACACGGTGTGAAACACCGACTGCCCAGTGCGCAAGCCCATGCGCTGCGCCAAAGCCTGCGGCGCGCGCAGCGTTTCGACCGTGATGACACGTGTGGCATGGAGGTGCCCACGCTCGGTGACCTCTTCTTGCACGTCGCGGATGGTGAGTTGCGACGACACCTGGTGCAACTCGGCCACAAAAGTGCCCGAGCCTTGCACACGCCGCACCAAGCCCTCGGCCATCAGTTCGCGCAGTGCGCGGTTGATGGTCATGCGACTCACGCCAAATTGGTGCATCAGCGCACTTTCGCTGGGCACCGGGTCGCCCGACACCCAGACACCCAAGCCTATTTGGGTGCGCACAAAGGTCTTGACTTGTTCGTAAACCGGTGCCGATGCGGAGCTCATAACTAGGGAGAATACTACGATTGACAGAAGTTGTATAGACAACTACAGTAAATTCCAATTGCACCGTTGACAAAGTTTTTCACCATGACCGACCATTCCATTTCTAAGCACCTGACTTCCAAAGCGCGCCCCGTCAAAGCCCCGCATGGCAGCACCTTGCATTGCGCCAACTGGGAGATAGAAGCGGCCTACCGCATGATTCAAAACAACCTCGACCCCGAGGTGGCTGAAAATCCCGACGCCCTGGTGGTGTACGGCGGCATTGGCAAAGCGGCGCGCAACTGGGAATGCTTTGACATGATTTTGGATGCGCTGCGCAAACTCCAACCCGACGAAACACTGCTGGTGCAATCGGGCAAGCCGGTGGGCGTGTTTCGCACCCACACGGGCGCGCCACGGGTCTTGATTGCCAACTCCAACCTGGTGCCCAAGTGGGCCACCTGGGAGCATTTCAACGAACTCGACCGCGCCGGTCTGATGATGTACGGCCAAATGACCGCAGGCAGCTGGATCTACATTGGCAGCCAAGGCATTGTGCAAGGCACTTACGAAACCTTTGTAGAGGCAGGTCGCCAACACTTCAACGGTGACCTCTGCGGGCGCTGGGTGTTGACCGCAGGCTTGGGTGGCATGGGTGGCGCGCAACCCTTGGCCGCCACGTTTGCAGGCGCTTGTTCGCTCAACATCGAGTGCCAACAATCGCGCATCGACTTTCGCTTGAAGACCCGCTACGTCGACAAACAAGCCGCCAACTTGGACGAAGCCCTGGCCATGATTGCGCACCACACGCAGCGCAAAGAAGCGGTGTCCATCGCCGTGTGCGGCAACGCCGCCGATCTGCTACCCCAACTGGTGGAGCGCGTGAAACAAGGTGGCATACGCCCCGACATCGTGACCGACCAAACCTCGGCCCACGACATCATCAATGGCTACTTGCCCAGCGGCTGGACGCTGGACCAATGGCATGCCGCCCAACGCGACCCAGCCCAACACGCCGCGCTCACCCAAGCCGCAGGTGCCTCGTGCGCCACCCATGTCAAAGCCTTGTTGGCGTTTCATGAGATGGGCATTCCCACGGTGGACTACGGCAACAATCTGCGCCAGGTGGCCAAAGACTTTGGCGTGGCCAACGCGTTTGATTACCCAGGCTTTGTGCCCGCTTACATCCGCCCGCTGTTTTGCCGTGGCGTGGGCCCCTTCCGCTGGGTGGCCTTGAGTGGCGACCCCGAAGACATTTTGAAAACCGACGCCAAGCTCAAAGAGCTATTCCCCCACAACCAGCCGCTGCACCGCTGGCTGGACATGGCCCAAGAGCGCATCAGCTTCCAAGGCCTGCCCGCACGCATTTGCTG
>CAITHK010000271.1 GCA_903892175.1 uncultured Burkholderiales bacterium | reverse complement strand
ATGGCGCGACGCACCGAGTCTTCGGTGGGCGTGGTGATGGCTTCGTCAAACGCATTGGTGTGCAAGCTGTTGCAGTTGTCGTAAATCGCAATCAGCGCTTGCAGCGTGGTGCGGATGTCGTTGAACTGAATCTCTTGCGCGTGCAAGGAGCGGCCTGAAGTTTGGATGTGGTACTTGAGTTTTTGCGAGCGCTCATTGGCGCCGTATTTCTCTTTCATGGCCACCGCCCAGATGCGCCGCGCCACGCGGCCCATCACCGTGTACTCGGGGTCCATGCCGTTGCTGAAGAAAAAGCTCAGGTTGGGCGCAAAGTCGTCCACATGCATGCCACGCGCCAAGTAGGCTTCCACAAAGGTGAAGCCATTCGAGAGCGTGAAGGCGAGTTGCGAAATCGGGTTGGCACCCGCCTCGGCAATGTGATAGCCGCTGATCGACACGCTGTAGAAGTTGCGCACTTGGTGGTGCACGAAGTACTCGGCAATGTCGCCCATCACCTTGAGCGAAAACTCGGTGCTGAACAAACAGGTGTTTTGCCCTTGGTCTTCTTTCAAGATATCGGCCTGCACCGTGCCGCGCACGTTTTGCATCACCCAAGCCTTGATCTTGGCGGTCTCGGTGTCGGTGGGTTCGCGGCCGTTGTCGAGCTTGAACTTGGCCAGGTGCTGGTCGATGGCGGTGTTCATGAACATCGCCAAGATCGAGGGCGCAGGCCCGTTGATGGTCATCGAGACACTGGTGGTGGGGTTGCACAGGTCAAACCCGTCGTACAGCACCTTCATGTCGTCGAGCGTGGCCACGCTCACGCCGGAGTTGCCCACTTTGCCGTAAATGTCGGGCCGCAGGTCAGGGTCGTTGCCATACAGCGTGACCGAGTCAAACGCCGTGCTCAAGCGCTTGGCGGGCAGGCCTTCGCTGAGCAACTTGAAGCGGCGGTTGGTGCGAAAGGGGTCGCCTTCACCGGCAAACATGCGGGTCGGGTCTTCGCCCTCGCGTTTGAAGGCAAAGGTGCCTGCGGTGTAGGGGTAGCTGCCGGGCACGTTGTCGAGCATCAGCCACTTCAAAATTTCGCCGTGGTCTTCGTACTGCGGCAAGGCCACCTTGCGGATGGTGGTGCCACTCAAGGACTTGCTGGTCAGGGCGGTGCGGATTTCTTTGTCGCGGATTTTTACCACGTACTCGTCACCTGCGTAGGCGGCTTGCATGTCGGGCCACTGCGCCAACAGTTTGCGCTCTGCGGTTCCTAAATTTTCTTCGCGTGCAAATGCCAAATCGATGGCGGCCTCAGACGCTTTGGCCCGCCCGGGTTTGTCCTCGGCCAGCATGCGCGCGGCTTCGCGCAGCTGCTGAATTTCGCGCGCCAGTTTGGCCTGGGCACGGGCACGCTTTTTGTAGCCCCGCACGGTGTCGGTGATTTCGGCCAAGTAGCGCGTGCGCGCTGCGGGCACCACGGGGGTTTGGTTGGTGCTGTGGCGCACATCCACCACGGGCAAGCGACCTGGCTTGATGTTCAGTCCCAAGGCGGTCAGCCGCACCTTGAGCGCTTGGTACAGCGCGGTCACGCCGTCGTCATTGAAGCGCGCGGCCATGGTGCCAAACACCGGCATTTCTTCGGTGGGTGTGTTCCAAGCTTCTTGGTTGCGTTGCACTTGCTTGGCCACATCGCGCAGCGCGTCGCTGGCGCCTTTGCGGTCGAATTTGTTGATCGCCACAAACTCGGCAAAGTCGAGCATGTCGATTTTTTCGAGCTGACTGGCCGCACCAAACTCGGGCGTCATCACATACAGGGGCACGTCCACGTGCGGCACGATGGCCGCGTCGCCTTGGCCAATGCCTGAGGTCTCCACAATGATCAAGTCAAAGCCCGCGCACTTGGCCGCAGCCAGCACATCGGGCAAGGCTGCGCTGATTTCGCTGCCAAAGTCACGCGTGGCCAAGCTGCGCATGAACACGCGCGCGCCGTTGCGCCAAGGGCCAATGGCGTTCATGCGGATGCGGTCGCCCAGCAAGGCGCCGCCGCTCTTGCGGCGAGACGGGTCAATCGAGATCACGGCAATGCGCAGGCTGTCGTCTTGGTCCAAACGGATGCGACGCACCAACTCGTCGGTCAGCGACGACTTGCCCGCCCCCCCGGTGCCCGTGATGCCCAGCACAGGCACGGCGTGGCGGCTGGCCTCTTGGCGCACCGCGTCCAACACATCGGCTGGGAGTTGGTCGTTTTCAAGGGCGGTGATCATCTGTGCCAGGGCACGCCAAGCCATGTCGTCGTGGCCCTGAATCGCTTGGACACTCTTGGGCGCATGGCCCGAGAGGTCTTGGTCGCAGCGCATGATCATCTCGCCAATCATGCCTTGTAAGCCCATTTTTTGGCCGTCTTCGGGGCTGTAGATGCGGGTCACGCCATAGGCTTGCAGCTCGCGAATTTCGGGTGGCACGATCACGCCACCGCCGCCGCCAAACACTTGGATGTGCGCGCCGCCTCGGCT
>CAITHK010000270.1 GCA_903892175.1 uncultured Burkholderiales bacterium | reverse complement strand
TCGTCTGGCAATACCAACTTCAAAGCTATTCGCTCGCCAAAGAATTTCTGCGGCGCAACAAGGATCCGGTCGCCGAGCGGCAACAGGAGTTTTTCGTATGATATTTTCATGGGAAGACGTTAATGAACTTCGCAGCCAGATCGGAACCGACTCAAGGCCGCTGCCGGCACCGAGCCGCCATCTAAACATCAATAATTTCTCCGTCATGCACACCGGAAAAATGGCCTTCAGCACAATGTGCAATAAACAACCCAGCCTCACTCGCCATGCGGATAATGTCGTCACGGTTCATGTGTTCCCCCTTGCTCGGATGGCGGCGGCGCATTCATTGCTGGCTTCTGCATACTCGTAAGTGTCAGAGTCGCCGTCCCATTCGGTGTCGCACACCTTTGCACACGCCTCACGCTCATCGGCGCGGATGAGGTCGGCGAAGGCTTCAATCGCTTCCCAACTTCCGACCATGCCATCAAGACCAGGCGCTTGTTCTTGGTAGGTTTTTAATCCAGCCTGTTTCGCAAGTTCTTTGTCTAGGTCAATCATTTGGTTTCCTCGGTCTTGGGCAATGGGGCGGTGGCACAACGACGCGCCAGATTTGCTCGGTTGATTGGTACTTGTTGGGCTCAGTCCAGCGGTCTACATACGCGTCCGGCATATCGGTTAGCGCATCATAGACAGAGGTGTGTGGAGCGTTAAGCATCTGGCAAAGCTCCTTCACCGTCATGCCATCTTCTTCCTCACGTAGCTCCTTGCGGATTTTCTTGGCCCACGTCATGTCATCTCCAATCCGCGCGGCGGTGTGCAGGTGTGTATCGTTGTCGGGTCGGGTGTGCGCTTGCCGCACCGTGAACAGAAGTTCTGTGCCGTGGGTTGCGCCAAGGCTTCTTTGATTGCGGCTGCAATCTTTGGAGCCCACCACTTAGGGTCGCCAATAACCGTTCCCGCTGGCATTTCACGGGACAGGTAAGCCTCAAGCGCCAGCTTCAATGCTTCGTCTTTGGTCATGGTTGCTCCTTGGCGCGCGCTGCTTTAATCTCTGCCTGTGCTTTCTTTCGCTTGGCAGGTGGGAGCGAAAGCGTTGCCAAAATATCGCGGTCAATCGCAACGCCGGGAATCATCTCCAGTGCCTCGGCCATGTACTCGCGCCACGAAGTGATCTGCATAGTCTCGGTGTTGAGCATCCCGCCCCCTTTGCAGTCGCAGCGTTGGACAGCAAAGTTCACGCGCTGACCAAGGGCAAGTGCAATTGCTTTCCAATCTGGTTCTTTGTCGGTCATGTGTTCTTCTCCTTGAGCCATTGTTGGATGCGTTGAAAGGCTACCAAGTAGTTCCCCGCTTCAGCAAGCCTTACAGCTTCCACGAACTGTTCTCCCGTCAGCACTACCCATTCTCGCTTTGGTGTCGTGGGTTGGGCTTGGGCTGTCTTGCCCTCCAAAGATTCAATTTGCTGGTGCAAAGAGGTTATAACTTGTGATTGGCGGCGCATTGTTTCCCGCATTGCTTTGATTAAATTTTCATTGTTCATTTCAATTTCCTTTTAGTGTTAATTTGGCTTCGAATGTCTGAAAGGCGTCGCTCATGCTTCCCTCGATTTCAGCATGGCGTCTGCGTGTATGTATCGCGCAATTTGTCTGGCGTTATCGGGCCAAGGTTTGTCCAAATAGCACAAACAATCCACAATATCCTGCTCATTGGCCTTAGCCGCAAAGTAGTCGCGCAGGGTCATGCCTTCATACGACCAGCGCGGGTCCGTATAGTTGGCTTCCGTGCACGGAAACGCTGGCCCGCCTGTGTTAGTAGCTCCGCTCATGCTTACCTCCATGTCTTTGCTGAGACCCAGTGCTGAATGCGCTGAATGCGGGAGCCCAGCCAGAAAGGCACGCGAAACAGGTCCTTACCATTTGGCGTGACAAGAGTGCCGTCGGATTTGAGGCCCATAAGGCCGATGTTTGGGAGTTTCATTTTGGTTTCCTTTTAGTGTTAAAAATTATTTGATGCTGTTGTCGGCTTCGTAAATTTCTCTGAATGCCGTTTCGATTTCTTCGACTGCACGGACGCCTAGCATTCCGACTGGGTACTCACCTTTCATCTGTCGGTGCTTTTTCAAGACCTCTAGTGCTAGACTTGCGGCTGACATCAGTTTTTGATTAGGTTCGTCCGTCAGCGGCACCTGATGTGCTGGTGGGGATGTGTTTTGCTTTCCTGCAAGAAACGCCACTTCCATGTTGTATTTGGTAAAGTTGTCAAGGCCTTCAAAGTTGTAAGCCTTTGGAAGCCAATCCCAAAATTCAGGACAGGGTGAACAGTTTTTATCAGTAGGCTCCTGCTGTGC
>CAITHK010000269.1 GCA_903892175.1 uncultured Burkholderiales bacterium | reverse complement strand
GCCATGAACCCTGTCGACCACCCACACGGTGGTGGTGAAGGTCGCACCGGTGAAGGCCGTCATGCGGTCGATCCGTGGGGTAACCTGACCAAAGGCTACCGTACCCGTAACAACAAACGCACACAAGTGATGATTGTGTCGCGTCGCAAAAAGTAAGGGGTAACAAATGACTCGCTCTCTTAAAAAGGGTCCGTTTGTTGACCATCACTTGGTGGCTAAGGTCGACAAGGCTGTTACCAACAAAGACAAAAAACCAGTGAAAACATGGTCGCGTCGTTCCATGATCTTGCCTGAATTTATCGGCTTGACCATTGCTGTGCACAACGGCAAACAACACGTGCCTGTTTACATCACCGACCAGATGGTGGGCCACAAGCTGGGCGAATTCGCCCTGACGCGCACCTTCAAAGGTCACCCCGCGGACAAAAAAGTCCAGAAGAAATAAGGAAAGACCATGGAAACACGTGCAGTCCTTAGGGGCGTCCGTCTGTCGGTCGACAAAGGCCGTTTGGTTGCCGACATGATTCGCGGCAAAAAAGTTGATCAGGCTCTGAACATCCTGACGTTCACGCAGAAAAAAGCTGCGGGCATCGTCAAGAAGGTTTTGGAATCTGCGATCGCCAATGCTGAACACAACGATGGTGCTGACATCGACGAATTGAAGGTGAAAACCATCTACGTCGAACAAGGTGCCACGCTCAAGCGCTTCACCGCCCGCGCCAAAGGCCGCGGCAACCGTATCAGCAAGCCCACGTGCCATGTGTACGTGACGGTTGGCAACTGAAAGGTATAGAAAGATATGGGACAGAAAATCCACCCCACAGGCTTTCGCCTTGCAGTGAGCCGCAACTGGGCAAGCCGCTGGTATGCCAACAACCGTGACTTCGCTGGCATGCTGGCTGAAGACATCAAAGTACGCGAATACCTCAAAGCGAAGTTGAAAAACGCCGCCGTATCACGCGTATTGATCGAGCGTCCTGCCAAGAACGCACGCATCACCATTTTCTCGGCTCGTCCAGGCGTGGTGATCGGCAAAAAAGGCGAGGACATCGAAAACCTCAAACGCGAACTCGCGATCCGTTTGGGCGTGCCGGTTGCAGTCAACATCGAAGAAGTGCGCAAGCCTGAAATTGATGCTCAATTGATTGCAGACAGCATCACCCAGCAGCTCGAAAAGCGCATCATGTTCCGTCGCGCCATGAAGCGCGCCATGCAAAACGCCATGCGTCTGGGTGCTCAAGGCATCAAGATCATGTCGGCAGGTCGCTTGAACGGCATCGAGATCGCACGTACCGAGTGGTACCGTGAAGGTCGCGTGCCACTTCATACCCTGCGCGCAGACATTGATTACGCAACTTCTGAAGCCAAAACCACCTACGGCATCATCGGTGTCAAGGTGTGGGTCTACAAAGGCGATACCTTGGGTCGTAACGACCTGCCCGCCGCAGCAGAACCACGCGCTGAAGAAGAGCGTCGTCCCCGC
Organism: uncultured Burkholderiales bacterium; assembly: GCA_903892175.1. Classification (GTDB taxonomy): domain Bacteria; phylum Pseudomonadota; class Gammaproteobacteria; order Burkholderiales; family Burkholderiaceae_C; genus Limnohabitans. Next base: position 651 of record CAITHK010000269.1, on the reverse strand, counting down.
GGTCCTCGCCGTGACGCTCGCCCAAGTGGTGATCGTCCAGCACGCAGCGGCGCTCGTCGTCCTGCAGGGACCAATGCCGCACCAACGGATGGCAGCGATAAACCCGCTGAAGCCGCCGGTGCCCCTACAACTGCCGTCAAGCGCGTCCGCAAGGTTGTCGCGCCCGCATCCACTGGCACGGCTGCGGACGGAACAGGAGAATAAGCATGCTGCAACCAGCACGCCGTAAATACCGCAAAGAACAAAAGGGTCGTAACACCGGCATCGCTACACGTGGCAACACCGTGGCGTTTGGCGATTTCGGTCTGAAGTCCACCGATCGCGGCCGTTTGACGGCCCGCCAGATTGAGGCCGCACGTCGTGCGATCTCGCGTCACGTCAAACGTGGCGGTCGTATCTGGATTCGCGTGTTCCCTGACAAGCCGATTTCCCAAAAGCCCGCAGAAGTGCGTATGGGTAACGGTAAAGGTAACCCCGAGTACTACGTGGCAGAAATCCAACCCGGCAAGGTCCTCTACGAAATCGTAGGCGTTCCCGAAGAGTTGGCACGTGAAGCCTTCCGTTTGGCTGCTGCAAAGTTAGATCGGAAGAGCACACGTCTGAACTCCAGTCACGGCACAACATCTCGTATGCCGTCTTCTGCTTGAAATG
>CAITHK010000268.1 GCA_903892175.1 uncultured Burkholderiales bacterium | reverse complement strand
TTGGTGGGGGTGCAAAGCTTGTGCATTTATTCGGCTGTGGCGCGCATCCCTGTGGCACTGGCGCTGCTTGCCTTCAACACCTACCCGTTGTGGACCAGCTTGTGGGCTTTTTTGATTTACCGCCATCGCCCTGAAGTCGTGACGCTGCGCGCCATGCCCGTGATGTTGGTGGGCTTGGCCTTGGCCTTGGACGTGTTGGGCGCTGCCTCAGGTTTGGGGGCGCAAGCGCAGTGGTCGTTGATTGGCATTGGGGTGGGGTTTGCCATGGCTGCAGCGGCCACGTTTGCCTTGGCCTTGGTGTTCATTCAACACGAGACCGCGGGGGTAGACGGCCGCGTGCGCACCCTGAGCACCATGGCTTGTGCCGCCGTGATTGGCCTGGTGGCTGTCAGCACACAAGGCGGTTTTCACCTGCCCACTGCGGACGCGGGCTGGTTGGGCTTAATGGGCTTGACGGTGATGTATGGCACGGCCTTCACCATCATGTTCACGGTGTTGCCGCGCTTGGGCGTGGTGGGCAATTCGGCCATCATGAATGTAGAGCCCATCTTTGCCTTGGTGCTGGCATGGGTGCTGTTGGGCCAAGCCATTGCGCCAGTGCAAGTGCTGGGGGGTTTGGTGGTGGTGGGCACGGTGATGTTTTTGGGGCTGCGCAAGCGATGAACTGCCTGCGCATGGGTTTGGCTGCGTTGCTGGCCTTGGCGGGCTTGTGGGGCAACACAGCCACAGCACAAACCTTGAGCGATGCCGAGCAAGGTTTTCGCATCATGGCCAACCGACAACAAGGCAACTGCGTGACGTGCCACCCAGTGAGCGTGCTGCGCGACGCCAAGGGGATCGACGGCGCAGCAGGCAAGCAAGGCGACTTTGGGCCCGCGCTGGACGGCGTGGCCAAGCGCTACAGCTTGGGGCAACTGCGCCAGTGGGTGATGGACGCCCGCAAGCTCAGCAGCAACACCCTCATGCCGCCATTTGGCACGCTCGAAGGCACCACACAAGCCAACCCAGAACGCCCCATGCTGAGCGCAGACGAGATAGACAAGGTGACAGCAGCCTTGGCCACTTTGCGCTAGAGTGCCCAACCATGTTGTTCTCACACACCCCACTGGCCCGCCGAACTTGGCTTGCAAGTTTTGGCACTGTGGCTGCGGGCGTGTTGACTTCACCCCAAGTGCTGGCAGCCGCAGAAGTCAACTCGCAAGCCGAGTTGCAAGCGCGTGCTTTGCAAGCGGTGGGCATTGAGGTGGTGCTGCCTCCCTTGGCGGACAACGGCAACGCCATTCCACTGCAGTTCACACTCCAAGCGCCTGCCGGCAAACAGTTGGTGGGCTTTGAGATCATTGCGCCCGAAAACCCCAACCGCGTGATCTTGCGGCTCAAGCTGGGTCAAGCCCAATCGCGCTTCAAGTTCAACACCCGCGTTCGCTTGGCCATGAGCCAAGAGGTCTGGGTGTTGGCACACCTCAACGACGGCAGCAGCCTGGGCCGTGGCACCCACACCGTGGTCACCGCTACGGCGTGTTTTGACGAGACCTGACCCCATGGCACACACGCTTGACCTGCCTGTTCGCCTGTCGCTGTCGGGGCCTGTGCGCCCCAACGCCGAGGTGGAGGTGCGCTTGCTGTTGGGCCATGTGATGGAAACGGGTTTTCGGCACGACAGCTCTGGGGTGCAAGTGGCCAAAGACATCTTGCAATTCGTCAAAGTGCATGTGGGCGACGTGCTGGTGTTTGAGGCCGAGCTGGGTACTGGCATGGCCGCCAACCCGATGTTCTTTTTTTCTTTCACCTTGCCGCCCCAAGCGGGTGACATGGTGGTGAGTTGGGCCGACCACCAAGGCAGAACCGGTCAACTCAGTCGCCCCTTGGTTTACCGCTGAGCGTCATGCACCGCCTCACCCGCAGCCAGTGGCTCCGTGCATTGCTGTTGTGTTCAAGCTTGGCTGCGCCAGTGCTGGCCCATGCACAAGCGCTGTTGAGCGGCAACCAGTTTTTAACGCCACAGTTGCAAGCCATGCAACAAGACGCGGACGCCAACCCGGTCACGCTGTGGATAGAAAAAGGGCAAACCTTGTGGAGCAACAGTTGCCAAAGCTGCCACAACACCCCCGAGAGCTTGCGCGCTGCAGCAGCACACCACCCGCGCCTGGTGACGCGCGAGGGCAGTGCGCGTTTGGTCAACCTAGAAGATCAAATCAATTTGTGCCGCCAGCGGGCAGGCCAAAGCCCCAAAGGCGTAGAAGACGGCGACACGCTGTCTTTGAGTGCCTTGCTGCACAGTGTGGGCAAAGGCCAAGCCATTCATGTGCAAGCACCTGCTGATGCTTTAGGCCAGCAACGCTGGCAAGCCGAATTGGCGCAAGGCGCACAGCTTTACGCCACCCGCATCGGGCGGCTCAACTTGGCGTGTGTGCATTGCCATGACGGCAAGGTGGGCGCCAACCTGCGCGCCGAGGTGGTGAGCCCCGGGCATCCCAGCGGTTTTCCGATCTACCGTTTGAACTGGCAAAACCTTGGCTCCATCGACCGCCGTTTGCGCGCGTGCTACTCAGGCGTGCAAGCCACGCTGCCCGCGTCGGGCAGCCCTGCCTTGCGTCAGTTGGAGCTCTACCTCAAGGTGCGCGCTGAAGGCATGCCTCTGGACGGGCCATCGATACGGCGTTGAGACACTTTGTGGCCGCGAACCAGTGCAGGCCCATGTTCGTAGAGCTCTGAAGAAACCTTCGAGCCCATCTCTTGGTGGTGATTCAAGGATCGATACAAATTCCTGGGGTTTTTGTGTGTACTTATGTGTAGAATTTCTATATGAAGAGTAACGATCTGATCAAGCTAATCAAAGCTGATGGTTGTTATCTTGTTCACGTTGTGGGTTCACATCATCAATTCAAGCACCCAACAAAACTTGGCAAGGTTACGGTGCCGCATCCGAAAAAAGATTTGCCACTGCCAACGATTCGCAGCATTCTTAAACAAGCAGGCCTTTAACGTCTCAGGAGCCCTCTATGCTTTACCCCGTATACGTCCACCCTGGCGATAAAAAACATGCGCATGGTGTGACATTTCCAGATTTCCCAGGCTGCTTTTCCGCAGCAGATTCTTGGGAGGATCTACCCGCGGCCATCCAAGAGGCGGTTGAGACTCACTTCCACAACGAACCAAATGCTGCCGTTCCTGCACCGACACCTCTAGAGAAGTTGTCCGTCATGCCTGACTACCAAGATGGCGGCGTTTGGCTATTGGCCGACATAGATCTTTCACGGATTGATATCAAGCCGGTTCGGCTCAATATCAGTCTGCCATCAAGTCTCGTCCATGAGATAGACGCTTGGGCTCAGCACAATCACATGACACGTTCTGGATTCTTGGCTTTGGCCGCGCAAAGAGCAATGCAAGCCCCAAAATAACGAATCAAAGTGCGCTCTTGCTGAGCGCAAATAAAAAAGCCCAACTGCAAGCAGTTGGGCCCTCCAAACCTGAGCGTTTAAACCAAGGTCAAGCCATGCTTGCGCAATGGCAAGTCGCGT
>CAITHK010000267.1 GCA_903892175.1 uncultured Burkholderiales bacterium | reverse complement strand
CGTGACTTATCTGGCGCAAGATCCAGAAGTAGAAGTACCCGCCACCATGCAGGCCCACGCGGACAGACTGGGTAAAGTCATCGCGTCGGCACAGCAACAAGGCGTCATACACAAGCTCCCCATCTTTCCCCCTTATCACTTGGATCAATGTGGTTGGTTGGCCAACCGCTATGCGGAAGCCATCCCCGCTAGCGCGGAAATAAAGCTACAACTTCTGAGTGAATTAGATCCTTTGAAACGATTGGAATCTGTCATGCGCTTGATGCTGATATCTTGATGGATCTGCCCCACCCGGCGGGACAGAAATGATCAATTCACGACAAAGCATTGCCCCAGACTGACAGGAGCTTTTTTCTATGGGGCAAGCGTTTATGCTTTGAGGCAGTGGAAATGGAGCCCATAGAAAATGGATGTATTTGAGACATTGATCACCCCTAAAGACTTGATCATCGGGTTCATGGCCTGTCTGGCAGCCATTTGGATCGGAATGACGCTCGCTAAACAACAAGCCAACACCTACAAAGGTCAACGCGATAGTGATGCCGATGCGCCACAACCAGGCCACATCGCTTTACCCCCGGTCAACCACATCGACTATGGCGATATGCGCTTTTTGCATCTGGGCACGCCGTGGGTCCAAGGCTCGATGAAGATCAGCAAGCCGTTCGACATTCACCTCGACTACGTGCAACGCATGATGGGCTGGCTGTTGTTCACAGACTTGGACCAAGTCCGTCACTTGCAAGCGATGCAGCTGGGCCTAGGCGCAGGATCCTTGACCAAGTTTTGTCATCTTCAATTGGGCATGCACACCACCGCGGTGGAGCTGAACCCGCAAGTCATTGCCATTTGCAAACGCTGGTTCAACCTGCCTGAAGAAAATGCCAAGTTACACGTATTGCAGGCTGATGCGGCCGACATTGCAAGACGCCCTCAATGGCATGGAAAAATCGATGCACTTCAAGTCGACTTGTATGACCAAGAGGCCGCCTGCCCTGCGCTAGACACCGAAGCGTTTTACGCTGATTGCAGACAGCTGCTGACACAGCAAGGTTGTATGGCCGTCAATGTGTATGGCCGTGATTCAAACGTAGAAACCAGCATAGAGCGCATGGGCAAGGCCTTTGGCCATGACGCGTTATGGACCTTCAAGTCCACCACTGCAGGCAACACCATCGTGCTGGCGTTTCGCTCAGCTCGCACATGGGACAAGACAACTTTGCAGTCGCAAGCCAAACAGATTCAAACACGCTGGAACTTGCCAGCAACGACATGGTTGAAAACATTGGCGCCGACGCATCTTCGATGAAGTCAAGACACTACGCCCTTTCGTCTCAACCATGCCTTGGCATGCCAAACAGGCTCAATACTCCGCCGTGATCTTGAATGTGCGCTTCGTCGGTTGCACCGATGAGGGACCAAACCATGTGCCCCAAATGTTGGCGGCTTCTCCGGAAGCTTCAATGTCGAGCAGCGCTTGGTTGATGGCCGCCTTGAGGCGCACCTCGTCTTTCTTCAAGGCAAAGCCCACATTGCGCGACTTGGTGAAGTCTGGCAGAAACAGATAGTCGCTTGAATGGCCGTCATCGCGCACGATGGCCGCCAGCACGGTCTCATCGGTGGTGAAGGCGTCGACGCTTCCCTCTTTGAGTGCCGCAAATGCAAGGGCATAGTCGCGTACATAGACCAGATTCACCTCTGGCACGACCTCTTTGAGATTACCCCCCGCGGTGGAAGTGCTGGCAGAACTGGCCTTGCGCCCGGAGAGCTGTTTGACCGAGGTGATGCCCGATGACTTTTTCACAACCACGGCATGTGGCGTGACAAAGTAAATGTGACTGAAGTCAATGTCGCGCAAACGCTCTGGCGTACGCGTCATAGACGTCGCCACAAAATCAAGCTTGCCTTGCTGTAAAAGTGGAATCCGCTCGGCGCTCGAAAGCGCGGTCATCTCCAAGCCCAGTCCCAAGCGCTTGGCCACCGCGCGCACAAGATCCAAGTCATAGCCTGTGAGGGTGCCATTGGCAGCCTTGAAGGAAAACGGAGGGGTCGTGTCACTCACACCCACCCACAATTGACCGCGCGTCTTCACGTCGTCCAGTCGGTCAGCCAGAGCGGGGGCAGACAGCGCACCGAAGAATGCCGCAAAACACACCACGCAGACAGTTCTGACCCTGTTCAAATTCATCATATTCATTCCATTTTTTGACTTGACCCAACACACGTCACTCTGGCTTGATGTTGGCTTCTTGAATCGCTTTGCGGTAAATGACCAAATCTTTGGCCAACAGAGTGGTCAATTCTTGCGGGGAAGAAGGCTTGGGCTCATAACCGAGGTCGATCAGACGTTGGCTCACGCTGGGTAAGCCAATGACTTTGATCAAGGCTGCATTCAATCTCGCGACCACAGGTGCGGGTGTATTGGCTGGGGCAAAAATAGCTTGCCAGCCTTCGTACTCAAATTCCGGCAGTGCAAGTTCGCGGATGGTGGGCACGTCGGGCAACAAAGTCATGCGACGCTGGCTGGTCACAGCCAAGGGCCTGAACTTTCCAGACTTGATGTGCGGCAGAGAGACCGCCAAAGTATCCATCGAGACCGCAATTTCTTGCCCCAACAGAGCCAGCGTCATGGGCGCATTGCCTTTGTAGGGCACATGCAAGATGTCAATGCCAGCAGCACTGCGAAACATTTCCATGCCCAAATGGAGGGGTCCTCCCAGGCCAGACGAGCCGTAGGTGATATGTCCGGGATGCGATTTGGCGGATTGAATCAATTCAGACAAAGTCTTGATGGGAGAGTTGGCGTTGACCAACACCACCATGGCGTAAGTGGCCACGTTGGACACCGGCTTGAAGTCTTTCACGGGATCCCAGTCGACTTTTTGCAAGTGCGGCAAGACGGCTTGACCATTGTTGGCAAACAACAGGGTGAAGCCATCTGCCGCAGAGCGAGCCACCAAAGACGCGCCCAAAGCGCCACCGGCGCCTGCTTTGTTGTCGACGATCACCGGCTGCTTGAGTTCGGTGGCTAATTTTTCAGCGATGGTGCGTGCCACAGCATCGACACCCCCACCGGCTGGAAAAGGAACCACCAATTTGATGGCTCGACCTGGAGGATCCTGTGCTTGCGCGGTGCTGAAAAGAACGGCTGCGATCAACAAGCAAACAGCCAAAGCGCGTCGTTTCAACACAGTTCGCGAGGCCTGGGTGGGTCCATGCTCAACATGGGCCAGGTTTTCTACTGCAAAAGCAATCACTTCAGTGCATCCACACCAGCGCCTGCAACCGCCATGTCTTGCTCACCGTTACCACCACTCACGCCAATGGCACCGATGAGCTTGCCGTCCACCACAATCGGCACGCCTCCAGGCGTGGCAGCAATTCCCGGAAAGCTCAGAAAGAAGGGGTGGCCGCCTTCCACGCCATCAAAGAATGCTTTGGTGGGGCGGCGATAGCGTGCAGCAGTCCAGGCTTTTTGTTGAGACAACTGAGTGGCCGAGTAGGGGGCCCCGTCCATGCGAATGAAATAGACGAGGTCTCCCGACGGCTCAACAACTGCCACAGAGTTTGGAACTTTGATGTCGGCCGCTTTTCGCATGGCCGCTTCAGCCGCAAGCTTGGCTTGCGCATAAGAAATTGGCGTACCAAAAGGGGGCGCAGGCGGAGGCGCAGGTTGCGATTGTGCAAAGGCACTTGAACAAAGTGCCAGCAAGCAGCTTACAAAAAGTTGTTTTGAATTTTTCATGTCGTTGTCTCCTTGAATGTGAAATGGTTTGTTTGGATCGAATCTATGAAACGCGTTTATTCAGGGGTGATGCCCGCACTCTTTGCCACCGTCCTCCAAGTTTCGAGTTCGGCGGCAATGCGCGTTTGCATGGCGCTTGGAGGTTCAAACTTGGCTGAAAAACCAATACCCATGAGTTTGCGCTGGATCTCTGGGTCCTGCAAAGTTTTCGACAGGGCATCCGTCAATGCGGAGAGCGCAGCAGGAGGCGTCTTCGCGGGCACCATCAGTCCATGCCAGATAGAAACCCCAAAACCAGGCACCACCTCTGCCACCGCTGGCGTGTCTTTGAATTTGTCGACGCGTATCGGATCCATGGTGGCCAACATTTTCAGACGACCGGTGGCCACAAAATCAGCCACCGACTGAGAGGTCGAAACCAAAATCGGAACTTGCCCCCCCACCACATCGGTGACCGCTGGAGCTGCCCCCCTGTAAGGCACGTGCGCAAGATTTGCCCCAGCACGCGTCTTGAGCAGCTCCATCGCAAAGTGATGCGGCGTTCCATTTCCAGGCGTTGCATACGACAACTTGGATGACTCAGACTTCATCTGATCAATCAACTCGCGTAAGTTCGTCACCGAAGAGGATGGATGCGCCAAGATGAACATGGGCGTCGTTGCGATCAAACCCACTGACATCAAATCTTTTTGAATATCAAAAGGTAATTTCTTGTAGAGGTATGGGTTGACCACCACACTGTTGGACACATGGATGAGGGTGTACCCATCAGCAGGTGACTTGGCCACAAAGTCTGTTCCAACATTGCCCCCTGCGCCAGTTCGGTTCTCCACAATCACCGCTTGCCCCAAATGCTTGGCCATACTTTCGGCCAGTATTCTTGCCACAGCGTCATTGCCACCACCCGCGGCAAGGGGAACCACAAGCTTGAGAGGTTTGCTCGGAAATTTATCGTCGGCCACGGCGCTCGCAGCGCTCAAAGCCATGACACACAGCGCGATCACACATCGGATGAATGCGTTCATTCTTGTCTCCTTATGAAATTTAAAGTTGAAGCACCGATGGATGCTCAATCGCTCACCACAGCAGAGATGATCTCTGACATGCGTGGGAACAATTGAAAAGCATTCGAATACGCCACGCGTCGCTTGTCTGCTTCACCCCATTTGAGATTTTGCACAGCCTCGGCACCTTTGCGCATTTGATCTTTGGGGCCGAACGGGTAATCTGTTCCGAACAATACATGGTCGACAGACGCCACGCTGGCCAATGCATCCATGGTGGTGTCTGATGTCGACAAAGCACAGTCGTAATACAGTTTGCCTAGCTCTGCAGGTAGCCCATTGGGTATGAACTCTCGCAAAGCTGGGTTGTTGGTGGTCAACACATCCACCCGTCCTGCGAGGTAAGGCATGGCACCACCGGCATGAGAAAAAATCCAGCGTATGTCCGGGAATCGCATCAAAACACCTCCAAACACCAAGGACGCCATGGTGCGCGTTGTGTCAAAGGTGAATTCCAAGGTCGACGCGGAGAGTTGATTGATCTTGACTTCGTGAAGAGGCGAAGTTGGATGAACAAAAACAACAGCTTTTCTGCGATTGAGCTCTTCGTACATAGGGCAAAAATACGCATCACCAAGATAACGACCCTCGTAGTTACTCAACAAACACACTCCATCACTGTGAAGCCTGTCCATGGCATAGGACAGTTCATGCAAGCATGCATCCAAGGTTGACAGTGGAAGCGCTGCAAAACTACCGAAACGTTTTGGATATCTATGGGTGAGTTCCGCCGCAAAATCATTACACCAACGCGTCATATCGCGCTCGCCCTGTGGGTTCAATCCACGAAATCCTGGCGCAGAAACAGACGTGATCGCCATTTGAATTCCTGCCCTGTCCATGCCCTCCAAGGCGGCTTCGAGACTCCACGGAGGAACCCGTCCAGTCGACCCCTGAGAGCCGACGGCATGCTCACCAACAGCTTGCACATAGTGAGCGGGCAAGATGTGCTGGTGCACATCAATCAAAGGACAGTGGGTCATAGGTTTATTTTGGATTTTCAAATTGTTCATGCATCACTCAGCCACAGCACCGGTAGATTTGATCAAGGCACGGTACTTGTCAGCATCATCTTTGATGGCGTTCGCATAATCACGGGGGTTTGATTTCAACATCACCAACCCCATGGTGGTCAGTTGGGTCTGAACTTCTGGGTTGGCCAATACATCGGACATGTCCCGGTACAAAGCGTTCACGATCGCCTCAGGCGTATTGGGAGGCAACACAAAACCCACGTTCACTGCGACTGAAAAACCCGAGATACCAGATTCGCTGACGGTTGGCACGTCTGGCGTTTGGGCAACCCGTTGCGGGGTTGTCACGCCAAGAATTCGAACTTTCCCAGCTGTCACCAAGGGTTTGAGAGAGGGCATGGCGGACAAAGCCATGTGTACCTCGCCACTGGCCAAAGCCACCGCAGATTGAGAGGCGCCCTTGAACGGGATATGGGTGGCTTTGATACCGGTTTTGGACACCAAGAGCTCCATTCCCAGATGGTGAACAGAACCCACTCCGACACTGCCATAGGCCAATGGCTCTTTGGCAGTCTTGGCATAAGCCACGAGTTCTTGCACAGTTTTGATGGGCAAGTCTGCATTCACCGCCAAATACAAAGGCGCGGCAACTGCGTCGGTCACGGCGACAAAGCCTTTGGACGTGTCGTAAGGTAGTTTTTTGTACAAAAACGGGTTGATCGACAACTGCCCCGTATCAGCCACGAACACGGTGTAGCCATCGGGTGCTGCATTGGAGACAAAACCAGCAGCGATCGAGCCTCCCGCACCGGGTTTGTTGTCCACCACAACGGTCTGACCCATTTTCTTGGACAAGGCATGGGCCACTGCGCGTGAAACAATGTCCACAGCGCCACCCGGTGCCATGGGAACAACGAAGCGAATGGGCTTGTCAGGATAACTTTGCGCCGAAGCAGACAAAGTGCCCCCCATCAAAGCGGCCAAGCCAAGGCACACCAGGAAAGCCCATTTGGAATTTACAAATAAGCGTAGCCATCTGTTTTTCATTTCTATCGCCTTTTTCTTTCGTCAAAGTCAAATTTCAAAAGCCAAGAAAGTTCCCTATCATCCCAAGGCGCCTGAGTTCAATTTACACACCTGCTCAAGACCCATGGACAAACCAGAAGAAGACCCCACGCCAGACAATGAAAGTCTTGGATTTTTAGTGCGTGGCGCCTACCGCGCTTTCACCAGATCTCTCAACGCACAGCTTGCGCAACACGATATCCCCTCCTCCAACTGGTCCGCTCTGCGAGCTCTGTGGCGACAAGACAAATGCAGCCAAGTTGAGTTGGCAGATCGCTTGCATGTTGAAAAATCGTCATTGAGTCAAGTCCTTGTTTCGTTAGAGAAAAAAGGACTGGTTCAATTGACGCGCAACGCACAAGACAAAAGAAAAACAATCGTTGAACTGACCCCTAAAGGCAGACAACTTAAAGATGAAATTTTGCCCATCGCAGATGTTGTCAACACAGAAGCCACGAACGGGCTCGATGACGCCGAAGTGATTCATATCAAGCGCATGCTCGCAGCGATCATTCAAAACTTGCAAAGATCCAACGGTCAATGAGGAACCTGGGTTTCACAGCTCAAGCCCAAAAATTCGTGCCGCATTGCCCCCCAACACCAAAGATTTCTCCTCAGGCGTGAACTCAGCAGAGTCGAGGTAGGCAGGAGAGGCGCCGATAAAGGGATCATCCGCCCCCCAAAGCAGGCGATCAATGCCCACAATATCTTTGGCCATTTTCAAACTGGGACCGAAAAACGAGCACGTGTCGTAATACAAATTTCGAGCGTAAGTGCTGGGAAGATTGGAGATGTATTTTCGACAGTCTGGAAAAAGACGATACCCGTTGTCCAATCGCTCCAGCAATCCCAAAAGAGCACCTCCCGTATGGGCGATGATGAACGGAAAATCTGGATACCTTTCAAAAACACCTGCGTAAATCATCCTTGCGACGGCGGTGGTGGTGTCATACACAAATCCGACGCGCAAAGGCAACTCGAACTCATCCATATGGTCTGAACCCAACGGCAACATCGGGTGTTCAATCACAGGCAGATGTCTGCGATTGATCTCTTTCCAAACAGGCTCCAAATCCGGGTGATTGAGCGGCTTGCCGCCAATGTTTGAACCCATCGCGACACCAATGAGACCCAGCTCATCCACTGATCGGCCAATTTCATGGAGCGCAGCCTGTGTGTCGCCCAGAGGCAGCGTTGCGACACCTTGAAAACGGGTTGGATGATCGTTGCAAACTTTTGCAGTCGCATCATTGATAAAGCGTGACAGCTCAACCTGCCGGTCCGCTGGCCAGTCGTAAACACTGGGACTGCTGAGAGAAAGGATTCGCAAGTCAACGCCTTGCTTGTCCATGACCGCCATGCGGTCTTCGGGCGTAAAAAAATCTTCTCTGAACCAGGCCACGGTTGAGTTACCTTTGCGAAGCAAGGTCTGCCCAGCTTCAGTCTTGGAGCTGGTCAACCCCATAAAAGCTGTCAACTCTTCAAGGTACTCGCGGTCAACAATGTGCGCGTGGGCATCAATAACTTTCATGGATTCAGTCCCTTTCAAAAATCAATTCGTTTTGTCAATGACCTGTGACCGTGTCAAGCAATTCAGTGCAATCGCCAGGAAGCGCATCCCCCCGCCATGCCACCACCCCATCCGGTCGGACCAGGACGAGCCGCCTTTCATACAACTTGGCAATGCTGAGGTCATGAATGACTTCTCGCTTCAGAGGCACGCCACGCTGCCTGGCCAAGTGTTCGAGGTTGCCCACGAATGCCCCCATGTCAAACTGCATCAAGACATAAGACTTGCCAAATAGGTCAAGTGTTGAGTACCCCTCAGCAAGCCAGGCATGGGGCGCACGTGCGCCAGGCCTGGAGGTCTGCTGGTAGTCAATGACGGTCAATGCAGGGGCCGGCGACCCATCGTGAACACAGATTGGCGATTCGTCGTACCTCACACCCAACTGCAAACCTAAAGAGTCCCAATCCTCCCGACCTACTTCGGTCATGTGATGACCAATTCGCTGACGCGTCGCTTCCCCTGAGGGTGTGCTGTCCAAAATGTCCTCACATGATGTTGCGGACACCCAAGCACGAAAGTTTTTGGCTGATGCAGCGGCAACAGCCTGCGCCACGGGTTTGCGCTCTTTTTCGTATGCATCTAAAAGACCCTGTCCACCCCAGCCCTGAAGCAGGGCTTGAAATTTCCAGCCTAAATCTGCGACATCGCTCACGCCCGTATTCATGCCATGCCCCCCCGTCGGAGACATGGTGTGCGCGGCATCCCCCGCAAGGAAAACCCTGCCCGAACTGAACTTGGAAGCAATCAACTCGGTGCGGCGCCATGGCTTGACGGACAGCAGTTCGAATGGAATTTGATCCGTGCCCAGACACTCACGCACAAGCGCTGTTGCATCCAACTCATCCATATCCATCATATGTTCTGATCCGATGATGGTGATTCGCCAAAGCTCGCGTCCGTCCACCACGGTCAGGTTCGCCCAGGTCCCTTGAGTGCCGACAAAAATATATCGCTCAGCCTCGCCTTTGTCATGCAAGCTCAGCAGATCGGGACTGCGAATGAAAATGTTCACGGAGTAACTCAGGGCAGGATTTCCCTGCATCTCTATCCCCAAACTGGCTCGGACTGAGCTGGCTGCGCCATCGCAAGCGACCAGAAATTTAGCCCGGAAATGCCGTTTTTTGCCGCTTTGCGAATCTGTCGCGAAAACCTCCACATGGTCTTTGCAGTCTTGGAAACTGTCTAATTTATGGTGGTGCATGACATTGACAGATGGAAATTGCAACGCAGCCTTTTCTAAAATTGGGTTGAACCAGATTTGAGGACAGCGTTGTCTCTTCTCCGTGCTTTGGATGGGCGCTGGCATGTCATTGCAACTCGGGTTTTCATCCCTACCCAGCAAGTAGCCCGTCATGGAGGTTGCATAGACCACATTGAGTTTGTAATCATTGTTGAAGCCACAGTCGTATATTTTGTCGACGATGCCCCAGCGTCGGCACAACTCCATGGTGCGAGTCAAGATGATGCCAAGTCGTGGGTGATCGACAGAACCATCACCTTGTTCGAGCACTTGACATTCAATGCCTCGCCAACCCAAATCAATGGCCAAGGACAGCCCAACTGGCCCCCCCCCCACAACGAGAACTGGCACATCCATTGGTTTATCAGTCATCATTCATTCCCGCTCCGTGCGAGGTTTTGCAACCTTGCCAAGGCAAGCGCACGCATTTAGTAAGGTACCGTACTCAAGCTTAGCTTTTCTTGATCCGTCCAACCAGAGGGTTATCCCGAGAAAACTGATTGGGCGTACACAAGATGCAGCGAAGATTTCACGGCATTGACACATCCATGAAGCAAAATTCAAAAAAAATTTGCTCAGTGAATCGATACACATGAGCCCTTTCTTCCAACGAAGTGACAGGAACACATCCCAATGAATCGTCATCTCTGCTCTGCTGTATTTCTTGCCGTCGCGCTTCTTGCGCAGTCAACCGCACACGCACAAGCGACTCCCGTTGTCCAAGGTCCTGAAGCTGTGGCGGATTGGTTCACTGCGGGCCAAGCTTTCATTGAACAAGGCAAGTCATTGCACGACAACAACCGACGCGCCAAGAATGTGGTGTTGTTTGTGGGGGATGGCATGGGCATCAGCACCATCACCGCAGCACGCATCCTGGAGGGTCAGTTGAAGAACAAACCCGGCGAAGAAAACCGTTTGTCGTTTGACCGATTCCCTTACACCGCGTTGTCGAAAACTTATTCCTGGGACCAGCAGACGTCTGATTCAGCGCCCACCATGACGGCCATGGCCACAGGGTACAAGGCGCGCGAGGGCATGTTGTCGGTCAACCACACCACGGCCCGTGGTGAATGCAATGCAGCTGTGGTTGAATCCAAGAAGCTGCGTTCCGTCCTTGAGCACGCCGCAGAGATGGGCAAGTCCACCGGTATCGTGTCGACAGCGCGCATCACGCATGCCACACCCGCAGCCTTGTATGCACACACGGCCATGCGCGATTGGGAGGCTGATTCCAACTTGCCCGTCACGGACATCAACACCGGCGCTGCCTGCCGCGGCGCTGACGGCGCCGTCAAAGACATTGCGCGACAGATGATCGAAGTTTCGCCCCAAGTGCGCAAAAGCCTGAAAGTCGTTTTAGGGGGCGGGCGTACTTACTTCATGCCCAGCTCTTTGAATGATCCGGAATACCCCAAGGACAAAGGTCGTCGCTTGGATGGCCGGGATTTGACCCAAGACTGGGTGACCTCACGCGCTTCCTTCGGCCGAGCCAGCTACGCTTGGAACAAAGCGCAATTTGATGCCTTCGAACCCGCCAACAACAGCTATCTGTTAGGGTTATTCGAGCCTTCGCATGTTCAGTACGAAGCTGACCGCGCCAACGACCCCGCTGGCGAACCCTCCCTGACCGAGATGACCGACAAAGCGCTGCGCGTTTTGCTGAAAGACCCCAAGGGATTTTTCTTGCATGTGGAAGGTGGCCGCATTGACCACGCCCACCATGCCGGCAATGCCAGCCGCGCGTTGACTGACACCATTGAATTTTCAAACGCCATTCAGCGCACCTTGGATGTGTTGAAAACCTCTGGCGCGTTGGAAGACACACTCATCATCGTCACGGCAGACCACAGCCACACCTTCACCATCGCAGGCTATCCAAGCCGAGGCAATCACATCCTGGGCTTGGTACGTGAAGTGCCTGCCAAAGACGGCGCGCCCCTCAAGAACAGCCTGGACGCCAATGGCCGTCCTTTCACCACCTTGGCCTACACCAATGGACCAGGCGCTCGTCCCAATGGTCGCCCCGACTTGACCAACGTGGACACGACCCATGTTGATTTCTTGCAAGAAGCCACCGTGCCTTTGGCAGCAGAAACCCATGCAGGTGAAGATGTGGCTATCTATGCACGCGGTCCCAAAGCACACTTGGTGCGTGGGTCGATGGAGCAAAACTGGATCTTCCACGTGATGATGGAAGCGCTTAAATAATCCTGGCATGATGTATCGCACGCGGCTTGTCGTTTTGAAAATACCTTGTCTCAAACTGCTGGCGTGTGGGGTGGCTATTTGGGCGGTCACCGCCACCACACAGGCTCAAAACCTTCAGCGCACGACATCTTCAGCCTTGAACCTTGATTCAGCGCTCAAACCTGTTGCTGCGAGGTATGTTGTCACGATCGTGCCGCCCCCCTTTGTCAAGACGCACGAAAAACCCAAAACTCACACCTGGTACTTTTACAGAGAGGCTCAGCGAATCGCCCTGCTCAAAGGCAATGTCGATGAGATCTGGTACCGCGATGGGCAACAGCGCATCAGTTTTGAACGTGTGTTTCACGAAGATGAACGTGTGGTGGACTACAGCACCGGCGAATTACAAACCTTGCGTGTCATCGTCAATTGGGCAGAACTCTCGACCTTTGTTCATCCAGACGAATTGCGACATCTGAAGTTGAATTCAAAGCATGGCGCAGGCAACACAACACTTTTGCAGCTCAGCGGCGTGGTGGGTCAGGACCGCTTGGCGATCGATTGGCTGCCCGAACTGCAACTCCCTAAGCGGATCACACGGCAAGACAAGAGCGGATTCAAAGTGCGCATGGATCTGGTGGAATCGGCTGAACCCGCCCATCACGCTTGGCCACGTCCTGGGGCCAAGTCCGCCGATTATTTGCACTTGGATGCCGCTGATTTTGGCGACATGAGTTACGACCCCGTGGTGCGCAAATCAGAGGCGCTGGACGTTCGTCTGGGCTGGCGCGCCGCTCATGCACACGAGTGAGCATGCACGGTTAGTTCCAAGAAATTCAAGGACGCTTGCGCGCGATCAGGTGTTGCACGTAGACGGGGTTAGAACGAATCTCCGTATTTTTGATTCAAGGCATCGAACCTGTCTTTGTCCACGTAGCGTTGACGTTCTTCAAACGTAGCAACCAAACCCGAGCTTTCAAGCAACTGGCCTTCCCGCTGCAAAGCCTGCAAGGCCAATTTAGACCCCATCAAAGCGCCTTGCAATGCCGCGTTGGCATACAACACCATGCCAAACCCCCACTCACGCAACTGGCTCAAGTCAGGCGCCGGGGTTTTGCCCCCAATGACGATGTTGATGATTTGTGGGCATGCAATAGAAGCAGGGATTCTTTGGATTTCCTCCAATGACGTGGGGGCCTCTAAAAATGTGACATCGGCGCCGGCTTCTGCATAGCGATTGGCACGCTCCACAGCGGCCTCAAATCCGTCAATGGCGCGGGAATCTGTGCGTGCAATGATCAAAAAATCTGGATCATGGCGGGCATCCACAGCCGCGCGGATTTTAGAAACCATCTCCGCGCATGGAATGATCGACTTGTCATTGAAATGCCCACATTTCTTGGGCATCACCTGATCTTCAAGTTGAATGGCGTTGGCGCCTGAACGCTCCAAAACCTTGACCGAGTGGTAAACGTTGAGTGCATTGCCAAATCCAGTGTCGGCATCCACAATCAGGGGCAAGTTCACAGCATCTCGAATCGCCGCCGTGTGCTGTGCAATGTCTTGCAGGCTCATGAAGCCCAAATCCGGAATGCCATAAAACGTGTTGGTCAGCCCTGCTCCACTCAAGTAAACCGCCTCAAAACCGAGGTCTGCAATCAAACGAGCAGTCAATGCATTGGCCGCGCCTGGAACCAACAAGCCTCTTCGATCGTTCAGTTTTTGACGCAGCAGCGTACCCAATGTCATCTCATCTCCTTGACCTTGCCTGAGCGCCTTGAAATAGCACTCAAAAGACAGAGATGAAGGGTAACATCACGGCCACGTTTTGAACGTTCACGGATGCGTCACACGCCCCAAGGGCAAACACCTGCTTTGGTCGTTGATGGGTTTGGGCTGTTGATTCCTTTGCAGAAACCATGGCGCGCACCACCAAATCAAAACAATGATCCAAGAAGATCGTTTCAAGGTCACTTCGTTCAATTGAAAGCTCAACATGCACAAACTATTGACTTCTCTGTGTTTCGGTTTATCCGCCTTCAGCCTAGGTTTGAGCGCTCATGCCCAAGCGGCCTGGCCGAACAAACCCATCAAATTGATCGTGCCGTTTTCTGCGGGCGGCGCCAACGATTTGATGGCGCGCTCTGCGGCAGAAGGTGCCTCAAAAATTCTGGGGCAAGCCGTGATTGTGGAAAACAAACCCGGTGGGGGCACCACCTTGGGTGCTGATGTGGTGGCCAGAAGTCCAGCCGATGGTTACACCTTCTTGATCAGTGCGGCCGGCGTGCTCTCCAACAGCATGATCAAAAAATCCATGCCGTACAAAGACAGTGATTTGACGCCCGTGGTGATGATTGGCTTGGCCCCTTCTGTGATTTTGGTTCCCGCCAACTCACCTTACAACGATTTGAAAGAATTCATTGCAGCATCCAAGAACGGGCCCGGTTTTCATTGGGCCACCGCGGGCACGGGTAGCACACCGCACTTTGTGTCTGGTATTTTGGAAACCAAATACGGCGCCAAACTCGATCTGGTGCCCTACAAAAGCGGTTCAGAGTCCATCTCCGCGGTGCTGAGCAACCAAGTGGAAGGCACCTCAGAGGCCAGCATCGTCGCTTTGCCCTACATCAAGAGCGGCAAACTCAAAGCCCTCGCCAATACCTGGACATCTCGCATCTCGGTCTACAAGCAACTTTCCACCGCCAGTGAACAAGGTTTCAGCGAGCTGCGTATTGCCCATTGGGCCGGCATCCATGCGCCCGCTGCGACACCGGCGGACATCCTCGACAAAATGAGCGCCGCCGTTGACGCGGCCATGAAGATGCCCGAGATCTCTGAGCGTTTGAAAAATGTGGGCATTGAACCCATCGGTGGCACACGCGCTTCCTTCAACAAGTTTGTGGATGAAGAGCGTCTGCGCTTGTCTGCCGTGGTCAAAGCCACCCACATGAAAGACGAGTGAGTTTTGAACGTCCAACATGAATTAGCCCCAACAGGCTCGCTGCGTGCTGGCATGAATTTGGGCAACACCCTCTTCACTCGCCAAGACGATGCGGGACATTTGCAAGGCGTCAGCGTCGACTTGATGCACGAGTTAGCGAACCGCCTTGGCGTTCCCCTTGAACTCGTGGTGTATGACGAACCCGGCCAAGTGGCCGATGCCTCCTCAAGCGGCACCTGGGATGTCGCCATCTTGGCGATTGAAAAAAGCCGGGCACAAACCCTGAGCTTTTCGCCGGCCATGACCGAGATTGAAGCAGGCTACATCGTGCCCCACAACTCTGCGCTCCAACATGCCGACCAAGTCGATGCCAAAGGAGTGACAATTGCCGCGCCCCTCAAGGCGGGCTATGAGCTCTACCTCAGTGGGTCCCTGAAAAATGCGTCCATCGTTCGCACCCAAAACTTTGCCCACTCTCTTGAAGTTTTCAGTGAGCACGCAGTTTGTGTCCTGGCGGGACTTAAACCTAATCTAATGGAATCGCTCAACAAGCTGCCCGACAGTCGCTTGTTGTCCGGCAACTTCATGACAGTCAACCACGGATTTGCCATCCCCCGTGGCAGAGCTGCCGCAGATGAGTTCTTACAGAACTTTGTCAAAGACTTGCTGGCTTCAGGCTTTGTGGCACGGTCCATCGACAAGCACCATATCCAAGGACTGACAGCGTTGTCACTGTGAGTGCGGTCCGCGCTCATCAAGCATGGCGCTCAGCAAGGCCCTACAAGCTCAAGGATGCTCTATCAAGCGATCCGTCCGCATCACAGGGTATTTGTTGTAAGTGGGGTCGTGGTAAGGAATTTGGCTGATCCAAAAATCCATGCGTTGCTCAGGATCTTCCTGAAACCGCTCGTCGCGGTCCATGCGCACTTGATACTCCTTGCGCAACGCAGACAACTTATTTTGTAGACCTTCACCATAGCGTTCACGGATGCGTCGGTCCTCAGAAAACATCCACTGCGCAATTTGCAGTTGCCGGTGGTTCGAAATATGGTCGGTGATTTCGTAAGCTGTGTTGAACAACCCCCACCGCGACAAAGAGTCAGGTGCGACGGGCTCCAACAAATGGGCCACCAACAATGAACGTGCTTGGCGAATTGGCACATAAATCGAGCCTGCCATCAAGTGGGTTTGCGCGTTGACCCATTCACCCGTGATGAAGGTTCTCAGGCGTCCTTGAAACGTCCGCGACTCAAAGGAAATGCTCTCTGGGTCGACTTGAAGTTGTTGCACCTCCACACCTTGCATCGCCTTGTCCAACACGTGGTAAGTGATGTTGTGTTTTTGCAGATACGGCAACACCACCGAAACCCAGCCTGCAGGAATGATGTATCCAGCTTGGGGGAAACTCACGATGGCATGGTTGACGGGTTGAATGTCGGAAAAGACAGGCACCCGCCACACCGTTGGTCGATTCAGATGGTAGGTGATGTGACGCCCACCCACCACTGGCGCATCGCTGTGTGTGGTGTATTCGTAACCCAGCAGATCGGCTTGGCCTGTCGCAATCTCAGTGCCTGTTTCAAGCATGTTGTGCCAGTCCAAAGCCACCGATTGGCTAAACATGCCCAGTGCGTTTTCATCGGCCAGCCGTGCAATGCTGAGCAACTGTCTGCCTTGCTTGGCCATCAACTCAAGTGCGGCGGTCAAAACATCCAGACTTGTTTTCACACGTTTTGCATACGGATCCCAAGCATGGTCTTCTACCAAGATGCCCAAGCGATTTCTCAGCACCGCGTACACATGCGAAAACCGAGGCGCATCTGCGTCGCGCATGATGCCTGCCCGTGGATTTTCTAAATCTAACAAGACGGGCGTGAAGTCCAAAGGGCGGTGTCCACTGGCCGTCAAATGCTTCACCATGTCCGAAGAAAATTGGTCCGACACCTCCCGCAAGGCATCATCCACACCAAACATGGACGACATGGACAAAGACACGTCATGGCGAAAACGTACGCCGTCGGTCACATGCAAATCCAGCGTGAGCAAAGGGTCCCATTCGGCAATGAGTTGCAGCATGGCATTCATCTCCGAAGTCTGCCCCAACATCCAGTCTCGGTTCAAGTTGATGCGTTGCGCCGTGACCCGCTCGCCTTGCAGGCTCGGACCATTTTGGTTAGGCCGGTTGTATGGGCTTGGACGTTCATGCCCATCCACATTGAACACCGGGACAAACAAAAAAACCTGATGTGTGAGGGGGTCATTGGAAGGTGGCTTTTTGAGCCAGTCTCGTACCAACATCAACCCCGCATCCTTGCCGTCAATTTCACCCGCGTGGGTTCCCCCAATGGCCAGCACCACTGGAACGTTCAAGCGCTTGGCAGCGTCGGCGGTCAAAGCGCCGCTGCGACTCACGACCAAAGCCCAGATGGAACGGCCTTCAGCCGTTAGGCCGATGTTCAAACAACGCACCGCATCGGGGTAGGTGTTGGCAAATCGATGACACGCCTCCTCGACCTCTGCATAAGAACCTGTGCGGCGGAATTGACTGCTTTCAACCTCAAATGGCTCTGAGGGTTCTGGCTTCGTCTGCGCCATAGCCGTGGCGCTCACTATCAAAGAAAGGCACAGGCACCCGAGAATCTTTTTTGCGCTCATTGACGAAGGAATGAAGTGAAGGCTTCATTGTCACACCTTGACTTGTCACAAGGGGTTTGAGCTCAGCCTTTCCAGCCAAAGTCCAAGGGCAATCCCACATAGTTCTCAGCCACCGAACGAGCCCCTGCTTCGCTGTGCACCAGGTAATCCAACTCGGCCTCTTGAAACTTTTGACCTATATCACCATGGTCTGGAAAACGGTGCATCAAGCTGGTGAACCACCACGAAAACCGCTCTGCACGCCATATGCGCGCCAAGCAACGGGTGGAGTAATGGTCAATGCCCACCTTTGATTTTTCGACACACGCCTCAATCAACGCGTCCGACAGGTACTTCACATCGGTCGCCGCCAGATTGAGGCCTTTCGCGCCGGTGGGAGGCACGATGTGTGCGGCATCACCCGCCAAAAACAAGGTGCCAAAACGCATGGGTTCTGTGACAAAGCTGCGCAATGGCGCAATGCTTTTCTCGATGCTCGGGCCGGTGACCAAGCGCTCGCTGGCCTCTGGGTCTAAGCGGTGGCGCAACTCCGTCCAAAACGCCTCGTCGCTCCAGTTCTCGAGCTTGTCCGTCAATGGGACTTGCAAGTAGTAACGGCTTCGGATCATGCTGCGTTGCGAGCACAGGGCAAAGCCGCGTGGGCTGTTGACGTAAATGAGCTCTTCGTGCACAGGCGGCGTGTCGGACAACACCCCCAGCCAACCGAAGGGATAGACCTTCTCGTACTCTTGAATCGAGGCCCGCGGCACACTGGCACGGCACACGCCATGAAAGCCATCGCAGCCAGCAATGTAGTCACAGTCGAGGGTGTGGCGTTGCCCGTTCACGGTGTAACTCACGCTGGGATGGTCGGTGTCAAAACCTTGTATCTGAACGTCATCGGCGCTGTACACCGTGGTCAAGCCTGCGGCTTGGCGGGCGTCCATCAAATCACGGGTCACTTCGGTTTGGCCGTAGACCATCACCTGTTGTCCGCCGGTCAACCCCGACAAGTCGATGCGGTGTCGCTCGCCTTTGAACAACAAATCAAACCCGGTGTGCGCCAGGCCTTCGCGCTTCAAACGTGCGTCCACGCCCGCTTGCGCCAGCACATTCAATGTGACTTGCTCCAACACGCCAGCACGAATTCGGCTCAGCACATACTCTGGGCTTTGACGTTCCACAATCACAGCGTCGACCCCCGCCTTGTGCAACAACTGACCCAACAAAAGCCCAGAAGGACCAGCCCCAACAATCACAACTTGCGTGCGCATAGTCAAACCCCTTGATGAACGAATGCTGCGAGATTAAGGGCACAGGAGCCACCACCGCAGACGGCAAGCACAAAGATGCGCGATGAATAGAATAGACGCACGATGATCGCGCAACCTTCCCTACCTCGCTCCCCCATCCAAAAAGCCGACTGGATTGAAGGCATGGCCCGTGGCATGGCAGTTTTAGAAAGCTTTGACACCGAACGCCAACGGCTCAATGCCACCTTGACCGCACAACGGACCGGGCTCACGCGGGCCGCCGCACGCCGCCATTTGCTCACCCTCACCCACTTGGGGTATTTGGAAACCGACGGACAGTATTACTGGTTGTCCGCCAAGGTGCTGGGGTTTGCAGGCAGCTATCTGTCGGGTGCACGTTTGCCCCGTGCAGTTCAGCCCACCCTACACCAACTGAGTTTGGCCACCCAGTTGTCGTGTTCGGTCGCTGTGTTGCAAAACGATGCCGTCATCATCGTGGCGCGCGGGATTTGGCAGGGCTTAGAACTGCCCGCCAAAGCGAGCCACACCGTGCTGGCCTATGGCTTGCACGTGGGCACCCGACTGCCAGCGCATGCCACCTCCACCGGTCAGGTATTGCTGGCCAACTTGGCCCCCACACAACTGCAAGATTGGCTCAAGGCCAACAGCTTGAGCCGCTTGACCGCCAACACCTCAACGCAAACCCAGGCCTTGAAGAAAAAACTCAAACAAGTGGCCAAGCAAGACTATTGCGTGGCCGATCAAGAGCATGAGCTGGGGGTTGACGCTTTGGCGGTTCCGCTGAGAAACGCCCGAGGTGACACGGTCGCCGCCTTGAACTTGGTGCGCTCAGGTGCGGCTTCCACGTCGGTCGATCTGGCCGCCCGTTGGCTGCCCCTACTGCAACACACCGCCCAATCGCTCAGAACCCTGATTTGAAATCCTGGGCTGAGACCGTCAATCGGTGTCCATGCCTTTAGCGCGGTAAATGGCCTGGGCTTGAGGTTTCTTCATGAACGCCAGCATGGACTGAGCCGCCGCCGTTTCTGTGGCTTGTGCCAACATGCCGGCAGAGAACACGGTGAAGAGCTGCATCGGGGCTGGCAAAGGTCCCACATAGTCGGCCCCCGGTACAGCTTTGAGCTCGCTGATCATCTGAACCGCCAAGGCAGCCTCTCCTTTGACCACCAACTCCGCCACCAGCCCACCCGCTGGAATTTTTGACTTGGGCTTGACCTCGTTGGCAATGCCCATTTTTTCGACCAAGCCAGCGAAGTAAAGCCCACTGGCGCCTGTGCCTGTGTAAGCTACCGAAGGTGTGTCCAACAGCGTTTGTTTGAATGCGGCCACACTGCTGATGTCAGGACGTGGCGCTCCGGCTTTCACCGCCACACCGATGCCCGACTTGGCCATGTCGGTGCGCGTGCCGGCTTGTAAAAGGCCTTGCTGGGTCAGGCTGTCGATCAAAGGGGCGGTCAAGATCACCAGGTCTGCACGCTCGCCTCGCTTGAGGCGATCCATGATGATGTTGGACGTGTTGTAGCTGATGGTCACGCGGTGCCCCGATTCGCGCTCGAATGCGGGGATGAGCTCTTGCATGATGCTCGACACACCGGTGGACGAGATGATGGACAAGTCAGCCAAGACACACGTGCTCAGCAATTGCAAGGCCACCAGAACAATAAAACGAAAAATTAACACCGGAGATTCCTTTCAAAGAATGCAAGGAGCCGCTCGGGCTCCATGGGTCACACAAAATCGTCTCAATCCAACTTAATTTGGGCTGACTTGATCAACTTGGCCCAGTCGTTCAAATCCTCAGCGATTTGCGCGGCAAACTCCTCCGAGCTGTTGCCCACGGGCTCCATCGCATCGGCCATGATGCGGGCTTGAAAGTCAGGCCGCTTGATGATGGACGCCACATCGTCGTGGATTTTCTTCACAAGCTCTTTGGGCATGCCTGCTGGCCCCAAAAAACCATACCAAGCATCGATGCGAAAACCGGGCAAGGTTTCAGCAATGGCGGGCACCTGCGGCATGGCTTTGGAACGCTTGGCGCTGGTCACTGCCAACGCTTTGAGCTTGCCGCTTTTGGTGAGTTGCAATGAGGCCGTGATACCACCAAAAATCAAAGGCACGTGACCTGCCATCACATCGTTGACACCCTGACCAAACCCCTTGTAGGGCACATGGGTGATGTTCACATCGGCCATGTGCTTGACGGTTTCCATCGACAAATGTTGCTGTCCACCTGCCCCCGAGGAAGCGTAGGTGATCTTGCCAGGTTGCTGTTTGGCCATCGAAATCAACGACTTCATGTCATTGACTGGGAAATTGGGATTGGCCAACAACACAAAAGGCCCGGTCGCAGCATTGATGATGGGGGTCAAGTCTTTGCTGACGTTGTAGGGAATGCTGGGGAACAAATTGGGGGCAATGGTGATGGTTGCGTCGGCTGCAAACAGCAAGGTGTAGCCGTCGGGCGCCGACTTGGCCACGAAGTCGGTGCCAATGGTCCCGCTGGCACCAGTTTTGTTATCCACCAGCACCGATTGTTTCCAAAGCGTGGAGAGTTCTTGTGACAACAAGCGGCCATAAATATCGGGGGTGCCACCTGGCGGAAAAGTCACGATGACCTTGACGGGTTTGTTGGGATAACCCTGAGCCCACAAGGCGAAGGGGCTGAGTGCCATCGCACACACACCCAGCACAGTGACTTTCAACCAATGGCTTTGACCTTGCTTCATAGATGCCTTTCTGCGAAAGGTGAATATATGCTGCACCGCTATTATTCGGCTGAACAAAGGAGACATCGCAGTGGCACGCTCAGGATTTGGGGTAATTTTTCACGCGCTGGCAGGCGCCCTCTTGTGCGCTCTCATGCAGCCGGTCTGGGCGCAAGAGGCTTGGCCGAATCGGCCCGTCAAATTGGTGGTGTCCTCTTCACCGGGCGGGGGCACCGACATGTATGCACGCATGATCGGACAAGCGCTATCAGATGTGTTCAAACAACAGTTTGTGGTCGAGAACCGACCGGGGGCCAGCGGTAACATCGGCGCGGCCAGTGTGGCCAAGTCGGCCCCCGACGGTTACACCTTTTTGGTCTCCGCCAACACGTCCTTGACGATCAATGGCAGCTTGTTCAAAAACCTGAGTTACGACGCTGAACGGGACTTTGTGCCCATCATGCGCGCACCCGGCCCATTGGCGCTGGTGATCAACCCTGCGCTCAAAGTCCGCAACCTCCAAGAGTTCCTTGCGCTGGCCAAGAAAGAACCCGGCAAACTGTCGTTCGGTTCGGCAGGCACCGGCAGCACCACCTACTTGGGGGTGCGCATGCTGGAAGAAAAAACTGGCGCCAGCTTTTTGCACGTGCCCTACAAAGGCTTAGGGCCGGCGTACCAAGACTTGTTGGCAGGACAAATTCAATTCATGTTTGCCGATGTAGCCTCTGCGCTGTCCTTGATTCGCTCTGGCAAAGTCTCGGCTCTGGCGCTGGAGCAACGCACTCCGTTGTTGCCCGGTGTCCCCACCCTGACCGAGGCCGGTGTGCCCGACCTCAACACCCACAGTTCCTTCAGCTTGGTGGCCCCCACCGGTACACCTGCCGTCATTGTCGAACGCATGAACCAAGAGTTGGTGCAACTGGCCAAATCAAGTACTTTTGCCAGCAAGCTCGAAGCCCAGGGCCTGGTGGCCGAAACGCCGAGTTTGGGTGGTTTGGCCACATCCATGAAGCAAGAGCGCGACGCCTACACAAGCTTCATCAAACGTAACAACATCACCGCCAGCGATTGACGCGCCCGCCATGCAAAACCGCAGCACACAACTATTGCTCAACTTTGGGCACGCCATGGACCACATGTTTTTGCTGATCTTTGCCACTGCGGTCTCCAGCATCGCGGCAGAGTTTGGTTTTGAGCGCTGGGAAGATTTGATGCCCTACAGCGTGGCCGCATTTTTCTTGTTTGGCATTGGCTCCTTGCCTTCCGGCAAACTGGGTGACCAATGGGGACGCCGCCCCATGATGGTGGTCTTTTTCTTAGGCATAGGCGCGGCCAGCCTTTGGGTCAGCCAAACCCAATCACCCCTGCACATGGCCATGGCCTTGGCCCTGCTCGGCGCCTTTGCCTCGATCTATCACCCGGTGGCGATTCCGATGCTGGTCCAAGGTTCGGCGCGCCCGGGTTGGACCATTGGCGTCAACGGGCTGTGTGGCAATTTAGGCGTGGCCTTGGCCGCTGTGGTCACCGGCTTGTTCGTCAAGTACTACGGATGGCGCATGGCATTTCTCATCCCTGGCGTCATCAGCATCGTGTGTGGACTCGCATTTGCCCGCTGGGCCACCCACGAGGCCACGGCCCCGTCTAAGAAAAAATCAACGCCCATGCAGCACAGCGGCCTGTCAATGCCGACTTTGTTGTTGGTGATGACTTTGGCATCCACCAGCAGCAGCTTGCTGTTCAACCTGTCGACCAACAGCAATTACGAGTTGCTGGCCGACAAGCTTGTGGGACTGACGCAAGACCCGGCTCAGATCGGCCTGCTGCTGGGCCTGGTGTACGCGGCCGCCTCCCTGTCGCAGCTGTGGGTGGGACACATGATTGACAAAGTCCCCCTCAAACACCTCTACCTGCGCATCCTGGCGTTCCAAGCGCTGGTGTTGATCGTGGCCACCCAAGTCGATGGCTGGTGGTTTTATGGCGTGCAGTTTTTGTTCATGGCTGGGGTGTTCGGCGCGATTCCCTTCACCGACGCCATGATTGTGCGTTTCGTGGACGACACCATGCGCTCGCGCGTCACGGGCATGCGCTTGGCCGTCTCGTTTGGGGCCAGCTCCATCGCAGTGCTGCTGATTGGCCCCATCGTCAAACAGTCGGGCTTCACCACCTTGTTGGCGGTCATGGCGGTGTCGTCGCTGGTGACTTTGGCTGTCATCAGCCAACTGCCTGCCAGCGAACATCCGGCTTGAGGCTGACTCAGCCCAACGGGGGGATCGGAAACAAGGTCTCCCCTGGGTGCAAGACGACATCAAAGTTGAGGCTGAAGCCGTGCGAGCCCTCCACCGGCTGGTGGTCGATGTGGCCCACCAGGCTCTCCATCACGGAAAACGCCACGTCGGTTTCAAGTCGTGCATCGTCGTCAGAGAACACTTGGGTCACCAACACTTGGTAGCCCGGCTTGGACACCATGAAGTGAATGTGCGCTGGGCGATACGGGTCACGATGCTGGGCGCGCAACAAGTCACCGCAGGGCCCGTCCACGGGGACCGGGTAACCAGCGGGCCGCACGGTTCTGAAACTGTAGGCACCTAGGGCGTCAGTGGTGAAGCGTCCGCGCAAATTCATGTCGGGCTGGCTCTCGTCTTGATTCTCATACAAGCCGCGTGGCGAGGCTTGCCACACATCCACCAAGGCATCTGGCACAGGCCGCCCCTGCGGATCACGCACGACACCACAGACCCGCATCACCTGATCGGGTGACTCGGCATCGGTGCCCCGCGCGATGTTGGCACCTGCGGGGTAAGCGGGCGAAGCTGAGCGCCAAAATGGTCCAAGCAAAGCCGCATCGGTTTTGGCATGCGCATGGTTGTCTTGGTCGTTGAGCAAGGTCACCAAGGCAGACACCCCCAGAATATCCAGCGCCAGGATGACCTCGTTTTTCTTGGCACTGCTGGACTGTCCGAGTGACACCAAAAAGTCACACCCATGTTCAAACTCTTTGACGCTGGGTTTGACCTCGCGCACAAACGCGTGCAAGTGCTTGACCAAGGCGTTACACACCTCACGCAGTCGCGCGTCGGTGGTGCCTTTCATGGCCTCGAGCACTTGCTCGGTGAGGGTCTCTTGGGTGATGTACTTCATAACTTGCTCCGTTCTTTTGTGTTGAACGAAATGTAGGAAGTACAGCACTTGGGCGTGTTGACCTAGGTCAACGCAAGCGACGAATCACGCTCAAAAGTCTTTGGCCAAGGCGTCTGCCGCGCGGGCCAACAAACCCGCATCGACCCCCACCGCCGTGAAGAGTGTGCCGAGTTGGATGAAGCGATGGGCCAATTCTTTGTCGCCCGTCAATATACCCGCCGCCTTGCCACAGGCTGTGATGCGACGGATCGCATCATCAATCGCCGCCAAGACGGTGGGATGCTTGAGTTGCCCTGGAAAACCCAGACTTGCCGACAAATCCGCTGGACCGATGAAGATGCCGTCCACACCGTCGACCGCAGCGATGGCTTCAATCTCATTGAGCGCCGCCTGGGTCTCGACTTGCACCAGCAAGCACAACTCTTGTTCACACCGTTGCATGTAATCGGCCGTCCTGCCAAACCGTGTGGCGCGCGTCAAAGCACTCACACCACGCATGCCACGGGGGGCATAACGCATGGAACGGACCGCTTGTTCGGCCTCCAAAGCGTTTTGCACATAGGGAATAAGCAAAGTCTGCGCCCCTATGTCGAGCAGCCGCTTGATCGCCAAGGGGTCGTTCCACACCGGGCGCACCACCGCTTGGGTGGCGTAGCCTGCAATGGTTTGCAATTGCTGCAAGATGGTGTCCATCTCATTGGGCGAATGCTCCATGTCCAGCAGCAACCAATCAAAACCAGCCCCGGCCACCGCCTCGGTGGAATAGGTGCTGGCCAGGGTGGTCCACAGACCTTTTTGATGCACGCCCGATTGAATGGCACGCTTGAACAGATTGACGGGCAGGTCCATGTGAGGCCTTTAAATGAATTGCACGCTGACGCTGCCCAAGGGGCCAAAGTCACCAAACAAGGTGTCGCCTTTGCGGGCGAACACCACACGGGTGAAGGAGCCCGACAAAATGATGTGCCCCTTTTCAAGCGTCACCCCATGCTGCCCCAATTTGTTGGCCAACCAAGCCACGCCCAACGCGGGATGGCCCAACACGCCGGCGGCGACACCGGTTTCTTCGATGTCCGAATTGCGGTACATCAAGGCACTGACCCAGCGCAGGTCCACATCCATGGGGCGAACGGGGCGCCCACCCAAGACCAAACCAGCCGCCGCACCGTTGTCGGCCACGGTGTCGTAAATCTTGCGCTGGTCCACCAAACGCGCGTCCACAATTTCAAGGGCTGGCACCACATACTCGGTGGCACGCAACACATCGACCAAGCCAATGCCCGGTCCCTTGAGGGACTCACCCAACACGAAAGCCAACTCCACCTCAACGCGTGGCAAACAGAAATTGGCGTGGGGCACTTTGGCACCCTCTGCAATCAACATGGTGTCGAGCAAATGGCCGTAATCCGGTTCGTCGATTTTGGAAGAAGCTTGCATGGCCTTGGAAGTCAGCCCCACCTTGTGGCCAATCAGCTTGGCACCGTCTTGAATTTTCCGAGCGGCCACCGCGCTGGAGATGGCGTAAGAGTCTTCCAGTTGAATGTGCGGGAATGAATCAGACAACAACGTGGCTTGCTTGCGGTCTTTTTCTGCCTGCAACAAACGCTCAACGGCTTGCTGTCTTTCTGCTTCGTTCATCATGTGTCGATCTCCTGGATTGAATAACAAAGAATGTGGTCTTACACCACCGTCCCAGACAGCAGCGTGTGTTGTGTGAGGCAGGACTGTAGCTGCTTTCAAAGGCCTCCCCATGATGGCTACTATTGAGCCCATCAATAATCAGCCCAGCCATGAAACTCAACGCACTCGACCTCAATTTGCTGCTGGTCTTCGACGCCATTTTTCGCACCCAGGGCGTCACCTTGGCGTCGCAAGAGCTGGGGCTCACGCAGTCTTCGGTCAGCAATGCCTTGGGGCGTTTGCGGGACTACTTTCAAGACCCGCTATTTGTTCGCATCCAAGGGGCCATGCAGCCCACCCCCTTGGCCCAAAACCTGTCAGAACCCGTCAAAGCGGCACTCGGCCATTTGCGACAAGCGATTGAAGAGAGGCGCCAATTCAGTCCCAGCACCAGCCAACGCACGTTTTCTGTGTGCACCAGCGAGGTGGGGCAACGGGTGTTTTTGCCCAAACTGTTGGCGCACTTGAGCCAAGCCGCCCCCTCGGTGAGCGTGTCGATTGTGGACATCCCCAGCGACCGCATCGACGCCAGCCTTACCAGCGGAGACATTGATTTGGCGGTTGGATTTTTTGGCGACTTTGGGCCCAACTTTTACATCCAACGTTTGTTCAGAGAACACTATGTGGTGTTGATCCGAGACAACCACAGCACCATCCAAGACAGCTTGAGCTTGGATCATTACCTCCAAGGTTCGCACATTTCTTACCTCCCCTCGTCGGCCAGCCACGAGGCCGTGGACCATCTGCTGGACCAAGAATTCAACAACCTCGGGGTGAAGCGTCACGTCGGCCTGCGGGTGGCCCACTCCATGGGTTTGTCGAGCATCGTCTCGCAAACCGACTTGATGGTCACTGTGCCATCGCGACTGGCTGAAACCTTCGCAGCCAGCGAAGGCTTGCGGGTGCTGCCCTTGCCCATCGACATTGGCATGATTGACATTCGCCAACACTGGCATGCACGCTTTCACCAAGACCCTGCCAACCAATGGCTGCGTGCACAGTTTCAGTTGTTGTTCCAAGCCTGAAGCCCTGTGGCCCCGCGCCGACTCGCCCGTCAAACAGCCACATTCGTTTGGTCAATGGTAGGAATTGATCGCCCGGGATTGGCCCGCCCTTGAACAGACGGTAAGCTTTCAGGTTGATCTTGACTTCCCCAAACCGCCCATGATCCACCTGCACGACATCCGCTACGTTCGACTTGGCACCCGTGATTTAGAGGGTGCCACCCGCTACGCCGACAGCATCTTGGGACTGCGGGTGGGCGAACAAGTTGGCAACCCCAAACATGGCAGCAGCGTGTACCTGCGCAGCGATGACCGAGACCACACCTTGGTGTACTTTGACGGAGATCCGAGCGACCACACGGTCGGCTTTGAACTGCGCGATGACGCCGCGCTGCAAGACGCTGCGGCACAGCTAGAAAGCATGGGCTACCACTTCACGCAAGGCGACGCCGATGGCTGTGAAATGCGCCACGTCCAAGCCTTCTTGAATTTCAAAGATCCCAGTGGCAACTCGATCGATTTGTTGGTGCGCCCGCATCATTGTGGGGTGCCATTTTTTCCAACCCGCGACACCGGCAGCACTGGGTTTTCTCATGTGGGGCTGCGCACCACCGACCCGGTGCGAGACGAAAAATTTTGGACCGAAGTGCTCAGCGCCAAAGTCAGTGACCGCATCGGACAAGCGCCCTTGTTGCGCATTGACGAAGTTCACCACAAGGTGGCTTTGTTTCCGTCCACATTTGCAGGCGTTCAACACATCAACCACCAGGTCGACTCCATCAACGACATCATGCGTTCTTGGTACTTGCTTCAAAAGCATGGCGTGCGCGTCGTGTTTGGCCCGGGTCGACACCCCACCTCGGGCGCCATGTTTTTGTACTTTGAAGGGCCAGACGGCATGGTCTACGAGTTCTCCAGTGGCGTGCGCATGATCACAGACCCCGATGACATGCCACGCCAATTCCCCTTCGACGCCAAATCGTTTTGCATGTGGGGCTCGGTGCCCGATATTCCTGAATTCAAAACCTGATGACACACCCTACCCCCACCCCTGCCCAAGAACAATTGGTGCGCACCACAGGCCGCGCTTTGGCACGGGCCGGTTTGGCCACGGCCTATGGACACTGCAGCCTGCGACTTGACGCTGCGCATTTCTTGGTCTGCGCGCCTCGTCCCATGGGCTTGCTCTCCCCCCAAGACACGGGCACCGTGGTGTCAGTCCACGGCCCCTTGCCCGAAGGCGTGCTGGGCGAAGTGCGCATCCACCAGCAGGTCTACCAACGTCGCCCTGAAGTCAAAGGCATTTGCCGCTTCTTTCCACCCCATGTCATGGCCTTGTCGGCGATGAAATTAACGCCTTCAGCGCGCCACGGGTTTTCGAGCTACTTCTACCCCAAAGTCCCCAGATGGCATGACACCGCGTTGGTTCGCAACGAGGCCGCCGCCGTGGGTGTGGCCGACACCCTGGGGCAAGCCAACGCCGTGGTGGTCAGCGTCAACGGCGCAGTGACCGTGGGCGATTCGATTCAAAAGGCTTTGGTCCTGGCTTGGTTCTTAGAAGATGCAGGCCGCGTCGAACAGGCCGTCCAAGCCGCAGGACACAGCGACACCCAAATTTTTGACACGGCACAACAAGCCCAAGAACGTGCCACCTGGAACGGCGGCATCGTCGAACGCATGTGGGACTACCTCACCTACAACGACATCGAAGAGCAACACCCATGATCATCAAAAACCAACACGACGTCACCACGGCTGTTTTGGCTGAACTCGACCACGCCACCGACGAACGCTTCAAAACCATCATGAAGGCCGCCGTGATCCACCTGCACGGATTTGCCCGCGACGCCCAATTGACCGAAGCTGAGTTTCACCAAGTCTGCGCTTTGGTGGCGCAACTGGGCCAACTGACCACGCCGTCCCACAACGAGGTGGTGCTGGCGGCGGGCTCCATGGGGCTGTCCTCCTTGGTATGTTTGCTCAACAACGGCGACAAAGGCCAGACTGAAACCACGGCCAATTTGATGGGGCCATTTTGGCGCCAAGACGCACCGCGCATGGTGTCGGGCGACTCACTGGTGCGCTCGCCCACCGCGGGCGTACCCATCTTCGTCAACGCATGGGTCAAAGACCTTCAAGGCCAGCCCGTGGCCGATGCCGAGGTGGATGTGTGGCACACCTCGGCCGAGGGGTTTTATGAAAACCAAGACCCCGAGCAAGCCGACATGAATTTGCGCGGCACATTCACCACCGATGCCCAGGGTCACATTGCCTTTCAAAGCATCAAACCCGCCGGCTACCCTATTCCCTTGAGTGGTCCGGTGGGTGCGCTGCTGCGGGCGCAAAGTCGCCACAACATGCGACCCGCACACATCCATTTCATGATCAACAAACCGGGGTACAAAACGCAGTTCTCACAGGTGTACTCCAGTGACGATCCGTTTCTGGACACCGATGTGCAATTTGCCGTGACCCAGGCCTTGGTGGGCCACTACGTGCTGCACGCCGACACCCCTGCCCCTAACTCCGATGTCACAGGGCCTTGGTACTCGCTCGACTACACCTTTGTGATCGAGCCCGGCGAGAACCGGTTGCCCAAGCCCCCCATCACCGGCAAAGCCTGCGGAGGCAAACCGGTCAATGAGGTGTTACCGGCCAGGGCTTGAGGACCGCGCTGGAGTCAATCGATCTGCGCGCCTGATGCTTTGACCACCTCGCCCCACTTGGCGAGGTCGTTCTTGAGCATCGCGCCAAATTCAGCCGGTTGGGTGATCAAGACATCCGCGCCCTGCGCGTTGAATTTCTCAATCACCTCTTTGTTTTTCAACACCTCTTGGATGTCTTGGTTGATGCGTCGCACCACAGCCGCTGGCGTTTTGGCGGGCGCAAACAAACCAAACCAGGGCGACACGTCAAATTCTTTGTAACCCGCTTCTGCGATGGTGGGAATCGCGGGGAAGTTGGACGAACGCGCCCCGCTGGTGACCGCAATCGGGCGCAAGCTGCCGTTTTTGATAGACCCTGCCACCGAGGGCAAACTGGTGAACACCAGGTTGATTTGCCCCCCCATCAGGTCTTGCATGGCGGGTGCGGCCCCGCGGTAAGGAATGTGTTCCAGCTTCGTGCCTGCCGCCGAATTGAACATCACCCCCAGCAAATGGTTCACCGACCCATTGCCAGCAGAACCAAAGGTCAACGGCGTTTTTCGGCCTTGCTCCACCAGCTCTTTGACCGTTTTGAATGGCGCATCGGGACGGGCGACCAAGACAAAGGGCAAAGTGGCCAAGGTGGCCACAGGGGCGAAATCTTTCTCGGGATCAAACGGCAATTTTTTGTACAACGACGCATTGATCGCATGTGAACCCACATAGCTCATCAACAAGGTGTGGCCGTCAGGCGTGGCTTGAGCCACGTAGTCCATGCCGACGTTGCCGCCTGCGCCTGCGCGGTTTTCAATCACCACCGATTGCTGCCATTTCTCACTCAGTTTTTGCCCCACGATGCGCGCCAGGGCATCCGACGCGCCACCCGGGGTTTGAGGCACCACAATTTTGACGGGGCGCGACAAAAAGTCTTGCGCGTGCAGGGGCGCCGCCAGACACACCCAGCCAAGGGCAAGGGTTGGTAAGAGGTTTTTCAACACAAGGGCTCCTGAATTTTTTGTCGCGACAGGATGGCATGAACCCTCTTGTTCGCTTGTCGCAGGCCGGACAAACCCGACCGATGAAAAACAGGGTCTGTGACAGAATAATTTGATGAAAATTCAACGAATTGCGGGTGCCTTGGGTGCTGAACTGCTGGATGTGGATCTGACACAGCCCCTGTCCACTGACCTGCAGCACGCCATACGGGCCGCCCTGCTCGAACACTTGGTCATTTTCTTTCGCGACCAACACCTCAGCACCGAACAGTTCATGCGTTTTGCCAAGACCATGGGCACGCCCGTGCAATACCCGTTCGTCAAAGGCTTGGATGGATTTCCTTGCGTGATTGAAGTCAAAAAACTCGAACACGAAAAAAACAACTTCGGGGGCATCTGGCACTCAGACACCACCTACCTGGAACAACCGCCCATGGGCTCCATGCTGCTGGCGCGAGAGATTCCGCCCTACGGTGGCGACACGCTGTTTGCCAACCAGTACCTCGCTTGGGACACGCTGTCCGAAACCCTGCAATCGATGCTCGTGGGCTTGATGGGCATCAGCAGCTCAGCCAAAGCCGATGTCTCCAAAACCCGAGAAGACCGCCTCAAAACCGACGGCAAAGAAAGCGCCCCCCAAAACTACACCCATGCGCACCCCTTGGTGCGAACCCATCCAGAAACAGGCCGCAAAGCGCTGTATGTGAATGTGGCCCATACCTCGGGCATTGTGGGCATGCGCGATGAGGAGAGCGCCCCCTTGCTGAAGTTTTTGTTTGAACACCAAGTCAAGGCGGAATTCACGTGCCGCTTTGTGTGGAAGCCCCACTCCTTGGCGTTTTGGGACAACCGTTGCACCCAACACAACCCGGTCAACGACTACCATGGCTTCAAGCGTGTGATGCACCGCATCACGCTTGGCGGGGATAGCCCTGTTTGACAAAGGTGCGCAACCCCTCAGGGAGAAAACTTCATGCGACTATTTTTCATTCTGGTGCTGCTGGTCTTCAATGCCTCTGCTGCCACCAAAGACTACGCGCAAAAAGAGGCCTACGAAGGCTGCAACGGCATCAAAGACCCCGATAAAAAAACCTACTGCCAAGCCATGGACACCAACAAAGCCGAGTTCTGTAACCGCATCGGCAGCAGCGACTTGAAAAACAAATGTCTCGCCAAGGTGAACAACGACGTGAAATATTGCAAACAAATCTCCGACGACAGAAAAAAGAAAAGCTGCGAACAATACATTCGTTAATTCAAGAAAGGTCTTATGTACAAACTCCTCACTGCCGCCGTGGCTCTGACTTTGGCTGCTTGCAGCAGCAACCCAGTGGCGCAAGCACCTGCCAATGACCCCGTGACCTTGCGCGTCAATGTGTTCCGTGGCGCCAGCAACATCCCCATCTACATGGCGATGGAAAAAGGCTACTTCGCGCGTCGCGGCATCACCCCGGTGATGCAATTCACCCCCAACTCCGAGCAGCAACGTGCCGGTTTGGCCGAAGGCAAATTTGAAATTGCACACGCGGCCGTCGACAACGCCATTGCTATGATTGAAGTGGCCAAAAAAGATGTCGTCATCCTGTCTGGTGGCGACGGCGGCATGAACGAAATGCTGGTGCGCCAAGACATCCACAAACCCTCTGACATGCGTGGACGCACCTATGTGGTGGACGCACCCGACACGGCCTACGCCCTGATTGGCCGCAAGATCCTCAAGGACGCAGGCTTGGTGGAAGGCAAGGACTACAAGATCGACCCACTGGGTGGTTCAGAAAATCGCTTCAAAGGCTTAGACAGTCCCGCAGGCGCCTCGACGCTGCTCAACCCACCTTGGAACTTTTTGGCCAAAGAGCGTGGCGCCAAAAGCCTGGGCACCACCACGGCCTTGTATGGCCCCTACCAAGCCGGTGGCATCTTTGTGATGCGCCCCTGGGCGGCAGCACATGCCTCGGCCGTGGAGCGCTACATCGCAGCCTACATCGAGGGCTGCCGCGCCGCCCAAGACCCTGCGCAAAAAGCACTTACCCTGCGCGTGTTGTCGCGTGAGTTGAAGCTCGATTCCAACAAAGCCGAGATGACCTACCAAGCCTTGAACGACCCGTCAGGCAGCGGCTTGTCCAAAGACTGCGCGCTGGACATGCAAGGCTTCAAAAACGTCTTGGCCTTGCGTGCCGAAATCGAAGGCCAATGGGGCGGCAAAGCACCCGCACCCGAGAAGTTTTTGGATCTGAGCTACTTCAACCGCGCCCTGCAACACACCATGCCTTGAGTTCGTTAGAGAGAGTGGCCTTGCGGCCCCCCTCTCAGCGTTTGCACGCCAGGTTCATTGACCCAGTGCGTGCCTCGCCGCGTTGACAATGCTGGCGGCATCCACATGGAAGAAGGCACGCAAAGCCGCCCGCGTGTCGCTGCGGCCAAAGCCGTCGGTGCCCAAGCTCAAGTAACGACGTCCTGCGGGCAGGTACGCACGCACACTCTCTGGCACCGCACGCACATAGTCGGTGGCGGCCACGATGGGGCCCTGGCTTGTGGCCAGCTGTTGCGTCAAAAACGGCACGCCCGGGCTGCTGTCGCTAGCCAAGGCACGTTCTTCACACGCCACACCATCACGCGCCAACTCGCTCCAGCTGGTGACGCTGTACACCTCGCTGGCAATGCCTTGTGCCGCCAATTGCTCGGCCGCTTTGACCACCTCGGTCAAGATCGCGCCCGAGCCCATCAAGGTCACACGTGGCGCGTTGGCTTGAGGCACCTCGAAGGTTTTGAACTTGTAGCAACCACGAATCACGTCTTGCTCAACACCTGCGGGTAAATCGGGCTGGGCGTAGTTTTCGTTCATCAAAGTGACGTAATAGAAAACATCGCGCTGCTCCACCAACATTTCGCGCATGCCGTGGTCCACGATCACCGCCATCTCGCCCGCATAGGCCGGGTCGTAGGCCCGGCAATTGGGAATGGTGGCCGCCACCAAGTGGCTGCTGCCGTCTTGGTGTTGCAAGCCTTCTCCACCCAGCGTGGTGCGACCTGAAGTGGCGCCCAACAAGAAGCCCCGTGCGCGTTGGTCAGCCGCTGCCCAAATGGCGTCGCCCACGCGTTGGAAACCAAACATCGAGTAATAAATGTAGAACGGCAACATGGCCAAGCCATGCACGCTGTAGCTGGTGGCCGCAGCGGTCCAACTGGCAATGGCCCCAGCCTCGCTGATGCCCTCTTCCAAAATTTGGCCATCCAAGGCCTCGCGGTAACTCAGCACCGAGCCGATGTCTTCCGGCTCGTAGCGCTGGCCCACGCTGGAGTAAATGCCAACCTGCTTGAACAAGTTGGCCATCCCAAAGGTACGCGCCTCATCAGCCACGATGGGCACAATGCGTGGGCCCAAGGCGGGGTCTTTGAGCAAATTGCCCAGCAAGCGCACAAACGCCATGGTGGTGGACATTTCCTTGCCTGCCGCATTCACCGCAAAGTTGGCGTACTGGGCCAGGGCGGGCACTGGCACCACATCGGCTTGGGTCTGGCGTTGCGGCATGTAGCCGCCCAAGCGCTGACGTTGCGCTTGCAAGTAACGCATCTCCGCGCTGTCGTGGGCGGGTTTGAAGAACTGCAACTGCGTGGCTTGTTCGTCGCTCAAGGGCAAGTTGAAGCGGTTTCTGAACTCAATCAGGGCCGTCTCATCCAATTTCTTTTGGCTGTGGGTGGTCATCTTGCCCTGCCCGGCCTCGCCCATGCCATAGCCTTTTTTAGTGTGGGCCAAGATCACGGTCGGCTGCCCTTGGTGCTTGGCCGCCGCCGCATACGCCGCATGGATCTTCACCAAGTCATGGCCGCCACGTTTGAGGCGGTCAATTTGCTCGTCGGTCATACCTTGCGCCAAACGGGCGAGTTCTTCGTTTTGGCCAAAGAAGGTGTCTCGGTTGAAGCGGCCGTCTTTGGCGGCAAAGGTTTGCATCTGGCCATCCACCGTGTCGGCCAAGGCACGCACCAAGGCACCGGTCACATCGCGGGCAAACAAGCCATCCCAATCGCTGCCCCACACCAGCTTGATCACGTGCCATCCAGCTCCACGGAACAAGCGCTCCAACTCGTCAATGATGCGGCCGTTGCCTCGCACCGGCCCGTCCAGACGTTGCAAATTGCAGTTGACCACCCACACCAGGTTGTCGAGTTTTTCGCGCGAGGCGAGCGTGAGCGCGCTCATGCTCTCGGGTTCGTCCATCTCGCCGTCGCCAAACACGCCCCACACCTTGCGTGCGCCACAGTCTTGCAATTGGCGGTGGGTGAGGTAGCGCATGAAGCGCGCGTGGTAGATCGAGCTGATGGGGCCAATGCCCATCGAGCCCGTGGGGAACTGCCAGAAATCGGGCATCAGCCAGGGGTGCGGGTAACTGCTCAAACCACGCACGCCCTCGGGCGCAGTGAGCTCTTGGCGGTAGTGCGACAAGTCGGCCTCGCTCAGGCGACCTTCAAGGAAAGCGCGGGCATACACGCCGGGCGCGCTGTGGGGCTGAAAGAACACCAAGTCCCCACCATGCGCCGCGTTGCGTGCATGGAAAAAGTGGTTAAAGCCCACCTCAAACAAATCGGCGGCGCTGGCGTAGCTGGCAATGTGCCCGCCCAACTCGCCATACGCGGCGTTGGCCTTGGCCACCATGGCCAGCGCGTTCCAGCGCATCAGCGAACCCAAGCGCTCTTCCATGGCCAAATCGCCCGGAAAAGCGGGCTGCTGCTCCACCGCCACGCTGTTGACATAGGGCGTGACCAACTCGGGCTGCCACTGCACCTTGGAGGTGTTGGCCAGATGCACCAAGTTGTCCAAGATGAAGCGTGCACGTTCGGGGCCTTGGGTGGCCACCAGCGACAAAAAAGCGTCGCGCCACTCAGCAGTTTCGAAGGAGTCCGCGTCGCCGCTGGCTGCGGCCAAGAAAGGGTGAAGGCTGTGGTCTGTCATGGCAAAGACTGTAAAAAAAACCGCCCCAAATAGGCTGTCGTTTTTGTGAAAATTTGACCCGAATACAAAATAAAATGCCTCGATTCATTACTTTTAAAGCACAAAGTGAATTTAGACGCCACCGATCTGCGCATTTTGACGGAGCTGCAACACGACAGCTCGCTCACCAACCTCGAACTGGCCAAACGGGTGCATTTGTCGCCCTCACCCTGCCTCACGCGGGTCAAAGCCCTGGAGGCTGCGGGCGTGATTGACCGCTACGTGGCCCTGGTCAACCCCAAACAGCTGGGGCTGAACTTGTCGGTCTTCATCTCCATCAGTTTGAAAGAACAGTCCAAGTCGGCCTTGGCCGAGTTTGAGCAACGCATTGCCGAACACGATGAAGTGATGGAGTGCTACCTGATGACCGGCGACAGCGACTACCTGATCCGCGTGGCGATCGCTGACATGACGGCGCTTGAAAAATTCATCTTGGAACAACTCACCCCCATCCCGGGTATCGAAAAAATTCGCTCCAGCTTTGCCCTCAAGCAAGTGCGCTATAAAACAGCCTTGCCCCTGCACCACTGAGCGAACCCAACACACACCAAGGTGATTGACGTATGACCCCCAGAAGACCCCGTTCCATCGAAGTCGATGGCATCACACACGGCAACGCGCCCATCCCCATGGGCGCGCGCGTGGGCAACATGATTTACTCGTCCGGCATCATGGGCCGCGACCCGGCCAACGACACCCTGCCCAGCGACGCAGCCAGCCAAGCCAAGTTTGTGTTCCAACACCTGCGCACCCTGTTGCGCAACGGGGGCGCCAGCTTGGACGACGTGGTGCACGTCAAGGCCTACATCCAAGACAACAGCGTGCGCGAGTTGTTGAACGCGCAGTGGCTGGCCTGCTTCCCCGACCCCCATGACCGACCCGCTCGCCACACCGTGGTAACCGACCTGCCCGGCGGCATGTTGATACAAATCGAAATCGTGGCCGTGGTGTCACCCACTTCAACCAAGGGTTGACCCATGATCATTGATTGCCACGGACATTTCACCACCACCCCGCCAGAGGTCATGGCCTATCGGGCGCGGCAAGTCGCGTACTTCCAAACCACAGGCCAGTGCCTGCCCGAAGACCCTCCAGAAATCAGTGACGCGCAAATCCACGCCGCCATCTCTGAGAACCAACTCCAGGTCATGCAAGCGCGCGGCATCGACCTGACCTTGTTCTCTCCCCGCGCCATTGGCATGGACCACCAATTTGGCGACGAAGCCACCAACGTGCGCTGGGCCGAGTACTGCAACAACTTGGTTGATCGCGCCTGCAAGATGTTCCCCCAGCACTTGGCAGGCGTGTGCCAACTGCCGCAAGTCAGTGGGCAAAAACCAGGGGCGGCGGTGTTTCGCGAACTTCAGCGCTGCATCCAAGAACTGGGCTTTGTCGGCGCCAACCTCAACCCCGATCCTTCAGGCGGCCATTGGTCTGACCCACCGCTGTGGGACAAGGACTGGTGGTACCCGCTCTACGACCAATTGGTCGCACTCGACGTGCCCGTCATGATCCACGTCAGTGGTTCTTGCAACCCGCACTTCAATGCCGTGGCCACGCATTACATCAACGGCGACACCACCGCTTTTGTGCAATTCATGATGTCGGACCTCTTCAAAGACCACCCGACCCTCAAGTTCATCATCCCGCATGGCGGAGGCGCTGCGCCCTACCACTGGGGCCGCTACCAGGGCATGGCCATCGACATGGGCTTGGGCGACTTGACCACCCGCATGTTCAAGAACCTCTACTTTGACACCTGCGTATACCACCAACCCGGGATTGACCTGCTGTTGAAAGTCATTCCCTCAGACAATGTGTTGTTTGCCTCGGAAACCATCGGTGCCGTGCGTGCGGTTGACCCCCAAACAGGTCGTCACTTCGATGACACGCACGAGTACATCAAAGCCACGCAGGTGGTGAGTGACGCAGACAAAGAAAAAATCTACCAGCACAACGCCTTGGGTTTGTACAAGCGTTTAGGGCAGCACGTGCGCAAGGCTTGACGCCCTGCGCCGCCTGGGTCACGCAGGCAAAGGCTGCTCTTGGTTGGTGATGAAGCCCTCGGGCATGGTGGGGCCCCACACATACAGCGAGTCTTCGGCCGCATGGTCGGCTGCAGGCCAATCGAGATCGGCGGGCACAAAGTCGATGTCGTGCGAGTACTCGCAAAAACTGCCCCAGGGATCGCGCACGTAGTAGAAGTAGTTCGATCCCAACACGTGACGGCCAAAACCCCAACCGTGGGTCCAACCTGCATTGCGCATTTGCTCAGACCCCACGCCCACCTCGTCAATGCTGCCCACCTCCCAGCTGCTGTGGTGCAAGCCCGGTGCGTGCGACTTGGCCAGCGCAATCAAGTGGTGGTCGCTGCCGTGCGGTGTGTGGATGAAGGCAATGATGTCGCCCGAGGAGTCTGACAAGCGCAGACCCAACACGTCTTCAGCGAAGCGTGTCATGCGCAAGACGTCAGGGCTAAAGAACAACACATGCGACAAATGTTTGGGTCGGGTCGACACCACCTGGCTGCGGCTGGGCGCTGCCCCTTTGCCCGCCGGTACGGGCTTTTGGTGCGTAGGGGTGGACTTGACCGATGGCGAGACTTTCGCCGCCACCAACAGCTGGACCGCCGTGCCATCGGGGTTGCGCAGCCAAATGCCATCTGGGCTGCCCAAGGGATGCGGCTCGCAACCTATCCCTAAATCTTTCACGCGGTGCTCAAACGCGGCCACGTCTTCGGCAAAGATGCCGTAACGCACGTATTGCAGCTGCTTGCGCTCGCCCGCTTCAAACACCGAGGCCCAGCAGTGGTCGTGGCCAAAGGTGTACAAGTCCAAGCGTTGGTCCACTTGGCGCACATCCAGTCCGAAGTCGGTGTAGAACTTCAGCGCCACACCCAGGTCTGGCACGGTGTAGACAAATCGGTCGACCGAGTGAACGGCCAGCACACCTGGGCGGCGTGATTCGAGCGCGGGAATTGAACTCATGCGAAGGCTCCTGTGGTGGTCAAAGAAGGGGCACGGCCACTGATCTTTTCAAACAAACCTGCGCTGGCATGCGGCCATGCATCGGCGCGCCAGGCTACGTGTTGGTCTGGGCGAATCAGTGTGAAGCGGGTCGGGTACAAATCGGCAATGCCCGACTCTTGGGGTTGAATCACCGTCAGCGGCACACCGGCAGCGCGGGCCTGCACGCGGGCTTGGTCCATTGCCTCAGACGGCGCGTCTTTGGAAGCCAACAAGGTGAAGCCCAGCCCAAAGTGGTCGTACAGCGACGAGCCATCGTGCAGCCACGCATGAGGCGCCAAGGAACCCGGGCGGGACGTGGGCACGTAGTTGATGTAGTCGTGGCCCGGTGCGCGTGTGCCATCGGCCACGATCACGGGTGAATGTTCATAGCGGTAGCCCAACATCACGCCCAGCGTGGTGAACTCGCGCAACTTGCCCGCTTGAATGACCGCACCCACCTCGCGGCGCATGGCAGCGCCTTGCGCGTTGTCACCGTCCAAACCCTCTTTCCACAGTTGGTTGCCCAGCATGGCGTGGTTGGCCACCGCCTCGTCCAACACCATGTTGTGCACGGGCTTGCGCTCTTGCTCGTAGCTGTCCAACAACTCGGGCCCGCCCCAGCCTTGCAAGACAGCGGCGATCTTCCAACCCAAGTCCACCCCATCGGCCACGCCCATGTTCATGCCATAGCCACCAAACGGTGGATGCAAGTGGCACGCGTCCC
This sequence comes from uncultured Burkholderiales bacterium, assembly GCA_903892175.1. GTDB lineage: Bacteria > Pseudomonadota > Gammaproteobacteria > Burkholderiales > Burkholderiaceae_C > Limnohabitans. The sequence continues at coordinate 24,606 of CAITHK010000267.1, read as the reverse complement.
CCGCCAAAAACACCCGGCGGTCGCGGTAGGTGTTGGCCAGCAAACGACTGGCCACCCACTCGTCGGTCGACAGCACCTCATAAGGCAAGTCAATCCCGGTGGCCTTGCGAATCAAATCCGGCGTGTTCGCCACATCCAGCTTGCTGCCTTCTTTCATGCCCGTGGGCATGAAGAACCACTTGTCGCCTTGGTCCATGGGGCCAATCAAGCTCGGCGCTTCGGCATTGACCTGCCAGTACATGATGGCAGGGCCGTGCTTTTGTTTCTGCGCCAAGCCAGGCGCCTTGAACACCACGTTGTAGTTGCGTGACAGGCCCCGGGTGCCTTCCATCTTGGCGCCTATGCCCTCACGCACCACACTGCGCGAGCCATCGGCCCCCACCATGAAATCGGCTTGGATGGTGATGCTCTGGCCGCGCTTGAGGTCCCGCACCACCGCATGCACGCCATCACCGTCTTGTTCAAAAGCAGTCAACTCGGTGTTGAACCGCAAGTCCACATTCGGCAAGGACTGCGCATGCTCGCGCATCACTTCTTCCACCGTGTACTGCGGAATCCATTGACCGTGTTCTGAGTACAAGGGGTTGCGCCCGGGTGCGCAGTACATGGCGTTCTCAAAACGCGTCAACTCGTGACCGGCCAAGCTGGTGCAAAACACCACATTCGAGGGGTAATACATGCCAAACGGTGAGGCTGCGCGCAGCGTGTCGGCAATGCCCCAACGGCGAAAGTGTTCGCGGGTGCGCACATTGGTGGTCTTGGCACGGGGTGCATAGCCCACCCGTTCGTTGCGCTCAATCAAGACACACGGAATCGAGCGGTGGCCCAACTCAATCGCCAAGGCCAAGCCCACGGGGCCTGCACCCACGATCAACACCCCCGTCTTCAACAACGAATCACCCATGCCAAGTCTCCAAGTTTCAAATGCTAGGGATGGTACGGATGACCAAGTGATGCGAGAAGATGACAATATTCCCATGCCGATGCCAAAATTCGATCTCTCTCGTTTTCCCTATGTTTTGGGGCAAGCGATTCCAGCCCCTGGCGCGGCATGAAGTTCAGCGCCGTGCGTGACTTCTTGGCGGTGGCCGAACGCGGCAGCTTGCGCGCCGCAGCCCGTCAACTCAATGGCTCTCAACCGGCCATCAGCCGCAGCATCCAAGAGCTGGAGCGAGAGCTCGGCGTGGTCTTGTTCGAACGCAGCCCCAGCGGCGTACAGCTCACCCCCATGGGCTCGGTGTTTTTACGCCGCGCCGGTGCGGTGCGCAACGAACTGCGCTTGGCCCAAGAAGAGCTTGACCAGCTGCGCGGCGAAACCCATGGTCGCTTGACGGTGGCGCTGTCCAGCGTGCCGCACATCGCCTTGCTGCCACATGCCTTGCGTCCGTTTCGTGAGCGCTACCCGCATGTCACGATTGAAATTCGGGATGCGATGTACCCCGCCATCGAAGCCGACCTCAAAGAAAGCCGCGTCGACTGCTACATGGGCCCCGACCCGGGAGCCTTGGCGCCTGAGCTGACCCGAGAAAAACTCTTTGACAACACGCGCATGATTTTTGGCCGCAAAGGCCACCCCTTGGCCCATGCGCAGTCCTTGGCCGAGTTGGCCGATGCCGAGTGGATCACCACCTCGGTGACCCACATCGCCGAAGAAGAACTTGGCCCCTTGTTTGCCCAGCATGGCTTGCCCGCGCCCAAATTGGTGATGCAAGGCCATTCGACCCTCACTTTTTTGGTGGCCTTGGTCAACTCAGATTTGCTGATGATGTTGCCTGTGCAGTGGACGCAATCCCTGCCCTTGAGCAACATGGTCCAGGCCATCCCGGTGCGCGAAGTCTTGCCCGCTCCGCCGATTTGCTTGGTGCGCCGCAGCGGTTTGCCCCTCACACCGGCGGCCGAATACTTCTGCGACATGATGCGTCGCGCTGTCTTGCACCGGCAGATCTGAGGGGGAATTGCGGCCTGCAAAAGCCTAGGCACTTACCCTGAACACATTTCACCTAAAATTCGCACCATGAGCAGAGATGAAACCACCAAGATCGCCAGCGACGGACTTCGCTACAAATCCAAAGCCGGGGGATCTCCATTCGGTGGTTCTGGCCACACGGCGGCCAGCATGAGCTGCTACAAATGCGGCCTGCACAAGCCCAGGGCTTTGGGTACCTTCAAACGGTTACTCAACCAAAGCATGTTCATGTGCGGAGACTGCAAACCCGTCAAAGCCTAGCGGCTCACCATGTCCCAACTGGAATCGCAGCACCTCAGCAACCCGCGATGCCAGTCGTGCCGCTACGTGATGCCTTCCTACTCGGCCAGCACCGGCTTGCGCTGTGGCCTGCAGTATTTTCAAAGCTCGGTGTTGATGCGTAAATTCCAACGCATGGCGCACTACCCCGAAGTCAAAGCGTTCAACGCGTGCGAGGCCTGGTCTGGGGTCGACGCTAACGCATCTCCCTGAAACCCTGTATCTTGCGGATACCCCCACTGTTGCCTTTTAGGAGTTGCCATGTTCCCACGTATGCTCGTCGCAGGTCTTTTGTCTTGCCTCACCCTGTGCCTTCACGCACAAACAGCCAGCCCCTCTGCGCCTGTGCGCGTGCGCGGCACGATCGAACAAGTCACCCCCACGCAACTGGTGGTGAAAGAGCGCAGCGGCGAAGTCGTCACGCTGGTGCGCCCTGCCGATATGCCGGTGTCTGAGGTCTTGCCAATCGCGCTGAAAGACATTCAAGTGGGCAGCTTCATCGGCTCGGCGGCCATGCCGCAAGCCGATGGTTCACAGCTGGCCTTGGAAGTGTTGGTGTTTCCGGAAGCCGCACGCGGCACCGGCGAAGGCCATTACGCCTGGGACTTGCAACCCCAAAGCACCATGACCAACGCCACCGTGGCCAGCTTGGCCGTGGCCCCCAGCCAAATGCCTGGCGCTCAAGAACTGCTGCTGACCTACAAAGACGGCCAAAAGCGCTTGCTGGTGCCTGCAGGCACGCCGATCGTCACCCTCCGCCCGGCCAAAGCAGAGGAAAACGTGTTGCTGATTCCGGGCGCCAAGGTGATGGTGGTGGCTCAGGTCAAAGACGGGCAACCCACCGCAGTGCGCGTGACCGTCGGGCGCAATGGTTTTGCGCCGCCCATGTGACTCACACCCAATGCGGTGAGAACTTGGTGGGGCGCATGATCTTGACCTCTTGCGCCACAAAACTGCCCCGATTACGCACCTTGAACGCCTGCCACTCGGGGTCGGCATCCATCGCAGCGCGGCGTTGCTCACGGTCGGCCATGCTGTCGTAGACCCAGATGTGCACCACTTGATTGAGCGTGCCAATCTCGGTCACATAAAACCCCAGCAAACGCCCCAAGTACTTCATCTCCAGAGGCAAGCCTTCGGCTTCAAAGCGGGCCAGATACTCTTCCATTTGGCCGTGCGGCAAGGTGTAGGTGCGTTGTTCGTAAATCATGGGGTGAGCGGTGGGGTGAGCACGCGGCCAGTTGCAAAAAAAGAAGCCAGGTTGTCGGCCACCAAGGCCTCCATCGCGGCGCGGGTCTCGTGGGTGGACGCCGCGATGTGCGGCAGGGCCACCACGCGTGGGTTGTTAAGCAGCGCCTCTGGAATGTGGGGCTCGTGTTGGTAGACATCCAAGCCCACACCGCCAATGCGCTGGTGCTGCACGGCGTCCAACAAAGCAGCTTCGTCGATCACGCTGCCGCGCGACACATTGATCAAAAACCCCTCTGACCCCAAAGCCTCCAAGACCTGCGCGTTGATCAAGCCCCGCGTCGCTTCCCCGCCTGGGCATGTCACCACCAAAAAATCGGCCCATTCGGCCAAGGCCCTCAAATCAGCCTCATAGCCATACGACACATCGGCCTGTGCATGTCTGCCGTGGTAGCGCACCGGCATGTCAAAGCCCTGTGAACGTTTGGCCACCACGCGGCCAATGCGGCCCAGCCCCACAATGCCCAGCCGCTTGCCACTCACGCGGTGTGCCAAGCCGTAATTGGCCTTGGGCCACTCACCCGCATGCACATAACGATCCGCCGCACACAGTCGGCGTGCCGTGGCCAAGATGAGGCCAAACGCCAAATCGGCCACGCAGTCGTTGAGCACATCGGGCGTGGTGCTGACGTGCACATGGTGCTGCTGCGCAGCCGCCAAGTCCAGCCCCTCGTAGCCGGTGCCAAAACACGCCACCACGCGGCCTGCCACGCAGGCCATCACATCGGCTGGGCAACCGTAGCGCGACATGGTCACAGCCCCGGCAAACTGCCCGGCATGCTGCGTCAAAAAAGCAGCACGATCAGGCTCTTGCCACAAAGCGTGCAAGCGGTAGTGCGCTTGCAAACGCTGGGTCAGACCCACAGGCAAAGGACCCAGTTCCAACAACACCGGTAAGGTCGACATGGGCGTGATCTGGATGGTCAATCGGTTTGAATCTTGGCTTCTTTGAGCCAAGGAATCCAGCGGTCAAAGTCTGCGTCCAAGCGCGCTTTGAAGCCCGCGCTGTCACGCGGATTGCTGAACCCCGCCTCGGCCAACTTAGCAGCCACCTCGGGTTGCGCCACCACATGGGCCAGCGCTTGGGCCAGCTTTTGGCGCACGTCAGCGGGCACGCCTGCGGGCACCAATACGCCGTACCAATTGGTCATCTGCAACAGCGGCATGCCCGCCTCTGCGGCGGTGGGCACATCGGGCAAATGTGGCGAACGCTTGGTGTCAAAAATCACAATGCCTTTGATGCGCCCGTCTTTGATGTAAGCCTTGAGCACCGGCACATCGGCGTTCACTACATCGAGCGTGCCCGACATCAAATCGACCAAGGCAGGCGCCGCACCGCGGTACGGAATGTGCACCATCGGCGCATCGGCCACCTTGCTGAACAACTCGGCCCCCACGTGCATGGTGCCGCCGACTCCGGTGGAGCCGTAATTGAGTTTGGTGCTCTTGGCTTTGGCCACCAGCTCGGCCAGGTTGTTCACCCCCAGCGAGGGGCGCACCGCCAGCATGGTTTGCACCTCACCCAGCAGGAACACGGGCTCCAAGTCTTTGCGGGGGTTGTAGGGCAAATTGGCGGTGGTGCCCGCACTCAGTACCAAACTCGATGTGGTCAACACAATGGTCTGCCCATCGGGCAGCGACTTCACCGCTGCCGACACACCCACCGTGCCACCCGCCCCACCACGGTTGTCCACCACCACGGGCTTGCCCAAAGCGCTGCTGAGTGCGGGCGTGATGATGCGGGCAATTTGATCAGCGGGTCCACCTGCGGCAAACGGCACGATGATTTTGAGCACGTCTGCCGCTTGCGCTGACCAGCCCAGACACAGCGCTGCGGTGCCCAGCAGCCAAAGCTTCAAAGTGTTGCGTCGCATACGTGTTCCAAAGTTGAATGAGTGATCGAGAAATTCACAAGACAGCCATGCCGCGCGGCTCAGCCTTGGTAACGCGGCTCAGGCAACCCGGCCACGCCCACATCCAGGCTGAGCAAAGCGCCGGCCCAAGGCTCGGCCGCCAAACGCTCAGGCGCGATGCGCTGCGAGTGGCTGGTGACGTACAAGGTGCGCAAACCCTTGCCACCAAAAGCGGGGCAAGTGGGGTTGGTCACGGGCAGTTGGATCACGCGGTCCACGCGGCCCTTGGGGTCGAGTCGGACCAAGTGCCCCGTGGCCACCATGGTGTGCCAGACACAGCCCTCGGCATCCACCGTGGCCCCATCGGGGCGACCCAGCTGGTGCGTCCAGTCTTTGAAGACGCGGCGGTTCGAAATCGCGCCGTCGTTCAAGTCGTAATCAAAGGCCCACATCATTTGGTTGTGAGTGTCGGCAAAGTACATCGTCTTGTCGTCCGGGCTCCAGCACAAGGCATTGGGCAACACAAAGCCATCGAGCATGGCGTGGCAGCTGTGGTCGGGGTCCAGACGGTACAACACGCCACGAGGTTCGCGCACTGTGTCGTGCATGCTGCCGGCCCAAAAGCGGCCACGGCGGTCGCACTTGCCATCGTTCAAGCGCATACCTGCGCCACCCAGTCCGGGGTCGCAAATCAACGACGGGGCCAAGGGCTGCGCCGGGTCATAGCCATAAAAGCCCCCCGGTGTGGCCAGCACCAAGCCGCCCGATTCGCGCAGAGCGATCGAGCCCGTCACCAACTCAGGGGCCAAGCGCCACGCGCGGTGCGCACCGGTCGCCGGGTCGTACGACTGCACCGCAGGTCGCCGCACATCGACCCACCACAACTGGCGCGTGCGGTCACACCACAGCGGCACCTCGCCCAAGATGTCGGCGCCTTGCACGACGCATTGAAGGCTGGCATTGATTTCGGCTTGCATGGCAGCACCTGTCACTTGTATTTGGTTTTGGCCAAGGTGGCGATGTCCACCCCGGTGGCAATGTCGGCCTTTTGGCGGCTGTCGCCCTGGTCAATGTGCTCGGCCTCTTGCAACACCGCTTCCACGTGGGCGAATGGCACAAACACCACGCCCGCTTCATCGGCCACCACCAAGTCACCCGCATCCACCTGCACGTTGGCCATGCGCACTTTGCCGTTGATCTCCACCGTCTCCAAGCGCCACTTGCCCGTGATGGGCGTGACCCCTTGGGCCCAAATCGGAAAGCCCAGTTCACGCGACACCGTGGGGTCGCGGTACGAACCATCAATCACCGCACCTGCACACCCTGCGCGGTGCGCCAGTGTGGCCGACTGCCCGCCCATGTTGGAGATGCCCAGCAAACCTTGAATCACCACCACATCACCGGGCTCGGCCAGGTTGTAGGCCTCGTGCTCGCCCATCTTGCCCACCTTGCTGGTGGCGCTGCGCAACGGGGTTTCGTGGCGCTCCACATTGCGCACCGTCACGGCTTGCCCCACCATGCGTTGCGCCTGCAACGAGGGTTTCAAGGTCGAGGCAGGCACTGCCCCCAACAACCCCAAGTTATCCATCGCATCAGACACCGCGCCGGTCAAATCGTCGAGTTGGCGATACCGCTGCAAGATTTCGGGGCTCAAGCGGGTGAGCGTCATTGTCTTCACCGCCTCTGCGGGCACACGTCCAGTGAGTTGCTTCATGGCTCTAACTCATCAAGCCGCCGTCGACCATGTGCACCGTGCCCGTGACATAGGTGCTCAAGTCGCTGGCCAAATACAGCACCGCACCAGCGATTTCGCGGGCTGAGGCATGGCGTTTCAAAGGCACGGCTTGGTTGAGTTGCTCGGTCACGTTGATGCCCAGCATCTTGCCCATCTCCACTTCGATGCCGGTTTGAAAGGCGTTGTCGACCGGGCCAGGGTGAATGCTGTTGACCCGAATGCCACGCGACGCCGCCGAACGTGAGGCCACACGCATCACACCAATTTGGGCATGCTTGGCCGTCACGTAAGCCATGTTCACACCCGCGCCACCGCGCACGCCCGAGATGCTGGAGGTGATGATGATGCTGCCCCCATCGTTCATCTGCGGCAGCCCGTACTTGCAAGCCAAGAAAGCGCCTTTGGCATGGATCGTCAAGGTGGTGTCGAAGATGTCCTCGGGGTACTCCTCCACACGCGCATTGCGACCGGCATTGCCCGCGTTGCTGAAGATCACATCGATCTTGCCCCACTTGGCCACGATGGCTTCAAACGAAGCCGCCACCCGCGCCGCATCGGTCACATCACAGGCAAAGGCAAACACATGGGGGCTGTTCAAACTTTGCACCGCCGCCTCCAAAGCGATGGGGTCGAGGTCGACCAACATCACCTTGCCACCCTCTTCTAAAAAGCGTTGGGCCGAGGCCAAGCCAATGCTGCCTGCGCCTCCGGTGACCACGCACACCTTACCGTCTAACAAGGCCATGACTGCTCCATTCAATCCAGCTTGGCGCCGGAAATTTTGATACGTTGCTCTTGGCGCACGCGGTCCCGCGTGGCATAGGCCACAAACTCGTCGGGCGAACTGGCCACCAACTCGAACGCATAGGCGTCGATGTAGCGCTCACGGAAAGCCGGGTCACGCACGATGCGTTGCACATCTGCCGCAATCTTGGCCACCACGTCTTTGGGCGTTTCGCGCGGCGCAAACAGACCGATGTTGAAGTTGGCGTCGATGTTTTCAAAACCGGCTTCAATCAAGGTCGGCACATTGGGCAACAGCTTGGCGCGTTGCGCGCCCGAGATGGCCAAGGCCTTGAGCTTGCCCGCTTTGATGTGTTGGTCCAACACCGACACCGCGCCAAACGCGGCCTCAATTTGGCCACTCAGCATGTCTTGAATGACGGGTGCCAAGCCTTTGTAGGGCACATGGTTCAAGGTGATGCCGGCACGGTTTTCCAACCAAGCCATCGACAAGTGGGTCACGTTGCCAATGCCGGTGGAGCCATAAGCCACTTTGCCCGGGCGTTGCTTGGCGTATTCGACAAACTCTTTCACCGTGTTGACAGGCATGCTGGCCGGCACAAACAAAGCCATGTTGGCCACCGCAATGCGCGTGACGGGTGCGAACGCATTCACCGGGTCATAGGGCAGCTTGGAAAACAAAAATTGATTTTGTGAAATCACAGGGTCCGTGGCCATCAGCAGCGAATAGCCATCGCCTTTGGAGGTGGCAATGTTTTCAGCCCCCACAATCTCGTTGGCACCTGGGCGGTTGTCCACCACCACCGTCTGCCCCCAGGTCTCGGTCAAACGTGCCGACAGTGCACGCGCAATCACGTCCACCGGACCACCCGCCGACAAAGGCACCACGATGCGCACTGGCTTGGACGGAAAAGCTTGTGCCCCGCACAGACCGGGCGCACTGAGCACCGCCAGTGCCAAACTTGCGGCACGTAAAAACTGTTTCATGAAAATCCCCTTTGGATGGTTGAAGCAAAACATGTGCATCAATCGGCCTTGATGCCGAGTTGGTGCACCAACGGTGTCCAGCGAATCATTTCGCTGCGGATGAATTTGTCGAGTTCGTCGGGTGTGGAGCTGACCAACTCAATGGCCGTCAAGCGCTCGCCCAAACCAGGTTGGCTCAAAATTTTGCGCACTTCGGCGTTGAGTTTGTTGACGATCTCAGGCGGCGTGCCGGCCGGTGCCAACAGGCCATACCACTCGGTGGTTACCAAGTCGATGCCCTGCTCCTTGAAGGTGGGAATCTCTGGCACCGAGGGGTAACGTTTTTCGGACGAGATGCCCAAGGCCTTGACCTGCTTGGCGCGGTACTGCGGCAAAGCTTGGCCCACGGTGGCAAACGTCATGTTCAAGTGGCCCGAGATCACATCGGTCAACGCCGGCGTGCCACCGCGGTAGACCACGTGCGTCATGTCCACACCGGCGGACTGCTTGAGTAACTCCGCCGTCAAATGCGTCATCGATCCGGTGCCCGCCGAGCCAAACGTGACCGTTCCGGGCTTGGCTTTGGCCAAGGCCACCAAGGCCGTGAGGTCGTTGGCGGGGAACTGCGGGTTGGCGTACACCACCACGGGGGTGCGTGCCATCAGGCTGATGGGACGAAAGTCTTTCAGCGTGTCGTAGGGCATCTTCTCGCGCATCGCCGGATTGGTGGTGTGGTTGCTGACCGAGATGACCAAGGTATAGCCATCGGGCGCGGCTTTGGCGGCCACGGTGGTACCAATCAAGGTGCTGGCGCCAGGCCGGCTCTCCACCACCACAGGCTGGCCCCAACTGTCTTGCAGTTTTTGTCCCACCACACGCGCCAGCACATCGACCGAGCCACCGGGCGCAAACGGCACGATGATCTTGATGGGTTTGTCGGGGTAGCGCTCGGCCGCTGACTGAGCGTTCGCCCCCAGCGCACACACCAGGGCCAACACGCCGCCCAGCAGCCGGGTCACCCCGCTGTGGCGCATGACGAAGTCACCTGACGCAAGTCGCATACATCTCTCACTCTCGACGAAAGCGGCAATTTTGGGTTTAGAGTCGGGCCCTCGTCGTGGTCGTTTGTACCTAGACCTGTGCCGTGTGCGACAGCCAAGCATGCGCGCTTGTGAACTATCCCATCCCTTTCGAAAGGCCTCGTGATGAAAGCTGCTTGGTACAGCCACAACGGTGAAGCCGTTGACGTGTTGAAGTTCGGTGAACTCCCTACCCCACAACCCGCCGCCGGTGAGGTGCGCGTCAGACTTGCCACCTCGGGCGTCAACCCGTCGGACGTGAAGTCGCGCAAAACCCGGCCCATCACCGATGCCGAAATCATTCCGCACAGCGATGGCGCAGGCGTGATCGACGCGGTGGGCACCGGCGTGTCGTCTGCGCGCATTGGCGAGCGCGTGTGGATCTGGAACGGTCAGTGGCAACGCCCTTGGGGCACTGCCTGTGAATTCATCACCCTGCCCGAACAACAGGCGGTGGCCCTGCCCGATCACATCGACTTCGCTGCAGCCGCGTGCTTTGGCATTCCGGCCCTCACCGCCGTTCAAGCCATCCATTTGGCCGGGGACTTGAAAGACAAAACCGTGCTGGTGGTGGCTGCTTCGTCGGCGGTGGGGCATTACGCCGCACAACTGGCGGTGCTGCAAGGCGCGCGCGTGATAGGCACCGTGGGCTCTGAGGCCAAGGCCGAGCATGTGCGCCGTGTCGGTGTGCACGAAGTCATCCACTACAAAACCGAATCGGTGAGCGACAAAATCAAACAGCTCACCCAAGGCCAAGGGGTGGATGTGGTGATCGACATGGACTTCTCCACATCCCACCAATTCACCGCCGACGGCAGCCTCAAGCGCCACGGCACGCTGGTGTGCTATGGCTCCAATGTGGCCAGCGAGGTGGCGGTCAATTTCCGGCCCCTGTTGTGGAACTCCATCCAGATGAAGTTCTTCTTGGTCTACGACCTCAAGCCGCAAGATCGCGAACATGGTTTGCGCTACTTGACTGAACTGCTCCACAAAAACGTCTTGGTCCACGCAGTTGCTGCCCAGTACCCGCTGCAAGACATCGTCAAAGCCCACCAAGCGGTGGAAAGCGGTCAAGTGATGGGCAACGTGGTCATCACCTTGTGAGCCTTGCGCTGCGCGTGGCGCAGCGCTGTCAGTGCAAGGGCACAAACAACTCGGCCGCGCGTTTGGGCGGCAAGCCATGCGCTTGCGCCAAGCTCGCCACGGAGGCCATCATCTCGGGCGACACGCCCTGCGGGTGGCGGTGCACTTCCATCCAAGTCTCCAAACCCTCCGCCGAGGGCTCCGGGCGCTGCAACAGCTCGACCGTCATGCCGGGCCAAGCTTGCACCACCGCGTTTTGAAAAGCGCGCACACGCCCCACCCACTGGGCGTGCTCTTGCAGCGGCAGTTTGTAATACACAAACAACGTGATGCCGGTGTGCGTGTGTGGCGTGCTCATGACATTCGCCTTATTGGCGCTCCAACTTCATGGTGGTGACCAAGTTGTTCCACTTGTCGATCTCGCTTGACAAAATGTCGCGCAACTCTTCAGGGGTGCCACCGCGTGCGTCAATGCCCACGTCTTGAAACTTGCTGCGCACATCGGGCAAGGCCAAGGCGGCGTTGATTTCTTTGTTCAGGCGCTCAATGATGGGACGCGGTGTTTTGGCAGGCGCTGCCACACCGTTCCAGGCCGTCACGTTGTACCCTTTCACACCGCTCTCGGCCAAGGTGGGCACCTCGGGCAAGCCACGAAAACGCGTGCCCGACGAAACCGCCATGGCTTTGATCTCGCCACCGCGAATCAAGGGCATGGTGGGCGAGATGATTTCAAACGCCACCGCAATGTCTTTGCTCTTGAGCGCCAGCATCAACGACGGCGTGGTGCGGTAGGGAACGATGGTGGTATTTAAGCCGGTCAGGCTTTTAAACAGCACCGCCGACATGTGTTGGCCACTGCCCAAACTCACGGTGCCGATGTTGTACTTCTCAGGGTTGGCGCGGGCCTTGGTGACAAAGTCTTGAACGCTTTGGATGTCCGAGCTTTTGTCCACCAACATCACCACGTCAAAAAATCCCATGGCCGAGATCGGTTGAAAGTCGCGTTTGATGTCGTAGGGCATTTTGTTGAACATCGCCGCGCTCACCGCGTTGCCATAGTTCATGTGCAGCAAGGTGTAGCCATCGGGATCGGCCTTGGCCACGGTTTCACCGGCCACAATGCCGCCCGCGCTGGGCTTGTTGTCCACCACCACCTGCTGGCCCAGTGCGTCAGACAACTTTTGCGCCACCATGCGCGCCGTGATGTCGGCCACGCCACCGGGGGCGTAACCCACCACCAATCGGATGGGCTTGTTGGGGTAGTTGTTGGCTTGTGCCTGCGCGCCAGACACGCCCACCATCAGCCCCACACTGACCCACCATGGCGCCAAGCAGGCCCAGAGGGTGCGTGTTGAAGTGGTCATGATTTGTCTCCTGTTTTGCCCATGCCCGCCCAGCGCGACACAAGGTCTGTCTCAATGTCAAAAAGGTCCAAGCACCGGCCCACCGTGTGGTTGACCATGTCGTCCAAGGTTTGGGGCCGCGCATACAAAGCGGGCATCGGTGGCATGAGGATGGCGCCGTTCTCGCAGGCTTGCGTCATGGCCTTGAGGTGGCCTGCATGCAGCGGTGTCTCACGCACCATCAGCACCAGGCGGCGGCGCTCCTTGAGCACCACATCGGCCGCACGCGACAACAAGCTGGTGGTCATGCCATAGGCAATTTCAGACAGCGAGCGAATCGAACACGGGGCCACCACCATGCCCATGGTCTTGAAGGACCCTGAGGAAATGGAGGCGCCGATGTTCTTGGCGTTGTGCACCTCAAAGGCCATGGCCTCCACCTCTTTGTGGGTGTAGTCGGTCTCGGCGGTCAGCGTCAAACGCGCCGAGTCGCTCATCACCAAATGGGTCTCGATGTCACTGTGCTGCAAGGCTTGCAAGATGCGCACGCCATACACAATGCCCGAGGCACCGCTGATGCCCACGATCAGACGCCGCGGCGTTTTGGTGGGCGGGCTAGACATGGCAGCGCTCACTGCTCGTCAGGACGAAACTTGCTTTCGGCCTTCACATCGTTGCGTTGTTGTTTCAGGCTGATGGCACCGTTCTCCAGGTAGCGCCCGGTGGCCGCGCGCAAAGCCGCCGCGTCCCACTGCGGCAACCAGTCGCCCAGCGAATAACCAAACCAAGGCGCTTGGGGTCGCAGCTTGGGCAAGCCCAGCTCTTCCCAAATGGCTTTGGAGCGCTCCATGTACTCTTTGGTGGGCAAGGCCAGTGGCGGCATGTCGCCCTTCATGGTGGCGTCCATCAACAAGGTCGAGTCTTCTTCGCCGTCCAACTCGCGCTTAGGGCCGTGGCCCTGGCCGCGGTGCTCCAGCGTTTGCACATCGACCACCGGGTTCATGCGGTAAGCCATGGCCCACAGCAGCGCGTCGGCGTTGTCGGGGTCGATGTCCTCGTTGACCGCAATGCAAATCTTGCCGCAGTCGCCTTTGAAGAACGCTGCGCCATACAGGGCACGCCACACTTCGGTCTTGGGCGTGTTCTTCTCGAAAGTGATCACCGTCACACGCAGCAAGCCCGTCAGGGGCTCATGCAAGGACACACGCTTGACGCCGCGAATGCCCAAAGCATTGCGCAAGTGTGCCAAGAACAAAGGCTCGTAGGCCACGCGCTTGATCACGCTCGACTCACTCGGTGCCACCTGACTGATGTACGACGGAATCACTGGCTTGGCACGGTGCGTGATGGCCGTGATGGTCATGGGCAGGTTGAACTCTTCCAGTGCCACGTGGCCATGCGACTCGCCAAATGGTGCCTCGGGCTCCAAGAACTCCAAATCGATTTGGCCTTCGATCACGATCTCGGCTTGTGCCGGCACGCGCAGGTTGACCGTACGTGCTTGGGTGACCTCAATGGGCGCGCCAGCCAGGCCACCGGCCACATCGAACTCGTCCATGCCGATGGGCAGTTTTTGCGGGCCCATGAACGCCACATACGGCGGGCAGCCCAGCACGATGGCGCAGGGCATAGTTTTGTGTCCGGCCTTCTTCCAGGCTTGGTAGTGCAGGTACCCCCCGGCACCGCCCACGCGGGTGGCCATGCGCACCACCAAGCGGTCGGGCGCTTTGAGGGCGCAGCGGTAGGTGCCCATGTTTTGCACGCCGGTCTCGGGGTCCACCGTGATCACGTTGGTCGCGGTCAATGTCGGGGCGCTGTCAAAGCCGGGTGTGGAAATGGGAATGGGCAACATGTCCAAGCCCTTGCCCTCGCCTTGCAAGTCGGCCCCTTCGTGGATCACGTCGTGGCAAGGCGCGTTGTCGACCATGCGGGGTTTGATGGGGTGGTTGATGGCGTGGTCCCAGCGCGCCTGAATTTGATCGACCGACGAGCCCATGCCCACGCTGTAGATTTCACGGTTGGCGGCCAAAGCGCCCACCACCACGGGGATGTCGTATTTGCGGCCTTGGGCGTTGACGATGTTGGTGAAGAGGAACGCTTTGCGTTCAGCCTCGTCCATGCCGCCCACAAACTGCCAACGCACCAAGGGGTGCAGCTCAGAATCTTTGTCGATGGGTCGGTCGATCACTTGCAGCAAGCCGCGGCGCTTGAGCTCTTCCAAGTGGTCGTGCAAATCGGGGTAACCGGTGGTGTGTTGGCTCATGGGAGAGGTTCAATCCATAGTCTGAAAATTCAGACTCCGATGATGCCTGCTTCGCTGTCACCCTGCATCCGGCAATACCCGAGAAAAACTCACACCCTCACCACTTCATGGTGTCGGCCAACTGCGAAATGGAGCGCTCGGTGTCTTGCCCCTCTTTGACCAACCAATCACTGAAACTCTCAATGATGGGGTTTTGCGCGGCCCCCAAGGGCGAGTTGGCAAAGTAACGGCGCTGCCGCGCCACCCGCAAACCAAAGGGCGCACACAAGCGCCCGGCAATCACGTCGTCGGCCACCAAAAACAAGGGCACCAAGACCAGCCCCAAGCCTTCGGCCGCAGCCTGCAAGGCAAAGTACATCTGCTCGAACTGCAAGCTTTTGCTGGGCTGTTGTGTCTGGGGCACCTGCGCCAAGGTCAGCCATTCGGCCCAATTCAAGGGCTCGGTGTCGTAGCTGATCAGGGTGTGCTGCGCCAAGTCGACCGGGTCTTTGAGGTACCCGCCCTCCAACAGATCGGGGTGACAAATCGGCACGATGGTCTCGGTCATGAACGGCACCGACACCATGCCAGCCAAGGGCTCGTGGGCGCCACGAATGGCCACGTCGTAGCCGCGCTCTTCAAAGTTCACCGGCGCGGTCGAGGTGGTGAGCTTGACCTCCACCCCGCCGCGGCGCTTTTGAAACGCCGAGATGCGCGGGATCAACCAGCGCATGGTGAAGGTCGGGGGCGCGTTGATGCGCAAGGCCGTGGGCTCGGCCTGCTCGACCAACTGCATGGCCGTCACCGCAATGCGGTCCAGGGCTGGGGTCACCGCCGTCAAGAAGGTGCGCCCGGCATCGGTCAGGCTGAGCTGCGACTGGCTGCGGTTGAACAAGGGGGTGCTCAACCAAGCCTCTAACACCGCCACTTGCTTGCTGACCGCACCATGCGTGACAAACAGCTCTTTGGCCGCCTTGGTGAAGCTCACATGACGCGCCGCCGCCTCAAATGCACGCACCGCATTCAAAGGGGGAAGTTTTCTCATAAGTGGGCACCATGTTAGTTAGGAGCGATGCGTTGGCACATGAGATTTTCTCATACAACGTGAATATTACTGAATTGCACACAGGGGCTAATTTGACCGACACTCCGGCCCGACCCAAGAAGGAGCCGCGCGTGAGAAATAGTCAGCACACCCCCACAGCCATTCGGAACATCAGCCCATGAAAGCCGCCGCCTTCGATTACATCCGTGCCGACGATGTCGCGCACGCCCTGAGCCTGCTGCTGCAACACGGCGGCGACGCCAAGCTGATTGCCGGTGGCCAGAGCCTGGTGCCCATGATGGCCATGCGCCTGGCGCGCCCTGAGTTGTTGGTGGACATCCACCGCCTCGACGCCCTGCGCACCATCGCCCTCACGCCCGACACCCTTACCCTGGGTGCCGGTGTGCGCCAGTGCGAGGTGGAGCGCCATGCCGACATCGGCCAGCGGCTGCCGCTGATCCACCAAGCCCTGTACTGGGTGGGGCACCAGCAAACCCGCAACCGGGGCACCGTGGGTGGCAGCTTGGCCTATGCCGACCCCTCGGCCGAATTGCCCCTGACCGCTTTGATTCTGGGTGCCACGCTGCACCTTGAAAACGCCGAAGACGGCGCGCGCGCAGTGGCGGCACAAGACTTCTTCATGGGCCCCATGTTCACCGCCATCGGCGACACCGACTTGTTGCACCGCATCGACTGGCCGCTGTGGCAAGGCACGCGCATTGGCTCAGCGTTTCAAGAAACCGCCATTCGCCACGGCGACTTCGCCATGGCCTCGGCCGCTTGCCAGGTGCAACTCGATGCACAAGGTTTGGTGGCACGCGCCAGCTTTGGCTTGGGTGGCGTCAGCGGCACACCGCTGGTGTTTGCAGAACTCGCGCAACAGCTGGTGGGCCAACGCCTGAGCCCAGAGCTGGCCAAAGACGTGGCCCACGCCGCCGCCCAAACCTGTGACCCCGGCAGTGACATGCACGCCAGCGCCGATTACCGCCGCCATTTGGCCGCCGCCTTGTTGGCCCGTGTCTTGTTGCAAGCCGCCACCCCGAAAGAATGACCATGCCCTCCAAACTGACCGTCCAAATCCGCGTCAACGGCGTCTTGCAACAGCGCGACGTTGAGCCCCGCACCACCTTGGTTGACTTTTTGCGCGACGAGCTGGCCCTGACCGGCACCCACGTGGGCTGCGAACACGGCGTGTGCGGTGCCTGCTCGGTGCTGCTCAACGACGAACCCGTGCGCTCGTGCTGCATGTTTGCTGTGCAAGCCGATGGCATGAACGTCACCACCGTCGAAGGCCTGGCGCCAGAACGCGGTTGCCTGTCCAAGATTCAAGATTCGTTTTGCGAAAAACACGCCCTGCAATGCGGCTACTGCACGCCCGGCATGTTGATTGCCTGCCACGCCTTGGTGGCCCACAACCCCCACCCCAGCGAGGCGCAAGTGCGCGAGGCCATCAGCGGCAACCTGTGCCGCTGCACTGGCTACCAGCAAATTGTGGATGCGGTGATGCACGCCACCTCCCCCCAGGAGCACAGCCATGAGTGACGCCACCCCTTTTCGCTACATCGGCAAACACCGCCGCGCGGTAGAGCACAAACGCTTTGTGGTGGGCCAAGGCCATTACGCCGCCGACATCCACCGCCAAGGCATGCTGCACGTGGCCTTGGTGGCCAGCCCCTATGCCAGCGCCAAGATTTTGAGCATCGACGCCAGCCAAGCCCTGGCCATGCCCGGCGTGCATGCGGTGGTCACCGGTGCTGAGCTGCGCGCCGCCACCGACCCGGTGTTGCCCGGCGTGGATGCACCTCAGGTCACGCGCTTTCCCATGGCCTCGGACGTTGCGCGCTACGCCGGTGAATGGGTGGCCGCTGTGGTGGCCGACACCCGCGCTCTGGCCGAAGACGCCGCCGAGCTGGTGATGGTCGAGTACGAACAAACCGCCCACATCGTGGACCCCGAAGCAGCCCTGCACAGCGACGCACCGCTGGTGCACCCTGCGCACGGCTCGAACCTGATTTTTGACCGCAAGTTTGTTTGGGGTCCGGTCGAAGAAGACTTTGCAAAGTGCGACCACCAGCTGAGCTACCGCGTGCGCTGGGCGCGTAACTCTACGGTGCCCATCGAAACCTTTGCCGTGGCCTGCGAGTGGAACGACGCCACCGAAGTGCTCGACGTGTGGGCCTCGATCCAAATGCCCAAGTTCCCCGACCAACTGGCCAAAGCCCTGCGCTTGCCCGGCAACGGTGTGCGCGTGCACTTTGACGTAGACGTGGGCGGCAGCTACGGCGTCAAGCGTGGCTTGAAGCACTCCATCATGGTGGGCTACCTGGCCAAAAAACTCGGTCGCCCCGTGCGCTTTGTGGAAGACCGCATCGAGAACATGCGCGGCGGCGACATGCAAGGCCCGGATCGCATTTTTGATGTGACGCTGGGCTTTCAAAACGACGGCACCTTGCGCACCATGCGCATGCGCGCCTTGGACGACATTGGCGCCTACTCGGGCCGCTCGCCCTTGCAGTTGGGCAAGCCCGTCGGCGCCATCGTGGGGCCGTACCGCATTCAAAGCGTCGAGTACCACGCCATGGCGGTGATGACCAACAAGACGCCCCAAGAGGCGGTGCGTGGCTTTGGCCAATCGCCCACCAACTACGCCTTGGAAACCGGCATCGACAAAGTGGCGCGCTTTCTCAAGATGGACCGCATCGAGCTGCGCCGACGCAACCTGATTGGCAAGGACGAGTTCCCCTACCTCATCCCCAGCGGCACCCACTACGACTCGGGCGACTACGCCACCGTGATGGACAAAGCCCTCAACGCCGCGCCCATGGCCCACATCGTGCAAGAGCGCGACCGCCTGCGCGCCCAAGGCATGTTGGCTGGCATTGGCATCTCCACCTGCTTGGAGCCTTCGGGCGGCAACTCGTCGTTCGAGCCACTCTTCAACCCCAAGAACCAAACCACCACCTGGATGGACTCGTGCCTGGTGCGCGTGGACTTAGGCGGCACCGTCACGGCGTTGATGGCTACCTCCACCTCGGGCCAAGCGCACGAGACCTTGGTGTCCACCGTGGTGGCCGAAATCTTGCACCGTGCACCAGACAGCATTCGCGTCATCCACGCCGACTCGCTCAACGCCCTGCCCTCCAACAGCCCGGTGGGCAGCCGCATGGCCATCATGCTGGGTGGCGCAGCAGCCGGTGCCGCCAAAAAAATTCGCCAACAGCTGCTGCAAATTGCGGCCCACAACCTCAAGCAACCCATCGAGCAGTTGGTCTACGAAGGTGGCGATGTGCACCTGCGCAGCGACCCCAGCGTGCGCATGAGTTGGGACGCCTTGGTGGATGTGGCCCACCGAAAATACCACCTGCTGCCCGAGCACATGGAGCCCGGCCTGCAAGAAAAGTTTGTGATGGAAGTGCCCACCGGAGGCGCCTTGCCCACCGAAGACGGTCGCATCCAGATGTACCCCTGCCACTCGTTCGAGTCGCACGTGATCTTGGCCAGCATCGACCCCGAGACCTGCAAAGTCAGCATCCAGCGTTATGTGTGCGGCCACGACTGCGGCGTGATGATCAGCCCCGATGTGGTTCACGGCATGACCTACGGCGGCATTGCCCACGGCCTGGGTGCGTCGCTGATGGAGAAGTTTGCGTTCTCCGACGAAGGCCAATTGCTCGCCGGCACCTTCATGGACTACCTGCTGCCCACCTCGGCCGAAGTGCCAGCCATTACCATCGTCGACCACTGCACGCCCTCACCCTTGACCGAGTTCGGCCAAAAAGGTTCGGGCGAAGCGGGCTACCTCGGCAGCCCGGCTGCCATTGCCAGCGCAGTCAACGATGCCTTGGCACCCCTGGGTGCCTCGATCGACCATTTGCCCATGACCCCACAGGCCATCTGGGCTGCCCTCCAACAGAGACAAGGAAATGTTTGACATGAGCCACACCACCCTGCAACACCACATCCCCGGCCCCGTGGGCAACCTCTCGGTGCTGGAACAAGGCAACCCCAACGGCCCCGCCATTGTGATGAGCCACTCCATCTTGTCGTCGGGCATGATGTGGGCCCAACAAGCCGAGCTGCTGGCCGCCTGTGGCTGGCGCGTGCTGCGTGCCGACATTCGCGGCCACGGCGGCTCTGAAGCCGGCCCCGCCCCCTATGTGATGGACGACTTAGTGGCCGACACCATCGCCATCTTGGACGCGCTGCACATCGAGCGCGCGCACTACGTGGGCCTGTCACTGGGCGCCATGAGCGGCTTTGGTTTGGGCATTCGCCACCCTGAGCGCGTGCTGAGTTTGTTGCTGTGCGACGGCCGTGCCGACATGCCCGAAGCCGCCGGTGCCATGTGGAACGAACGCATTGACGCCGCCCGTGCCCAAGGCTGTGGCGTGCTGGCCGTGCCCACCACCGAGCGCTGGTTTGGTAAAGCGTTTTTGGACGCCCATCCCGACACCGCCAAGCGTTTTCAAGACACCGTGGGTGCCACCCAGGTGGAAGGCTTTGTGGGCTGTGCCCAAGCCATTCAAACCCTCAACTACCTGCCCCAAGCCGCCAGCATTCAAGCCCCCACCACCTTGCTGACGGGTGCCAACGACGGCGTGTTCCCGCAAGTCATGGGCGCGTTGTGTCAGGTCATTCCCAACGCCAAGTTGGAAATCATTGCCGACGCGGGCCACCTGCCCAACATTGACCAACCCACCGCCTTCAACGCTGCGTTGATGCGCCACTTTTTCAACACCCCCGCCTGGAGCCAACCATGAGCCACCCCCACCTGCTGATCCAACAAGACGGTCGTCTTCTTCGCATCCAACTCAACCGCGCCGAAGACAACGGCACGTCCGACAGCATGGCCGCGGCCTTGTCTGAGGCCGTGCTCAACGCCCACGAAACCGCTGACGCGGTGATCCTCACCAGCGTAGGCCCCGACTTTTGCACCGGCCGCATCCGCGATGCAGGCACCACCCCGCCCGCCGCCGAAGCCTACACACGCCGCGACGAATACGACTCGATCTTCAACAGCTACAAAGCGCTGCGCAGCTGCAAGGTGCCTGTGATTGGTGTGATCGAAGGCCGCTGCATGGGCTTTGGCACCGCCATTGCGTCGCTGTGCGACGTGTCTTTTGCCAGTGACACCGCCACTTTCAACATTCCAGAAATCGCGCACAACGTGATGCCCACCATGGTCATGTCTGCTGTGTACGACCGCATGAACCGCAACGCCATTTTGTGGATGGCCTATTCGGCCGACTTCATCAGCGCCCAGCAGGCCATGACCTACGGCATCGTCAGCAACGTGGTGGCCGCCGACAAGCTGCAAGCCGAAGTGGACCGCTTCTGCGAGATTTTGCTGAGCCGCCCACGCCCTGCCATCTTGGGTCTCAAAGAGTACTTGCGCGTGGCCCCTCGCATGGACGAGCAAGGCGCCATCGACTACGCGCGCAGCTTGCACTCGATGGTCAACACCTCGGCCGCCATGAAACGCAAAGCGCACTGAGCCCGGTATGGAAATCATTGGCAAACAAGTCATCCCCGTGCCACGCGACGTGGTGTGGGCTGCACTCAACAACCCCGAGGTACTCAAAGCCTGCTTGCCAGGCTGCGAGTCGGTGGAGCTGACCGCCCCCAACGAATTCAAGGTGGCCATCAAGACCGTCATTGGCCCACTGCGCGCGCGCTTTCAAGGCAGCCTGCGCATGAGCGAGGTGGATGCCCCCAGCTCGTGCCTGATGCACTTTGAAGGCCAAGGCGGTGCCGTGGGCTTTGGCAAAGGCAGCGCTAACGTGGCCCTGCGCGACACGCCAGAAGGCACCGAACTGGCCTACGAAGCCCGCGCCCAAGTGGGCGGCAAGTTGGCCCAGGTGGGTTCACGCCTGATCGACAGCGTGGCCAAAAAAATGACGGATGACTTTTTCAAAGCCTTCCGTTTGCAACTGGTGCCTGCTGAGGCTGCGCCCGACAGCGCCAAAGACAAAGCCACGGCGCCTGTGGCAGCCAGCGCCCCGGCGACTGCCAGCACGGGTGCATCGGCCAGCAGCGCAACCGCTGGCGCACCGAGCCCTGCCACGGCACATGCCCATCCACACGACACCACCCTGGTGCCCGGTTGGTGGTTGGCACCTGCTGCGTTGCTGGGGGCGTTCATCGCCATCGCCGCTGGCCGCTGGATGCATTGAGCTGAACAAAAAATTTAGGAGACATGCATGACCCCCTCTCACCTCTCACGCCGCCAACTCGTGCTGGCCAGTGCAGGCGCTGCCGCATTGGGTGCCACGCCTTTGGGCCACGCCCAAATCATGGACAGCGGCAAGGTGGTGAAAGTGGTGGTGGGCTTCCCTGCGGGGCAAGCCACCGACATGGTCACGCGTGTGTTGGCCGAGCGCATGCGCGCCATCACCGGAGACAACTACGTGGTGGACAACCGCCCAGGCCAAGGCGGCAGCCTGGCGCTGGGCCAGTTGGCCAAGTCGCCCACCAACGGCTCGGTGATGATGATTGCCCACATGTCTGCCGTGGCCACCAACCCGCACATTTACAAGAGCGTGCCCTACGACAGCGGCAAAGACTTTGAAGCCGTGGGCCTGATTGGCGATCTGCCCTTTGTGCTGGTGTGCAACCCCAACTTGCCGGTCAACAACCTCAAAGAACTCATTGCCTACGCCAAGGCCAACCCCGACAAGCTCAACAACGCCTCTTCGGGCAACGGCACGGTGTCGCACCTGGCCATGGAAGAACTCAAGCGCAAAGCGGGCTTGAAGATCACCCACATTCCCTACAAAGGCAGCGTGGCGGGCTTGACCGATGTGATTTCGGGCAACGTGTCGATGGCACTTGAAACCGCCTCAGCGGTGCGCGCCCATGTGGAGTCTGGCCGCTTGCGTGCCCTTGCAGCCGGCAGCTCCAAGCGCTTGAGCGGTTCACTGGCCTCGGTGCCCACCATGATTGAGCAAGGCTTTGCCGACTTCACGGCTGTGACCTGGCTGATGATGCTCTACCCTGCGGGCACCCCGAAAGAGGTGGTCAAGAACACCTACAACGCGCTGCACAGCGTGATGGCGCAGCCCGACATGGAACAAAAACTGGTGTCGCTGGGCCTGCAACCGCGCACCAGCACCAGCCCCGAAGAAGCCGCTGCCTATTTGCGCAGCGAACTCAAAAACTGGGGCGAGATTGTCAAGCGCAGTGGGTTGGAGAGAGAGTAAGCCTGCCGCGCTCAAGCCCCAAAGCCCTTGGGGCTTGGCTCAGTGCTTTAAGCGGCGCGCACAGCCACCGTCATCTCGCCAATGCCAGCGAACGAGGTGGTGATCACATCGCCCGGCACCACCGGGGCCACGCCTTCGGGCGTGCCGGTGTAGAGCAAGTCACCGGGCTCTAAGCTGTAGTACGACGAGGCAAACTCAATCAGCTCTGGAATGCCAATCAGCAAATCGCGCGTGTTGGCTTGTTGGCGCAACTCGCCATTCACGTGCAATGAAAAATCCATCTGATCGGCGTGGCCGATTTCATCGGCGGTGACCAACCAAGGGCCAAGAACGCTGTAGCTGTCAATCGACTTGCGCAAGCTGCGCTCTTGCGGTCCGCGCACCGTCATGTCGAGCCCGGTGCAGTAAGCCGCAATGTGGCCCCAGGCATCGGCGGCTTTGATGTTGCGACCGCCCTTGCCAATCACCACCACCAGCTCGGCCTCGTGGTCGTTGCGACGGTCCAGGTGCTGCAAGGCCACGCCCGCACTGGCACCGCACAGCGAACTGTTGGCCTTGAGGAACAGACCAATTTTTTGGATTTCCAAAATCTGGTTGTTGTGGTGAATCTCGGCTTGCTCGCGGGCTTCGTCCAAATGCTTTTTGTAGTTGACCGGGGCCGCCACAATCTTGCCGGGGTTGGCCACTGGCGACAGCCAGCGACGCCCCGCCAGGGGCAGCTTGGGCGCGGTAGGTGCAATGCGCGTGATCTCGGCCATCACCGCAGGCAAATGCGTGATCAGCAAATCGTTGCGTGGCAAGGGGTAGTGGCAGGTGGGCAGCACCGACAAAGCAGCCGTCACATCACGCACACCATCGGCCTCTACCAGGCCGAGTTGGTCGTTGTCGAATCTACAAATTTTCACAGGCAATTCCTTTTGGAGTTGCTGTGTATTTTGCTACGTGGGGAGGGGGTGATTGGTGGGGGGATGTCTCTTAGGAAACCGGGCGGGTGGCGGTTAGGAAAAGCTCATAAAAGGTTTGAGCATTTCGGTCATTGTCCTTTTTGTGAAGGTCGCTTTGCAGCGATAGCGGCCAGCCGAACTGAGGTGCTTGTTTCATATTGCTCGGTAAAAAGCCGTCAATGACTCACTGAGCATTGCGGTGACATGAACGACCGGTATCGAAGGAACTGCAGTTGTCTTGCCTAGCTGGTTAGCCGAACGCACCGAAAGCGCGTGGTTGAAAGTCCGCTGCTCGAAACGGTGAATTCACGCTCTCGACCCATTGCGGTCTCTGAAGAATTTCATATCAACGGCCGGTTCGCAGCGATAGGAGCCGTTCGACGTATGGCTTTCAATTGCTTTGATTTCTCATGACCGGTCATTGAGACATCAGTTCAATTTGAGCAATCTTAGGCCGATCATGGTTAGCTTTCGAGGGTCGAGCTGGCCTTGCGTATTAGGTCTTCTCTTGTCCAATCGCAAAACCTTGCAAATTCAGGCCTAGCAAAAAGTAGAAAAACTCGCATAGTGATCTCTTTGCACCCTAGGAGATGCTAAGGATGCCTCCCTGCCTACGGGCACGGAAACAAGACTGCTGAACGCTGACGGCATGAGCTGGCGCCTGTCAGGACGAGAGACTTCGAGTAATCGGGGTGGATCCTCTGATGGATACGGCATCAAAGTGCCCATGGCGTGATAAAGAGCAGTTTTCACTAACACCATAGAGGATCCGCTATGAATCGTGATACAGGAATGAGCGCAGGACAAATCATCGGCACCATGAATGGCTTGCAAGTCATGAGGCTGGACATCGCCAAACACGTGTTTCAGCTGCACACGG
>CAITHK010000266.1 GCA_903892175.1 uncultured Burkholderiales bacterium | reverse complement strand
GTTCCGCTACGCACGTCAATGCGCAATCCTTCAGCTTTCAGCTTGTCTTGGAGCGAACGCGCAGCATCTGGGTGCGCCATCACAACAACCAGCGGCTTGAATCGCTGACACTGATGCAGCATCACATCAACCTGAGAAGCCCCCGTCAGTGCATAAATTTGGAATCGATCAGGATGGCGTGCGACCACATCCAATGTGTTGGTGCCAATAGACCCCGTTGAACCGAGCACTGTCAACTGCATAGCTTTGGACGTCATTGCTGAAATCATCGCAAGGGTTGCAACAACATGAGGGCAATAGGCAAAGTCGGCAGCAGTGCGTCCACCCTGTCCAACACCCCGCCGTGCCCGGGCAACAAGAGGCTGCTGTCTTTCATTCCAGCGCTCCTCTTGACCAAAGATTCAACCAAATCCCCAACCACACTCATGGCCACTAGAAACACTGTTGCCACAAGCAAAAATGGCATGCCGCGAAGGTTCAGTTGAGCAAACAAACTTTGACTTTCAAAGGCGAATTTTTTGTCCATCCAAACCCAAATGAGGGCCATCACAACAACAGCAGCCATCCCTCCCCAGACTCCCTCCCAACTTTTGCCTGGGCTGATGTGTACCGCAAGCTTTCGACGCCCAAAAGCGCGGCCAGAAAAATAAGCCGCGACGTCTGCGACCCAGACAAGAAACAACAATGAGAGTATGAAATTGGTACCCATGACTTTTGCTTGGTAAAGCGCCAACCAAGTTCCCCACAAAGCCAATATCCCGATGAGCAGACGAAGGGCTTTTGAAATACGCTGCCACCTCTCTACGCCAAGATGAAGCAGCCCTGCACCACCTAATACCCACAAACTACCCACAACAGGCCAGATGAAAGTAGGAGGCTCATAGGCCCAACGTGCCGCCCAAGTGAGAAAACACATCAAAAGGCAGGCGCCTGCACACCGCAGTGCACCGCGCATACCCAGTCCATTTAAACGTCCCCATTCCCACGCACTCGCAGCAATCAAAACAAGTGTGAGCAAAGCAAGCGGCTCAGCAGTAGATGTCAGGAGAGCGGGCAGAAAGAGTGCCAACAACACAAGTGCCGTGATGATGCGTTGCTTGAGCATGGGGTAGTTAGACCGCCATGATTTCTTGTTCTTTGCTGGCTATCACTTTGTCAATGTCGACAATGTGCTTGTCAGTCACCTTTTGAATGTCCACCTCTGCACGTTTTTGGTCGTCTTCTGAAGCCAATTTGTCCTTCACCAATTTCTTAACGGACTCATTCGCATCACGGCGCAGGTTGCGCACGGCGACTTTGGCGTTTTCTCCCTCGGAACGAACGACTTTGGTCAATTCTTTGCGGCGCTCCTCTGACATGGGAGGCATAGGAACACGAATGAGCTCGCCCATCGATGAAGGATTTAAGCCAAGATCACTGTCACGGATAGCTTTTTCAATTTTGGCAGACATGCTTTTCTCCCAAGGTTGTACGCTGATCGTGCGTGCATCCAACAATGAGACGTTGGCCACCTGGCTGATCGGAACAAACGATCCGTAGTAGTCAACTTGTACCGCATCCAGCAAAGCGGGACTGGCGCGACCTGTCCGAATTTTGGTCAAGCTGTTGCTGAATGAGGCAATGGTCTGATCCATCTTGGTTTCGATGTTTTTTTTGATGTCAGCAATGGTCATGGGTTACTCCAAAATCTAGGGGCGCAGAATATCTCAATCTTGATCAAGCGTGCACAAGGGTGCCTTCATCTTCTCCCAAGACCACCCTTTTCAACGCACCATTTTTAAAAATTGAGAAGACTTTCACAGGCAATTTTTGATCACGACACAGCGCGAAGGCAGTGGCATCCATGATGCCTAAGTTTTGACTGATGGCCTCATCAAAACTCAGCTGGCTGTAGCGGGTAGCAGCAGGATCCTTCTTAGGATCTGCTGTGTAGACGCCATCCACTTTGGTCGCTTTGAGCACCATTTCTGCACCTATTTCAGCACCTCGCAAAGCCGCCGCCGTATCCGTGGTGAAGAAGGGATTGCCTGTTCCGGCAGCAAAAATCACAACCTTGCCTTCTTCGAGGTATTGCAAGGCTTTTGGGCGCACATAGGGCTCCACGACTTGATCGATGGCAATGGCAGACATCACGCGCGCCGTCAGTCCTGCTTTGTTCATGGTGTCGGCCAGAGCCAAAGAGTTCATCACGGTGGCAAGCATGCCCATGTAGTCAGCGGTAGCTCTGTCCATACCGACCGCACCACCCGCAACACCCCGAAAAATATTGCCTCCGCCAATGACAATGGCAACCTCAACGCCCAAGCGAATCACTTCAGAGACCTCATTCACAATACGAACGATCGTGTCGCGGTTGATGCCAAATGCATCATCGCCCATCAAAGCTTCGCCTGACAGCTTGAGCAAGATGCGCTTATGGGCTGGCTGGGCTGAGGTCATGAGAAATCTCCTTGATGTTTCTTAAGCGTGGGAACGAAGCAGATGTCAAAAGGGGAGCAGATGCTCCCCTTTTTGTGGTTAGGCCGACTGTTTGGCAGCAGCGACTTGAGCTGCCACTTCAGCGGCGAAATCGTCTACCTTTTTCTCAATGCCCTCGCCCACCACGTACAAGGTGAAGGCTTTGACGTTGGTATTGGCTGCTTTGAGCATTTGCTCAACGGTTTGCTTGTCGTTTTTCACGAAAGTCTGATTCAATAAAGAAACCTCTTTAAGATATTTCTGAATTGAGCCTTCAACCATCTTTTCCACAATCTCAGGTGGCTTGCCAGATTCAGCTGCTTTTTGCACAGCAACGCTGCGCTCAATAGCAATCGATTCAGCAGGCACATCCGCCATAGACAAAGCAACTGGTTTCATCGCAGCAATATGCATTGCCACATCTTTGGAGGCAGTTTCATCGCCCTCAAACTCGACCATGACGCCAATACGAGTGCCGTGGAGATAGGAAACCAATTTACTGCTACCTGCAAAACGCTTAAAACGACGTGGCATGATGTTTTCGCCAATCTTGCCGATCAACGCGCTACGCACTTCATCAACCGTAGAGCCATTCATTGGCAATGCTAGTAAAGCAGCAACGTCGGCTGGATTTTTCTCAGCAACCAACTTTACACACTCATTAGCAAAAGCCAAAAAGTCATCGTTCTTAGAAACGAAATCGGTTTCACAATTCACTTCAAGCAAAGCACCAGTAGTGCCGCTGATGAATGAAGCAACGATTCCTTCGGCTG